>JBEEOG010000142.1:0-6323 GCA_041191745.1 Pseudomonadota bacterium | reverse complement strand
GATCGGGGCTCGATGTGCTGCGTGACCTGCGCGCGCGGGCCGACCGGACGCCCGTGATCATCGCCACGGCGCGCGACCAAATCAGCGACCGCATCGCGGGGCTGGATGCGGGGGCGGATGACTATGTGGTCAAGCCCTTCGACATGCGCGAACTCTCGGCCCGCATCCGCGCCCATGCGCGGCGCGGTCAGGGCGCGCCGGAAACGCGGCTCGTGCTCGGCCCGCTCGAGGTGGACCGTGCCGCCGCGAAGGTCTGGCGCGACGGGGCCGAAGTGCGGCTCACCTCGCGCGAATGGGCGCTGTTCGATGCGCTCTTGTCGGCGCGCGGGCGCGTGCTGGCCAAGCCCGCGCTGGAAGAGAGGCTCTATGCCTTCGACGACCGGATCGAAGGCAACGCGATCGAGGTCTATGTCTCACGCCTGCGGCAGAAACTGGGGGCCGACGCGATCGAGACGCGGCGCGGGCTGGGATACATCCTGCCATGACCGCGCCGCGCAAGGGGGCATGGTCGATCCGCTGGCGTCTGACGCGGGGCGTTCTGGCGGTCGCCCTTCTGGCATGGCTCGGCACCGCGGGTCTGACGCTCTGGTATCTGGAGGTCGAGATCAACGAGGCGCTGGACCAGGAGATGGCCCTTGTGGCCGAGACGATGATCCTGTCGCTGGATACGGGGCCGGTGGTGCCGCGCGTCGTCGGGATGCCGACGGGCAGCGACGAACGGGTGCTGCGGATTTCGCGCCTTGCCGGTGCGCCGCCCGACGCGCCCTGGGCACAGCCGGCCGAGGACGGCTATTCCGATGCCGAAGGCTGGCGCATCCTGCGCCAGACGGGCGACACGGCGGTGGTCGAGGTCGCCCATGCCCGCGCCTGGCGGCGCGAGGAGATGTGGGAGGCGGGCTCTGCCCTTCTGGTGCTGATCCTGCCCCTTGTGGCGCTTCTGATCCTCGGGGTGTCGCGCGTGCTGACGCAGACCCTTGCGCCCGTGGTGACGCTGGCGCGGCAGATCGGCGGCCGCATGCCCGACGACCTGTCGCCGGTCGGCGGCGCGGACATCCCGACCGAGCTTCGGCCGCTGGCTACCGCGCTGGACAGCTATCTGGCGCGGATCGCCGCCCTGCGCGACAGCGAGCGCCGCTTCGTCGCCAATGCCGCGCACGAGTTGCGCACGCCCGTCGCGGCGATCCGTGCCACGCTGGGCAGCGCGCCGGACCGTGCCGCGACGGCGGCGATGCTCGATGATCTGACGCGCCGGATCGAACGGCTTCTGCAACTGGCGCGCAGCGAGGCGGGGGTGGGTCTGGGGCGCGGGCCCTGCGATCTGGCCCTGATCCTGCGTCTGCTGGTCGAGGATGCCCGCCGACGGCCCGACGCGGACATCCGCTTCGACGATGGCGACCACGAGACGTTGCAGATCGCGGCGGATGCGGATGCGGTGGCGATCCTTCTGCGCAACCTGATCGAGAACGCGCAGGACCACGGCACGGGGCAGGTGCGCGTGACCCTGCTGGCCGACGGGCGCGTGACCGTGGAAAACCCGACCGACGGGACAGAGTTCCTGGATGAACCCTTCCGCAAGGGGGCGGGATCGCGGGGGATGGGGCTGGGGCTGTCGATCGTCGCCTCTCTCGCGGGGACGATGGGCGCAGGGATGGAACGGCGCATCGGCAACGGCACGGCGCGGGTGACGGTGCGCTTCCCGCGCGCATGACCGCAGGCGACGGGGGGGCGATGGGTGGGGCCGCGCGTCCCGTCAGGCCGGTTCGAACACCATCAGCGGGTATTGCGCCGCACCGCATTCGAACAGGCGGCGCAGTTCGGTGACGGGGTTCCCCGTCACCGCGGGCGGGGGGGGCGGGGTCATCCAGTCGAAGCCGCCCGCGCAGCGGGGCGCAAGGTCTTCGCAGCCGGTCATCCGCAGCCCCGCCGCTTCGCCCATCGCGCGCAGGTCGGTCAGGGTCATGCCCGCATGGGGCCAAGGCGCGAAGCCCGTGCAGACCGCCGCGACCGATCCCGAACAGGACGGGGCCAGCGGCAGAAGGATGGTGCTGACCACCATCCGCCCTGCGCGCGGCAGCGCACGGGCGGCGGCGGCAAAGACCCCCGCCGGATCGGGAAAGTGGAACATCGCCTCGAGCGACAGGATACGGTCGGCCCAGCCGCGCCGCCCGTCGGAAAAGGCGGCGGCGTCGCAGCACATCCAAGTCACCGGGTTGGCAAGCGGCGTCGCCGCGGCAAAGTCGATCTGGCGCGGATCGATGTTCACGCCGACCAGCCGCGCCTGCGACAGCCTGCTGTCGATCATCCGCAGGGACCCGCCGATGCCGCAGCCCAGATCGACGACCGTCTGCCCGTCCCGCAGATCGAGCAGCCCCAGATGCCGCGCGGCCATCGCATCCTGCGCCTCGGCCAAAGTGGCGGGCGGGGCGGCGGGGTCGGTCAGGCCGAGGTGGATGTGATCGGACCCCACCCCCGCCCGTCGGGCGGCGATCAGGCCTGCGACGTAATCCACGCCTAGCCCCAGCAATAGGTGGCGGCACTGTCCCGCGCCGCCGCCATGAAGCTGCACATCGTCCAGCGCATCCGCGCGCCCTCGACCGGCGTGACCCGATGCAGCCGCGCGCCCGACCGCACGACCAGCATCGATCCCGCAGGCACCGGCAGGCACTGGCTGCGCAGGCTGGCCAGATCGGGCCGCGCGCTGCGGTCGTCGTTCACGACCCCGTCCGCCGCGGTCAGGTCGAACATCTCGAGCATCCCGCCCGCCTCGGCCTCGGCAAGGGTCAGCACGAACGAGAGCGTGTCGCCACGGGTGACTTCGGCCACATGGCGATAGCTGGGGCGCAGGGTCTGTTCGTTGTCGAAATGGGCGGGAATGTAGCCGCCGGGATGGTGGCCGCGGAAGGTGGTGAAGAAATGGCGCCGCCCCTGCGGCCCCGGCGCGGGCAGATAGGGCCGCCCGCCATCCATCGCCGCAAGGCAGGCCGCGACCCGCGCCACGGGATCGACGCCCGCAAGCTGGGCCAGACGCGCCAGTGCCGCATCGAACGCGCGGGCGGCGTCGAAATAGCCGCCAAGCTCGGGTTCGTTCAGGTTCAGGTTCCGGCCATAGAAGAACGACCGGAACGGTCCGGGAAACTCTGTCGTCTCGAACCCCGCCCCGTTCGTGGCCAGTGCCGACACGACCTGCGCGCACTCCTGCGGTGACAGCACATGGTCCACGCGGATCGCGTCCAGCCCGCCGTCCCGCAGGTCGGCCATCGGCGCGCCCGTCACGGGGGCATCGGCCGCGAGCGCCGCGATCTTCAGGAAGCCCGCGTCGGTCATGCCCTGTTCCATGGCGGGCAGGACCGTCTCAGCACGGCAGCGGCGGGCGGCCGCGCAGACCCAGCGGACGGTCCATGGCCACGATCGCGGGCATCTTCTTCGGCCAGACCGACACGAAGATGACGGCATCCCCTGCCGGCAGATGCGTATCGCCCAGATCGATGACACGGATCATCAGCTGCGTCAGCGGGTCCAGATCGGGCGCGATGGCCGCGACCACATCGGTGGGCACATGGCCCAGCACGACGCGCTTCGTCTGTCCGAACAGCGCGGGGCGCAGCGCGACAATGTCGAAGACCCCGTCCGCCCCCGGCGCCAGCGTCGCCTTTTCGGCCAGCCGCGCGACGGGGCTGCGCCCGAAGCGCTGCATCGCCGCCTTGACCGGCAGCCGCAGCGACAGCGCCACCGACGCGTTCAGCATCGGGGCCGCGACACCGAGCGCGGCCAGGATACGGTCCGGCGCGCGGGGCACGAATTTATGGACGGGCTTCCTCAATCTTCCGCTCCGCTTGTCATTGCTGCGCGGCGCGCAACCTTACGACTAAAGCCGCGCAAAAATGCGGCCATAGGATATTTGATGCTTTGCATGATCATGGAATGGGGCCCAAGGACTGCAAAAGAAAAAAACACGATCTTTCGGTTTTTTCTGCCAGACGATCGGACGGATCGCGCGCGGTCCCTGCATTAAAAAAACCCCGCCTTTCGGGCGGGGCTTTTTCCGTCACATCGTGACAAACAGGATTTCTACCCTTCGGTCCGCTGCCGGATCATCCGTCGAAATGCTTTCCGCATTGCCGACACTCAGCAATTGCATGCGCGGAGGCTGCGCGCCGCGCTTTGCCAATTCCTCGGCCACGTGGCTTGCGCGCTGCTGGTCCAGTCCGGTCACCGTCTCGTCGGCAGAGACATGGCCCACGATCCGCACCGAGGTGTTGTCATACTGCGTCAGGAAGGCGGCCGCCTCGTCGAGGCTGGCGCTCGCATCCTCGGTCGGGGTGACGGTGTCCTTTTCGTAGAAGATGAAATAGGCCGTCGGCACGGGTTTGCCGCGCACGTCGGGGCCTGTCGCACAGGCCCCGAGCAACACGGTCATCGCGGCGGCAAGCGCCGCATGGGTCAGTTTCATCACGTCCAAAGCTCCGTCGGGAAATCAGCTACTACACTCAAGGGACGCGACGCGCATTCGATCCATCCGGATCGGTCACATACTCTTGCACCTCGCCATTCACATCGAGCGAGATGCGGCGTTCGGTCGTGGTGGTGGTGACGGAGGCCCCGCTGGTCACCGACCCGTTGCCCGCAGAGCCGGTGGTCTCGCGCTCTTCGGTCGTGCCGTTGGTGGTCAGACGGGCATAGGTCGTGGTGGTGTTCGTGCCGGTGCCGGTGGTGATTTCGGTCTCCTGCTCGACCGGCGGGGGCGGCGGCGGCGGCGGGGCGATGGCGCGCGAGGGTTCCTCGACGCAGGCCGGATAGCTGGCAAGGAACTTCGTCTCGATGATCGCGCAAGGCACCTGTTCGGCGGTGATCAGGCGCGGTTCGGTCAGGAAGGCGCTCACCTCGGTCACGGTGCGGCGGTTCTGGCCTTCGCGCGCCTCGGTCACGATGGCGGGGCGCGTCTCGCCATAGGACACCAGCGCGACGAGCTGCGCGCTCGGCACCCCGCGGGTGGCGAGATAGGCCACCACGTTCTCGGCGCGGCGCTTGGCCAGATCGAAGTTGTAGCCTTCCGAACCCACAAGGTCGGTATGGCCATAGACGGTGAACAGGATCTGGCTATGCGTCAGCATCCAGTCCGCCTGCGCGTCGAGCACGCCGCGGGCGGAAGCGGTCAGGTCCGATTCGCCGAATTCGAAATAGGCCACCGGCGACACGCTGGCCGAGAAGCGGGCATTCAGGTCGGCGATCTGGGCGGCCTCGCCTGCGGACATCGGCTTGACCGGCAGATAGCCCTCGCAGCCCGCGACACCCTTTGCGGCCTCTTCGACCAGATGGGCGCAGGGGATGCCCGGCTGGACGGTGACACCGCCCATGGCCACAAGACCGGGCGTCTGCACGGTCGACGTGGTCGGGGCGACGCATCCGGACATCAGGCCGACAGCGGCCACAGCGGCGAATACAGGTTTCATGGTCATTCTAACTCCAGACGGGCGGCAACAGGGCGGAAGGAAGGCTCAGGGCCCGAAGAATCCAGCAGCAGGCGAACCCAGGCTGCCGTCGAAAACCGGTCCGACGAAAAGCGACTCGTCGTCGAAATCCATTCCGCCCGCGGGGTAGGTATCGACGGCCTTCGCGACGCCAGAGGTCATGCCGGTGATGGCAAGACGCGTCTGTTCGGTCCAGTTGGCGGCGAGACCGGCAATCGCGACTTCCCAACGCGCGGTCAGGGTCGTGACGGCGGCAGAGACCGGATCGACCCGCGGCACGAAGGCCATGCTCTCGATCGTCGCCGTCATCGACCGGATGGCAAACAGCGTCGAGGCACGGTCGGTCGGCAGCAGGGCCGGCGGATCAAAGGTGGCGGCATAGGGGACCGCCTCTTCCGAAAGAAGGGCGACCGGCACGATCATCTCGTCCCCTGCCGCAGCGACAGCGGGCATGAGGGCGACGAGGACGGCGGCGCAAGCGGTACGCATGTCAGTTCCTCCGCACGCTGCAGCCCTTCGCCTCGACCAGCTTCACGAAGCTGTCGGACGCGCCGCTGGGGACGACGACGCTGCAGGTCGGGGCCATCGCACCGATCGATGCCTCGACCTTGCGACCCGTTTCGGACGACGCGGTCGAGAGCGAGGGTTCCTGCGCGCGCTGCTTGGCCGAGCTGACCTCGTTGCCCGGTGCGCCGACGTCATAGCCCAGTTCCGCAAAGGCGGGGGCAAGGATTTCGTCCTGCATCATCACCACGATGGCGACGCGCTTGAGTTCGTTCGCCTCCACCTCGGGCATGTGCTCGGCCGCGCCGATCAGCGTCTGGATCCAGTTGCGCCGTTGGCAGGACTCGTCCT
>JBEEOG010000141.1:0-4574 GCA_041191745.1 Pseudomonadota bacterium | reverse complement strand
GGGGCAGCCTGACCATCGCCATCCTGCCCGCCTTCGGGATGCATTGGCTGGCCCCGCGCCTGCCCGCCTTCCGTGCCGCCCATCCGGCGGTGAGCCTTGCCCTGTCCACCCGCCTGCGCCCGTTCGACCTTGCCGTCGAGGGCTTCGACGCGGCCATCCATTACGGGCGGGCGGACTGGGCGGGGGCCGCGCATCTGCTGCTGATGGAAGAGGAGGTGCTGCCCGTCTGCGCCCCCGCCGTCCGCGTGCAGCCAATGACAGGGCCCGCGGACCTGCTGGCGCTGCCGCTTCTGATGATCGAAAGCCGGACGGGCGACTGGGGGCGCTGGTTCGCGGCGCAGGGGCTGGCGGGGCAGCGGCCTGCGGGCATGATGTTCGACCAGTTCGCCACGATGCAGCAGGCGGCCATCCACGGGCTGGGCGTGGCGCTTCTGCCCACCTTCCTGATCGCGGATGATCTGCGCGCGGGGCGGCTGGTGCCCGCCTTTGGCACGCCGGTCAGGTCGGCGGGCAGCTATTACCTCGTCTGGCCGGAAGATCCCGCCCCGCGCCCCGCGCTTGCGGCCTTCCGCGACTGGATCGCGGCGCAGGTCGCGTCACCGACCACGGGTGGCGCGGATGGACAAGACGGGCGCGGGGCAGGGGGCGAGGGTCGCCTGACGAAAGGACCCCCCGCCCCATGACCACCTCCAGATGACCGCTTCTAGATGACCACGGCCCGAGCTCCCGCCCCCGCGCCGCGCGCCGACAGCCTGCGCGGCGTCGTCCTGATGCTGGCGGCGATGGCGATCCTGCCCTTCCTCGACGTGGTGGCCAAGCATCTGGGCCAGCAGGGCGTGCCCATCCTGATGATCGTCTGGGCGCGGATGGCGCTGGGGGCGGCGCTGACGCTGCCCTTCGCGCTCGGGATCGCGGGGCGCGGCGCGCTCTGGCCCGACCGGCCGGTGTTCCACCTGATGCGGGCGGGCTTCCTGATCGCGGCGACCTTCTTCTTCTTCTGGTCGCTCAAGTTCCTCGGCATCGCCGAGGCGCTGGCGATCTTTTTCGTCCAGCCGCTTGTCGTCACCGCGCTCTCGCCCCTTGTGCTGGGCGAGAAGGTGGGTCTGCGGCGCTGGGCCGCCGTGGCGGTGGGCTTTGCGGGCACGCTGGTCATCCTGCGCCCCGGCCTGACCGAGATCGGCGCGGGGCAGGTGCTGGCCTTCGCCTCTGGCGTCAGCCTTGCGCTTTACATGCTGGTGACACGGCGCATGGCGGGGCAGGCCCATGCGGTCGTCACCATGTTCCACACCAGCCTGATGGGCGCGGCGCTGACATCGGTCGCGGTGCCCTTCCTGTGGCAATCGCCCGATGCATGGGTCTGGGCGCAGTTCGTGCTGGTGGGCCTGATCGCCACGGCGGGCCATCTGCTGATCACCCGTGCCTATGACCATGCCGAAGCCTCGCTCCTCGCGCCGCTGGCCTATACCGAGATCGTGATGGCGACCGTCGTCGGATGGTGGTTCTTCGGCGATCTGCCCGACGGCTGGACCTTTGTCGGCGTGGCGATCCTGATCGGTTCGGCCCTCTACATCTCGGCCCGCGAAAGGGCCTCGGCGCGGCCGGTCTGACCGCTTGGCCCAGCCCGCAACCACGGTCGGGTAAACCCGCGCGGCTTTGCGCCGTCTAGGGTTGTATCGCCCGTCCTGTGGCCTGCAGGACGGCGCAACTTTGTGCCATCGCGGAATGGGGTCCTTATGCTCGCGACGATCAAGACACGGCTGATTGCCATCTTCTCTCTTGTTTTCCTTTTGTGGGGTGTGGCCACCTGGGTCGGGCTGCACAACCTCGGTCTGGCCAACGCGGCCTATCGGCAGACGATGAATGTCGATGTCGAGAACCTGATGGCGATCGAGGATATCGTCGCCCGCAAGAAGGATGTCCGCAATTCGGTGGCGCGCATCCTGTTTCTGCCGGAAACCGCCACCGCCGCCGAGGATGCGCGGCTGCTCGAGGTGCTCAAGGGCAACGTGGCCGAGGTGGAGCGCCTGATCGCCCTGTTGCAGGGCAGCGTCACGGACCCCGAACTTCTGCGCCGTGTCAACGCATTCAACGACATCCACCTTGAGGCCTTTCCGCTGCAGATGCGGATGGTCACGATGGACAAGGCGGGCGACCGCGCGGGGGCGGCCCAGCTGTTCCTGACCGACGGGCAGGAGATGGCCGACCGCATCGACGACGCGCTCGAGGCGATGCGGACCTATGTCCGTGACGCCGCCCATGCCAGCGAAGCCGAGACCGGCAAGGCCTATGGCTTTGCCTGGATCGAGATGCTGGCCCTCTTCGCCCTGTCGGCGCTGGTGGTGCTGGTTGCGGCCACGCTGCTGATCCGGCGGCTGTCGCGGGGGCTTGCCGCGTCGGTCCGCATGGCGCAGGCCATCGCCGACGGCGACCTGACGACCGAGACCGAGGTGACGGGCCGCGACGAGATCGCCGCCCTTCTGGCCGCGCAGCGCCAGATGCTGACCCGCCTTCGCGAGGTGATGGCCGAAGTCAGCGCTGCGGTGCGCAGCGTGGCGTCGGGGGCGGCGCAGATCGCGGCCTCGTCCGAAGAGCTGAGCCGCGGGGCGACCGAACAGTCCGGCTCGTCCGAGGAAGCCTCGGCCGCGGTGGAACAGATGGCCGCCAATATCGGCCAGAGCGCCGAGAATGCGACCGTCACCGAACGGATCGCGGTGAAATCGGCGCAGGATGCCGCCACCAGCGGGCGGGCGGTGACCGGTGCGGTGACGGCGATGCAGACCATCGCCGAACGGATCATGATCGTGCAGGAAATCGCGCGCCAGACCGACCTTCTGGCGCTGAACGCCGCGGTCGAGGCCGCGCGGGCGGGCGAGCATGGTCGCGGCTTCGCGGTCGTCGCGGCCGAGGTCCGCAAGCTGGCCGAACGCAGCCAGATGGCGGCGACCGAGATTTCCACCCTCTCCGCGCATACGCTGCGTAGCGCCACGCAGGCGGGCGAGATGCTGGCGGGGCTCGTGCCCGACATCGAACGCACCGCCGCGCTGGTGACGGAAATCACCGTCGCGTCGCGCGAATTGTCCACGGGGTCGTCCCAGATCAGCCAGTCGATCCAGCGTCTGGACCGCGTGACCCAGCAGAACACCAGCGCCGCCGAAGAGATGGCGACAGGTGCGGCGGAGCTGTCCAGCCAGGCAGAGGCGCTCAGCCGCGCGGTCGGTTTCTTCCGCATGGGCGGGGCCGAGACCGTCGTGCCGCAGCGCATGGCGGCGCGGGTGCCCCAGCCGCCCGCATCCCTGCCGGCCGACGGATTCGCGCTGGACCTCGGGTCGGGCGGGGATGATCTGGACACGCGGTTCCGCCGCGCCTCGGCGGCGTGAGGGGGGCCTGACGGGGGGGCGGGGGCGTCGCGGCGGCGCCCCTGACGCGGGCATGGGCGGGATGGTAGGGCCGGAGGGACTCGAACCCCCAACCAAGGCGTTATGAGCGCCCGGCTCTAACCATTGAGCTACAGCCCCACTGGAAACTTGGGTATGCGCCAAGGGCGGGGGCGTCAACACGTTTCGCGGCGGCTGCGGCATCGGGGGCAGGCTGCGGCGTTGCGCGTTGCGCCCCCGTGGTATATGCGGCGCGGCAAGTGCAAGCCCCGCTGCGGAGGACACCATGACGAACGGCCTTACCTATGCGCAGGCAGGGGTGGATATCGACGCGGGCAACGCGCTTGTCGAACGCATCAAGCCCGCCGCCAAGCGCACGAACCGCGCGGGCACGATGTCGGGCCTCGGCGGGTTCGGGGCGCTCTTCGACCTGAAGGCGGCCGGATACAGCGATCCGATCCTTGTCGCCGCGACCGATGGCGTGGGCACCAAGCTTCGCATCGCCATCGACACGGGCAACGTGGACACGATCGGGATCGACCTTGTCGCCATGTGCGTGAACGACCTTGTCTGCCAGGGGGCGGAGCCGCTGCTCTTCCTCGACTATTTCGCCACCGGAAAACTGGATGTCGATCAGGCCGCCCGCATCATCGACGGCATCGCCACGGGCTGCGAGGCGTCGGGCTGCGCGCTGATCGGGGGCGAGACGGCCGAGATGCCGGGCATGTATCACAAGGGCGATTTCGACCTTGCCGGTTTCGCCGTGGGCGCGATGGAGCGGGGATCGGACCTGCCCGCGGGCGTGCGGGCGGGCGATGTGCTTCTGGGCCTTGCCTCGAACGGGGTGCATTCCAACGGCTACAGCTTCGTCCGCAAGGTGGTGGAGCTGTCGGGGCTGGGCTGGGATGCGCCATGCCCCTTTGCCGAAGGCACCACGCTGGGCGCGGCGCTCTTGGCGCCCACGCGGCTTTACGTCCGGCAGGCGCTGGCCGCGATCCGTGCGGGCGGCGTGCACGGGCTGGCTCACATCACCGGCGGTGGGCTGACGGAAAACCCGCCCCGCGTGCTGCCCGAGGGGCTGGCCTGCGAGATCGACCTGTCGGCATGGAACCTTCCCCCCGTCTTCCGCTGGCTGGCCACGCAGGCCGACATGGCCGAGGCGGAACTGCTCAAGACCTTCAATTGCGGGATCGGCATGAT
>JBEEOG010000140.1:0-7181 GCA_041191745.1 Pseudomonadota bacterium | reverse complement strand
CCAATCTGGCCGTGCAGCCGCTGGCGCAGCTTGACGGCACGATGACCTTCGCGCCGCGCTTCGCGCCCGACGGGCGGACGGTGGTCTTCAGCCTCGAACGGGGCGGGAATACGGATATCTACGCGCTCGACATCGGGTCGGGGCAGGTGCGCCAGCTGACCAACGCGCCCTCGATCGAGACGGCGCCCTCGTTCAGCCCCGATGGCAGCCAGATCGTCTTTGAAAGCGACCGCACGGGGGGCCAGCAGCTTTACGTCATGTCGGCCGGCGGCGGCGAGCCGCGCCGCATCTCGGCCGGCGCGGGGCGCTACGGCACGCCCGTCTGGTCGCCGCAGGGCGACTACATCGCCTTCACCAAGCAGAATGCGGGCCGCTTCCACATCGGCGTGATGCGGACGGACGGATCGGAAGAGCGGCTGCTCACCGCCTCGTTCCTGGACGAGGGCCCGACCTGGGCCCCGAACGGGCGCGTGATCATGTTCACCCGCGAAAGCGCGGGGGCCTCGGGGCAGGCGCAGCTGTTCAGCGTCGACATCTCGGGGCGCAACCTGCGGCAGGTGCCGACCGACGGCCCCGCCTCGGACCCCGCATGGTCGCCGCTTCTGCCCTGACCGCACGCCTGACCCACGCGCGGCACCGGATTCCCCCGGCGCCGCAAAACTGCTAGACTGGCCGCAATCGAGCCAATGATCCAAAAAGGAATGACGGACATGACCATTCTTCCCAAGGCCCTCCTCGTCGTCGCGGCCCTTGCGCTGGCGGCCTGCAACAATCCCGACCGCTTCGGTGCGGGCGGCGCGGGCGGTGCCGACGGCATGGGCGCGGGCGGCTTCGGCGCGGGCGGTGTCGGCGTGGACGGTCTGGGCGATCCGAACAACCCGACCTCCATCGCCTATTTCAACCAGACGGTCGGCGACCGCGTGCTCTTTGCCGTGGACCAGTCCACCCTCTCGCCCGAGGCGCGGATGATCCTGCAGGGTCAGGCGCAGTGGCTGGCCGCGAACCCGAGCTATGCGATCATCATCGAAGGCCATGCCGACGAACAGGGCACGCGGGAATACAACCTCGCGCTGGGCGCGCGCCGTGCGAGCGCGGTGCAGGACTTCCTGATCTCGCAGGGGGTTCCCGCGACGCGCATGCGGACCGTCTCCTACGGCAAGGAACGCCCGATCGAGATCTGCTCGGACGAAAGCTGCTACGCCAAGAACCGCCGCGCCGTGACGGTGCTGTCGATGGGCGCGGGGGCCTGATCCGATGATGCGGATGCTCCGCCTTGCCTGCCTGCTTGCGCTTGCGCCGCTGGCTGCCTTCGGGCAGGACCGCGCGCAGACGCTGGCCGACATAAGGGCGGAGCTGTCCGCGCTGTCGGCCCAGTTCAACGCCCTGAAATCCGAGCTTGTCACCACGGGCGCCGCCGCAAGCGGGGCCGCGGGGGGCGACGCGCTGGCACGGATGGACGCGATCGAGGCGCAGCTTGCCCAGCTGACCGGCAAGACCGAAGAGGTGGAGCTGAAGCTGAACGCCGTCATCACCGATGGCACGCGGCGGGTGAACGACCTTGAATTCCGTGTCTGCGAACTGACCGAGGGCTGCGATATCGCGGCCCTCGCCTCGGCCCAGCCGCTTGGCGGCGGTGCCACGACCGGAGGGGGCGCCGCCGTCCCCGCCACCCCGACCGAACCCGCCGCGCCCGTCACGGGCGGGCCGGAACTCGCGGTGGGCGAACAGGCGGATTTCGACCGGGCGCGGGAGGTGCTCGGTCAGGGTGACTTTCGTGCCGCCGCAGACCTCTTTGCGACCTTTACCCAATCCTACCCGGGTGGTCCGCTGACGCAGGAAGCCCATGTCCTGCGCGGCGACGCGCTGGCGCAACTGGGCGACACGGCGGGGGCGGCGCGCGCCTATCTCGACGGCTTCTCGGGCCAGCCTTCGGGGCCCAAGGCGGGCGAGGCGCTGCTGAAGCTGGGCCAGTCGCTCGGCACGCTGGGCCAGACGCCCGAGGCCTGCGTCACCCTGCAAGAGGTGGGCACCCGCTTCCCCGCCTCGCCCGAGGCGGCAAGCGCCTCGGTCGCGATGCAGGGGTTGGGGTGCAGCTGACCGACAGCATCGAGACGCGGTTTCTGCAAGGCCTGGATGCGGCGCGGGGCGCCCGTCTGGGCCTTGCCGTTTCGGGGGGCGGGGATTCGATGGCGCTGCTGCATCTGGCCGTGGCGGCAGGCTCAGCGGTCAGCGTGGCCACCGTCGATCACGGCCTGCGCGCCGAAGCCGCGGACGAGGCCGCGATGGTCGCCCGCGCCTGCGCCGCGCTGGGGGTGCCGCATACAGTCCTGCACTGGCGCTGGGACGGGCGGGGCAACTTGCCCGATGCCGCGCGGCGCGGGCGGATCGCGGCGCTGGCCGGTTGGGCTGCGGGGCAGGGCATCGGCACGGTCTGTCTGGGCCATACCCGCGACGACGTGGCCGAGACGCTCTTGATGCGGCGCGACCGCAGCGCGGGGGTGGACGGGCTGGCCGCCATGCAACCCCTGCGTCAGGTGGGGGCCATCCGCTTCCTGCGCCCGCTTCTGGCTGTCGGGCGGGCCGAGTTGCGCGACTGGCTGTCCGCGCGCGGGATCCTCTGGGCCGAGGATGCGACCAATACCGACGACGCCTATGCCCGCGCCCGCGCCCGCAAGGAGATCGCGGCCACGGGCGGGGCCGAAGGGCTGGCCGCCATCGCGCAAGGCTATGCGACGCTGCGCGCGGCCCTTGACGCTTGCGCCGCGGGCTGGGTGGCGCGCGGCGTGGGGATCGACCGCGGCGACGTGCTGGTTGCGCCCGACCTTCTGGCCGATGCAGGGCCCGAGGCGTTGCGTCGCATCCTGCAGGCCGCACTCCTGTACATCGCTTCGGCGGAATATGGCCCAAGGGGGGCGGCGCTGACCCGTCTGGTCGCGACCGCCCGCGCGGGCAGGCCCGCCGTGCTGGGCGGATGCGTCGCGCGGCCTGTGAAGGGCGGTCTGCGTCTGACGCGGGAATGGCGCGCCGTGGCGCCGACAAGCGTCCCCGCAGGGCAGGTCTGGGACGGGCGCTGGCAGGTGACGGGGCCGGAAATCAAGGGTTTGACGCTGCGCGCCCTCGGGCCTGCGGGTCTTGCCCTCTGCCCGCACTGGCGCGAGACGGGGCTGCCGCGCGCGTCGCTTCTGTCCTCGCCCGCCGTCTGGGCGGGGGCGGATCTGGTGGCTGCGCCGCTGGCCTGCCCCGACCCCGCATGGCAGGCCCGCCCGCTGCCCCCCGCGGGGCTGCTGCGGCATGCCGCTTTATCGCATTGAACCGCCGCCCTTTATCTCTATCTTAATGGCCAAGGCCGCAGGCTTTCCGCCCGCAGGCCATCGATTGGGAGTTCCTTCGTGGGCAACGCACGAAATTTCGCGTTCTGGGTCGTCCTGCTGCTGCTGATCCTTGCGCTTTTCAACCTGTTCAGCGGCGGGCAATCGACGATGTCGTCGCGCGCTCTGTCCTATTCGGATTTCATCAGCCGCGTCGATGCGGGCGAGGTGGCAAGCGTCACGCTCGACGGGGAGCGCGTCCTCGTTCGCGGCAAGGACGGCCAGCAATACGTCACCATCAAGCCCGAGGGCGAGGTGCTGACCGACCGCCTGATCGCCAACGGGATCGAGGTGAAGGCCGAAGCGCAGGAACAGTCGGGCTTCCTGTCGCTGATCTCGCTCTGGCTTCCCTTCCTCGTGCTGATCGGGGTCTGGATCTTCTTCATGAACCGCATGCAGGGCGGCGGGCGCGGCGGTGCGATGGGCTTTGGCAAGTCGCGCGCCAAACTGCTGACCGAAAAGCACGGTCGCGTGACCTTTGACGACGTGGCCGGCATCGACGAGGCCAAGGAAGAACTGGAAGAGATCGTCGAATTCCTGCGTAACCCGCAGAAGTTCAGCCGCCTCGGCGGCAAGATCCCGAAGGGTGCGCTGCTGGTCGGCCCGCCCGGCACGGGTAAGACCCTGCTTGCGCGCGCCATCGCGGGCGAGGCGGGGGTGCCGTTCTTCACCATCTCGGGTTCCGACTTCGTGGAAATGTTCGTGGGTGTGGGCGCGTCGAGGGTGCGCGACATGTTCGAACAGGCCAAGAAGAACGCGCCCTGCATCGTCTTCATCGACGAGATCGACGCCGTGGGCCGTGCGCGCGGCGTGGGCATCGGCGGCGGCAACGACGAACGCGAACAGACGCTGAACCAGCTTCTGGTCGAAATGGACGGGTTCGAGGCGAACGAAGGCGTGATCATCGTCGCGGCCACCAACCGCAAGGACGTGCTCGACCCCGCGCTGCTGCGCCCCGGCCGCTTCGACCGCCAGATCCATGTGCCGAACCCCGACATCAAGGGGCGCGAGAAGATCCTGTCGGTCCATGCCCGCAAGGTGCCGCTGGGGCCGGATGTGGACCTTCGCACGATCGCGCGCGGCTCGCCCGGGTTCTCGGGTGCCGATCTGATGAACCTTGTCAACGAGGCCGCGCTGATGGCCGCCCGTGCGGGCCGCCGTTTCGTGACCATGATCGATTTCGAGAATGCCAAGGACAAGGTGATGATGGGGGCAGAGCGCCGCTCGATGGTCCTCACGCCCGACCAGAAGGAAAAGACCGCCTATCACGAGGCCGGCCACGCCATCGTCGGGCTGAACCTGCCCAAGTGCGACCCCGTCTACAAGGCCACCATCATCCCGCGTGGCGGCGCGCTCGGCATGGTCGTCAGCCTGCCCGAGATGGACCGGCTGAACATGCACAAGGACGAGGGCAAGCAGAAGATCGCCATGACGATGGCCGGCAAGGCCGCCGAGATCATCAAGTATGGCGAAGAGGGCGTGTCCTCGGGCCCTGCGGGCGACATCCAGCAGGCGTCGTCGCTGGCACGGGCGATGGTGATGCGCTGGGGCATGTCCGACAAGGTCGGCAATATCGACTATGCCGAAGCGCATGAAGGCTATCAGGGCAACACGGCGGGCTTCTCGGTCTCGGCCCATACCAAGGAGCTGATCGAGGACGAGGTGAAGCGCCTGATCGACGAAGGCTATGAAACCGCCCGCCGCATCCTGATCGAGAAGGCCGAGGATTTCGAACGTCTGGCCAAGGGGCTTCTGGAATACGAAACCCTGACGGGCGACGAGATCCGCAAGGTCATCGCGGGCGAGGCGCTGGGCGGCGGTGACGATGCCGACAAGCCCGCCTCGGGCGGCGGTTCGGTGGTCTCGATCCCCAAGACGAAACCCAAGGCCCCCAAGGCCGGACCGGAGCCTGAACCGGCCATCTGATCCATGCCGGACGACCTGACCAAGGACCGGAGCCCCGAAGCCTATAGACGGTTTCGGGGCTTGCGCTTGCGCCCCGCGCTGGGCCTGCTGGCCAAGGTCGCCGCCCCGTCGCACCGCCCGCAGCGCGATGCGGCATGGTGCTGTTTTCCTTCCGCCGCCTTTTCCTGACGGTCCGCCGCTGATGCCCGCCCTGATCCCCACCGACCATTACGCCACGATCACCTTCCTCGGCCTTGTCCGCGACCGGAAGGCGGGTCTCGTCTCGCATCCCGTGGACCAGATCGCGGCCAGTTTCGCGGGGCCGGTGGGAGAGGATCACGGCGGCCTGACGCGGCCCAGTTGCAGCCGCGTCGTCGCGCAATACCCCAAGGGCACGACGATCCGGAACACGCGCCAGTTCTCGGTCCTGTCGGCCGAGGAACTGGACCAGATCGCCGCGCGCATGGGGCTGGACCGGCTGGACCCCGCGCTTCTGGGGGCGACCATGGTGCTGGCGGGGCTGCCCGATTTCAGCAACCTGCCGCCGTCCTCGCGCTTGCAGGGCGAGGGCGGGGCGACGCTGGTCGCGGACATGCAGAACCGCCCCTGCCAGCTTCCCGCCAGACCGATCGAGGGGGCAAATCCCGGTTTCGGCGCGCGCTTCAGATCGGCCGCCAATGGCCGCCGCGGCATCACCGCCTGGGTGGAACGCGAAGGCACTTTCCGTCTGGGAGAGCGGGTGCGCCTGCACATCCCAGACCAGCCCGTCTGGGCGGGCGCGCGGGGCTGAGCAGGCGGAACGGGTGTTCCGTTATGCGGCGCGTTTCGCATAAACGTTCCGAAATTTCCGATCGGAAACACAGCCTGCCGAATTTCGCGGCGAAGGCGTCGCAAACCCGCCTTTGATCGGGCGGCGCGGTCGGTATTGACAGGGCAAAGCACAGCGAAGCCCCGGGGAGTTATTGACGTGGCGTTCAAGACCGACATCGAAATCGCACGCGAAGCGAAGAAGAAACCGATCATGGAGATCGGGGCCAAGCTCGGCATTCCGGCCGAACATCTGCTGCCCTATGGCCATGACAAGGCCAAGGTGAGCCAGGACTTCATCCGCTCGCTCGCGGACCGTCCGGACGGCAAGCTCGTGCTCGTCACCGCGATCAACCCGACCCCCGCGGGCGAGGGCAAGACGACGACGACCGTCGGTCTGGGCGACGGCCTGAACCGCATCGGCAAGAAGGCCGTGGTCTGCATCCGCGAAGCCTCTCTCGGCCCGAACTTCGGGATGAAGGGCGGCGCTGCGGGCGGCGGCTACGCGCAAGTCGTGCCGATGGAGGAGATGAACCTCCACTTCACCGGCGACTTCCACGCGATCACCTCTGCCCACAACCTGCTGTCGGCGATGATCGACAACCACATCTACTGGGGCAACGATCTGGCCATCGACGAACGCCGCGTCGTGTGGCGCCGCGTGATGGACATGAACGACCGCGCGCTGCGCGACATCGTGACCAGCCTTGGCGGCGTGTCGAACGGCTTCCCGCGCCAGACGGGCTTTGACATCACCGTGGCGTCCGAGGTCATGGCGATCCTCTGCCTGTCCAAGGATCTGGCCGACCTGCAGAAGCGTCTGGGCGACATCGTCGTGGCCTATCGCCGCGACAAGACCCCGATCTACTGCCGCGACATCAAGGCCGACGGCGCGATGACCGTGCTGCTGAAGGATGCGATGCAGCCCAACCTCGTCCAGACGCTGGAAAACAACCCCGCCTTCGTGCATGGCGGCCCCTTCGCCAACATCGCGCATGGCTGCAACTCGGTCATGGCCACGCAGGCTGCCCTCAAGCTCACCGACTATGTGGTGACGGAAGCTGGCTTCGGCGCCGACCTCGGTGCCGAGAAGTTCTTCGA
>JBEEOG010000139.1:0-5751 GCA_041191745.1 Pseudomonadota bacterium | reverse complement strand
TTGCAGGGCAAGCACGACAACTATGACACCGACCTGATGCGGAGCCTGATCGAGGCCTCGGCGAATGCCACCAGCGCCGATCCCGATGGTCCGGGCAAGGTGCATCACCGCGTGATCGCGGATCACCTGCGTTCGACCAGCTTCCTGATCGCCGATGGCGTGATGCCGTCGAACGAAGGGCGCGGCTATGTGCTGCGCCGCATCATGCGCCGCGCGATGCGCCACGCACATATGCTGGGCGCGCAGGATCCGGTGATGTATCGCCTCGTGCCCGCGCTGGTGCGCCAGATGGGCGGTGCCTATCCAGAGCTTGCCCGCGCGCAGGCGCTGATCGAGGAGACGCTGCGGCTGGAGGAGACGAAGTTCAAGCAGACACTCGACCGCGGTCTGAAGCTGCTGGATGACGAACTCTCGCGCGTGGCCGAAGGGGCGGACCTGCCGGGTGCTGCGGCCTTCAAGCTTTACGACACCTATGGCTTCCCGCTGGACCTGACGCAGGATGCGCTGCGCGAAAAGGGGCGCGGCGTGGATGTCGCGGGCTTCGATGCGGCCATGGCCGAACAGAAGGCCAAGGCGCGCGCCGCATGGGCCGGCACGGGCGAGGCGAAGGATGCCAAGATCTGGTTCGAACTGGCCGAAGCGCATGGCGTGACGGAATTCCTCGGCTATGACACCGAAACCGCCGAAGGCGTGATCACCGCGCTGGTGCGCGACGGGGCGGCGATCCCCGCCGCCACGATGGGCGAGGCGGTGCAGATCGTTGTCAACCAGACGCCCTTCTACGGGGAAAGCGGCGGTCAGGTGGGCGATGCGGGCTGGGTCCGCACGGCCACGGGTCTGGCCCATGTGACCGATACGAAGAAGGCCGCGGGCGTCTTCATCCACATCGCCACGGTGACGGAGGGCGAGGTGAAGTCCGGCCAGCCCGCCAAGCTGGAGGTGGAGCACAAGCGCCGCGCCGCGATCCGCGCCAACCATTCCGCCACCCACCTGCTGCACGAGGCGCTGCGCCGCGCGCTTGGCGAGCATGTGGCGCAGAAGGGCAGCCTGAACGCGCCCGACCGCCTGCGCTTCGACTTCAGCCATTCGGCGGCGCTGGCCCCCGCGGAACTGGCGCAGGTGGAGGCCGAGGTGAACGCCTTCGTCCGCCAGAACAGCCCCGTCGATACCCGCATCATGACGCCCGACGATGCCCGCGCGCTTGGCGCGCAGGCGCTGTTCGGCGAAAAGTATGGGGATGAGGTGCGCGTCGTGTCGATGGGCAGCCTCGACGGGTCGGGCAAGGGCGCGGACGGGCGGACCTACAGCCTTGAACTCTGCGGCGGCACGCATGTGGCGCGCACGGGCGATATCGGGGCCTTCGTCCTTCTGGGCGACAGCGCATCCTCGGCCGGTGTACGCCGGATCGAGGCGCTGACGGGTCAGGCCGCACTCGACCATCTGCGCGCGCAGGATGCGCGGCTTTCCGACATCGCCGCCGCGCTGAAAGCGCCGGTGGGCGAGGTGGTGGAGCGTGTGAAGGCGCTGGCCGAGGAACGCCGCGCGCTTCAGAACGAGGTCGCGCAACTGCGCCGTGACCTTGCGATGGGCGGCGGTGCCAAGGGCGGGCCGGACGCGAAAGAGATCGGCGGGGTCAAGTTCCTCGCGCAGGTGCTGTCGGGCGTGTCGGGCAAGGACCTGCCCGCGCTGATCGACGCGATGAAGGTGCAGATCGGGTCGGGCGCGGTGCTGCTGATCGCCGACACGGGCGCGAAGCCCGCCGTCGCGGCAGGCGTCACGGCGGACCTGACGGGCAGGATCTCGGCGGTTGCGCTGGTGAAGGCGGCGGCCGAGGCGATGGGCGGCAAGGGCGGCGGTGGCCGTCCCGACATGGCGCAGGCGGGCGGGGCGGATATCGCGCAGGCCGATGCGGCGATCAGGGCGGCCGAAGCCGTGCTGGGGGCGTGACGCCATGCCGACCGCGCTCTGGATCGCCCATGTCGATGTGACCGATGCCGAGGCTTACGGCAAATATGCCAAGGAAGCCGGTCCTGCCATTGCCGCGCATGGCGGGGTGTTTCTTGCCCGTGGCGGGAATTACGTCCAGCTCGAAGGCAATGACCGCGCCCGCAACGTGGTGGCGCGCTTCCCCAGCCTGCAGCATGCGGTGGACTGCTACCACTCGCCCGCCTATCAGGCCGCGCTTGCCCATGCCAAGGGGGCGAGCATCCGCGATCTGGTCGTGGTGGAAGAGATCGGCTGACCGCCCGCCGCGCCTCTTGTGGATAACCCTGTGCAAAAAACCGGCCCCCCGCGGGCCGGTTTCGTGTTACAGCCTTGTAAAACAAGGGGCAGGGCATGGCTTTTGATTCTTTCGCGCGGGGGCGGCGCTGATGTGCCGCTGGGCTGCCTATCTCGGCGCGCCGATCTTTCTGGAAGAGATCGTCAGCCGCCCCGGCCATTCGCTGATCCATCAAAGCCATTGCGCCACCCGCTGCGCCACGGCGATCAATGCCGACGGCTTCGGACTGGCGTGGTACGGCGAACGGCCCGAGCCGGGCCTTTACCGTGACGTGATGCCCGCATGGTCGGACCCGAACCTGAAAAGCCTGACCGCGCAGGTGCGCTCCGGCCTGTTTCTGGCGCATGTCCGCGCCTCGACCGGAACAGCCACCAGCCGGAACAATTGCCACCCCTTCGTGTCGGGACGGTGGAGCTTCATGCATAACGGGCAGGTGGGCGGCTACGACGCCTTCCGCCGCGATGCCGAGATGCTGATCCCCGATGCGCTTTACCCGCAACGCAAGGGCGCGACGGATAGCGAGGCGCTGTTCCTCGTCGCGCTGGCCGAGGGGCTGGAGACCGATCCGCAGGGCGCGCTGGAACGGGCGGCGGCGCGGTTCATCGCCCTGTCGCGGGCCAAGGGGCAGGGGCCGCATCTGCGCCTGACGGCGGCGCTGTCGGACGGGCAGAGGCTGTTTGCCGTGCGCTACGCGACCGATGACAACGCGCCCACCCTGTTCCACCGCTGGTCCGACCGTCGCGGCGGGCGGGCGGTGGTGTCCGAACCGCTCGAGACGGACGAGACCGACTGGCAGGAAGTGCCGCCCGCATCCTTCTGCATCTTCGACGGGGCGGGGGTGGAGGTGCGTCCCTTCGCGCCCGTGGCACTGGCGCAGGCGGCCTGAGGAACGCTCCGGTCCGGGACGCTCCGGTCTGGTGCGCGCTTCTCTGGTGCGCCTTGCAGGGCGCTCTGGGCCATTGACCTTCGCCCGCCACTCCGCGATGGTCGCGCGGTCATAAAGATTAACAGCTTTCGATGCGTGTGTCCGGCATGGGGCCGGCCACGGGTATGCGGTGCGTTGTTTTCCCATGACAGGACACGCCGATGACCCGACGCTTGCCCGACTGGAACGACCTTCGAGACATCCTGATGATCGCGGCGGCCGGATCGCTGTCGTCGGCCGCGAAGCGCGCGGGGGTCAGCCAGAGCACGATGTCCCGTAGGCTTGCCGCGATCGAGGCGGGGGGCGAGACGGTCTTTCTGCGCGACGCGACGGGACGGCTGCTGCCCAATGCGCGCGGGCAGGTCTTTCTGCAGGCCGCGCGCGACATGGCCGCGATCTACGACCGGATGCGCCTTGCGGCGGATGACGCCCCCGCCGCGCTGCGGATCGTGGCCTGCCCGCTGGCGGCGCGGCTGTTCCTTGCCGATGCCCTGCCTGACTGGACCGCGCGCGCCGATGTGGCGACCGAATTCGACGTGACCGATGACGGGCTTGCCGCCGCCCCGCAAGGGCCCGAGGTGCGGGTGACGGTCATGGCCAGCGTGCCCGAGGAAAGCGCGGGCTGCCGCATCGGGCAGGTGGCATGGGGGATCTATGCCAGCCCCGCCTACCTGCGCGAGGCCGACTGGACCGGCACGGCCCTTGGCCACCGCGTGCTGCACGGGGCGGGCGCGCTTGCCGCGGTCGAGGCGCAGCGCTGGTTCGCGCGGCAGGGGGGCACGGTCGCCCTGCTGGCGGCGCACCCCGACAGCTTGGCGCAGATGGTGGCCAAGGGCGTGGGCGTGGCCCTACTGCCCCGCGCCATCGGCGACGGGCATGGCGGGCTGGTCTGCCTGCAGGCCGATCCCTGCGCCCCGTCGGAGGTCTGGATGATCGCCGATGCGACGGAAGCGCTGACCCCCGCCGTCGCGGGACTTCTGAAATGGGCAAGGGGGCGTTTCCGCCCCCCCGCAATCCGCAAATCCGCCTGACGGATCAGGCCGACTTGGCCTGACGCTTGCGCTCGTGCGGGTCCAGCACGCGCTTGCGGAGCCGGATGATCTTGGGCGTCACCTCGACCAGTTCGTCGTCGTCGATATAGGCGATGGCCTCTTCCAGCGACATGCGGATATGCGGCGTCAGGCGCACCGCTTCATCCGTTCCGCTGGCGCGGACGTTGGTCAGCTTCTTGCCCTTGAGCGGGTTCACCTCGAGGTCGTTGTCGCGCGAGTGTTCGCCGATGATCATGCCCTCGTAGACGTTTTCCTGCGGGCCGATGAACATGCGGCCCCGCTCTTCGAGGTTCCACAGCGCATAGGCGACCGAGGTGCCGTTCTCCATGCTGATCAGCACGCCCTGACGGCGGCCCTGGATCGGGCCCTTGTGCGGCACCCAGCCGTGGAAGATGCGGTTCAACACGCCCGTGCCGCGCGTGTCGGTCAGGAACTGGCCGTGATAGCCGATAAGGCCACGCGAGGGGACATGCGCGATGATGCGGGTCTTGCCCACGCCGGCGGGCTTCATCTCCACCAGATCGCCCTTGCGCTCGCCCGTCAGCTTGTCGATCACCGCGCCGGAATATTCGTCATCCACATCGACGATGACTTCCTCGACCGGTTCCATCCGCACGCCGTTCTCTTCCTTGAAGATCACGCGCGGGCGGCTGATCGACAGTTCGAACCCTTCGCGGCGCATGTTCTCGATCAGCACGCCCATCTGGAGTTCGCCGCGGCCCGACACTTCGAACGCCTCGCCGCCGGGGGTGTCGGCGACCTTGATCGCCACGTTCACCTCGGCCTCGCGCTGCAGGCGGTCGCGGATGACGCGGGACTGCACCTTGGTGCCGTCGCGGCCCGCGAGCGGGCTGTCATTGATGCCGAAGGTCACGGTGATCGTCGGCGGGTCGATGGGCTGGGCGGGCAGGGCGGTGTCGATGTCCAGCGCGCAGAGCGTGTCGGCCACGGTCGCCTTGGTCATGCCCGCGATGGTGACGATATCGCCCGCCACCGCCTCGTCGATCGGGGTCTGGGCAAGGCCGCGGACGGCGAGGATCTTGGTCACGCGGAACTGTTCGATCCGCTCGCCCGTGCGGGTCAGGGCCTTCAGCTGCTCGCCCACCTTCAGGCGGCCGGATTCGACGCGCCCCGTCAGGATGCGCCCGATGAAGGGGTCGGCCGACAGGGTGGTGGCGAGCATGCGGAAGGGTTCGGACTGCTTGGCCAGCTGCTTCGGCGCGGGGACGTGTTTCACGATCAGGTCGAACAGCGCCGACAGGTCCTTGCGCGGCCCGTCCAGCTCCATATCGGCCCAGCCAGAGCGGCCCGAGGCATAGACATGAGGGAAATCAAGCTGTTCGTCGTTGGCGCCAAGGTTGGCGAACAGGTCGAACACCTCGTTCAGGGCGCGGTCGGGCTCGGCGTCGGGCTTGTCGACCTTGTTCAGCACCACGATCGGGCGCAGGCCAAGGGCCAGCGCCTTGGATGTCACGAACTTCGTCTGCGGCATC
>JBEEOG010000138.1:0-3436 GCA_041191745.1 Pseudomonadota bacterium | reverse complement strand
GCGATCCTCGCCGTCGCCGGAGCGCTGCAGCCCGACCTGGCCCAGGGCTTCCGGATCGACGCGCTGCGTCTGCGCCTCGAAATGGAGCGCGCCTTTGGCGGTTCCGATGCCGATGGCGCTTGGGACTGGAAGCTCGCTTATGAGGCGGGCGAGGTGGCGCTGGTCCTCTTCCTGCGGAAGTTCGGCCGTGCGCTGCTCGCCCGTTCCGGCTCGCCCGCTGCCCTGCTGCCGATCCTCGCCAAAGTGGCGGGCCTGTTGCCCACGCACACCCGGCGCTCGGAGGAAATGGAGCGCTTCCAGCAATTCTCGACGCCGCTGCCCATGGGACTGGCTGCAATGGCGGCAGCGCAGATCACGCCGCGCGACCTGGTACTCGAGCCTTCGGCCGGGACCGGCCTTCTGGCGATCCTCGCGCAAATCGCCGGCGGCAGCCTCGCGCTGAACGAGTTGGTAGACACCCGCGCCGACCTTCTGCGCCTTCTCTTTCCGGGTCATCCCGTCGCCAGATTCGACGCCGCACAGATCGACGATCATCTGGACGCGGGCGTCCGCCCGAGCGTCGTCTTGATGAACCCGCCGTTTTCGGCGGTGACCAATGTCGATGGCCGGACGACCGGGGCGACGGCCCGGCATCTGCGCTCTGCCCTTGCCCGCCTCGCGCCCGGCGGGCGTCTGGTCGCAATCACCGGAGCCGGTTTCACGCCGGATGCGGCCGCCTGGGCGGAAACCTTCGGCCGTTTGACCGAGACGGCGCATCTGGTCTTCACCGGCGCCGTCTCCGGTGCCGCATTCGCCAAACACGGCACCAGCTTTGAGACCCGGATCTCGGTCTTTGACAAATGCCGGGGCGGTGAGCGGGGCGGCATCACCGCCGATCTGGCTCGGCCGATGTCCGTCGATGCGCCGCAGCTCCTCGCTCGGATCGTAGCAGAGGTGCCGCCGCGCCTCGAGATGGATGCGGGCGCCGTCGCTCAATCGCAGCCAGCTTCCCCTTTCCGGGGACTTCCTCCCCGTGCGTCCGGCTCTGCCGCTCGACCCTTGCGTTCGACGGCAGCGGCCAAAATGGATGTGCATGTCACCACGCCGGATGCGGAGGACCTCGCATATACCTTGCGCGAGGTGGCGGACGATCTCGGCGCTGCGCGCCTGTCGGACGCGATCTACGAGACCTTCCGCCTGCAGGCGATCGACATCCCCGGCGCGGCACCGCATCCGACCAAGCTGGTGCAGTCGGCGGCCATGGCCTCAGTTTCCCCCCCAAAACCCTCCCACCACCCGAAACTCCCCGTGGCCGTCCTGCGCGACGGCCTACTATCCGACGCGCAACTCGAGACCGTGATCTACGCGGGCGAAGCGCATGGCGCGTATCTCGCGGGATCGTGGTGCGTCGATGAGACCGGCGACATGGTCTCGGCCGCGCCCGACGATGCCGCGGACGTCGTCCGCTTTCGCCGAGGCTTCTTCCTTGGCGATGGCACCGGCGCGGGCAAGGGCCGCCAGTCGGCTGGGATCCTGCTCGACAATTGGGCCCAAGGCCGTCGCAAGGCGCTCTGGATTTCGAAGAGCGACAAGCTTCTCGAGGACGCGCAGCGCGATTGGTCAGCGCTCGGCCAGGAACGCCTGCTCGTCACGCCCCTGTCGCGCTTTGCGCAAGGCCGCGACATCCCGCTGACCGAGGGCATCCTGTTCACCACCTACGCGACGCTGCGTTCCGAGGAGCGGGGCACCAAGAAATCCCGCGTCGACCAGATCGTCGACTGGCTGGGGGTGGAGTTCGACGGGGTGATCCTGTTTGACGAAAGCCATGCCATGGCGAATGCCGCAGGGTCCAAGGGCGAGCGTGGCGACACGGAAGCTTCTCAGCAGGGCAGGGCGGGCCTGCGCCTGCAGCACAAGCTGCCCAATGCACGCGTGGTCTATGTCTCGGCCACCGGTGCAACGACCGTCCACAACCTCGCCTATGCGCAGCGTCTCGGGCTCTGGGGCGGCGAAGATTTCCCCTTCGCAACCTGTGCCGAGTTTGTGCAGGCCATTGAGGCCGGCGGCGTCGCCGCGATGGAGGTCCTCGCCCGAGACCTACGGTCGCTCGGCCTCTACACTGCCCGGTCGCTTTCCTATGACGGCGTCGAATACGAAATGCTGGAACATGCGCTGACCCCCGAGCAGCGCGGCATCTACGATGCCTATGCCGGGGCGTTCGCCATCATCCACAACAACCTCACCGCCGCCATGGAGGCCGCCAACATCACTGGCCCGGCCAGTTCGACAGGCTCCAGCGGCACGCTGAACCGCCAGGCCAAATCCGCTGCGCGTTCGGCCTTCGAGTCCGCGAAGCAGCGCTTCTTTGGCCATCTGCTCACCTCGATGAAAACCCCCACCTTGATCGCATCCATCGAGGCTGATCTCGCGGCAGGCCACGCAGCCGTCATCCAGATCGTCTCTACGGGCGAGGCGCTGATGGAACGCCGCCTGTCAGAGATCCCCACCGACGAGTGGAACGATATCCGCGTCGACATCACGCCTCGGGAATATGTCCTCGACTACCTCGCCCATTCCTTCCCGGTGCAGCTCTACGAGCCCTTCACCGACAGCGAGGGCAATCTTTCGTCCAGGCCCGTCATGCGCGAAGGCCAGCCGGTCGAATGTCGCGAAGCCGCGCGGCGGCGCGATGCGCTCATCGAGAAGCTGGCCAGCCTGCCGCCCGTCCCGGGCGCGCTCGATCAGATCGTCCAGCGCTTCGGCACCGATCTCGTGGCCGAAGTCACGGGCCGGTCGCGCCGCATCGTGCGCAAGGGCGAGGGTCCTGCGGCGCGCCTTGTTGTGGAAAGCCGGGCAGGGTCTGCCAACCTCGCGGAAACCGCTGCCTTCATGGACGACCAGAAGCGCATCCTGATCTTCTCCGATGCGGGTGGCACGGGGCGAAGCTACCACGCCGATCTCGGCGCCAAGAACCAGCGCCTGCGTGTCCACTACCTTCTGGAACCCGGCTGGAAAGCGGATGCCGCCATCCAGGGCCTCGGGCGCACCAACCGCACCAATCAGGCGCAGCCGCCGCTCTTCCGGCCCGTCGCCACCGATGTGAAAGCGGAAAAGCGGTTCCTGTCGACCATCGCGCGCCGCCTCGACACGCTCGGGGCCATCACACGCGGCCAGCGCCAGACCGGCGGGCAGGGGCTATTCCGGCCGGAGGACAACCTCGAGTCGCCTTATGCCCGCGACGCCCTGCGCCAGCTATACCGCCGCCTCTATCGCGGCGATGTCGTTGGCTGCTCGCTCGGGGCCTTCGAGGATGCCACCGGCCTCAGCTTGACCGATGACACCGGGCTGAAGGACGACCTGCCGCCGATCACGACCTTCCTCAATCGCTTGCTCGCGCTGACGATCGACATGCAGGCGGTCCTGTTCTCCGCCTTCGAGGAATTGCTCGACCAGCGGA
>JBEEOG010000137.1:0-2513 GCA_041191745.1 Pseudomonadota bacterium | reverse complement strand
TTGATTTCTCGAACCTCTACATCGACCTGTCCGGCACCGATCCCGCCTCTCTCGCCGCCGCCCGCGAAGCCGGCGCCCCGGTCTTCGCCTATGGCGCCTTCATCACGGCCGTCATCAACTTCCTCATCATCGCCTGGGTGGTCTTCCTGCTCGTCAAGGCGGTGAACAAGCTGAAGGAAGCGACCGCCAAGAAGGAAGCGGCCGCCGCCGCCGCGACTCCGGCCGGTCCGACCGAACTGGATATCCTCATGGAAATCCGCGACGCGCTGAAGAAGTAAGCGCCCGCCAAAAGACAGAGGGGCCGCGGATCACCTCCGCGGCCCCTTTCAATTCACATCGCCAGCGCTTCGGCCCCGCTGATCGACGGCAGGCCCAGCGCCGCACCCACCGCTTCGTAGGTCAGCTTGCCCTTGTGGGTGTTCAGCCCGTTCAGCAGATGCCGGTCCTCCGCACAGGCGCGCTTCCACCCCTTGTCCGCCAGCGCCAGCATGAAGGGCATTGTCGCATTCCCCAGCGCGAGCGTGGAGGTCCGCGCCACCGCCCCCGGCATGTTGGCCACGCAATAATGCAGGATACCGTCCACCTCGTAGATCGGGTCCTGATGCGTCGTTGCGCGGCTGGTCTCGAAGCACCCGCCCTGATCGATCGCCACGTCGACGATGGCCGCGCCGGGCTTCATCGTCTTCAGCTGCGCCCGCGTCACCAGCTTGGGCGCCGCTGCGCCGGGGATCAGCACCGCCCCGATCACCATGTCGGCCTCGGCCACCAGTTCGGCCGTCAGACCCGCGCTCGCATAGCCCGTCTTCACCGTGCCGTGGAAGATGTCGTCCAGATAGCGCAGCCGCGGCACCGACCGGTCAAGGATCGTCACATCCGCCCCCATCCCCGCCGCCACCCGCGCCGCGTGGGTGCCGACCACGCCCCCGCCGATCACGACGACCTTCGCCGGCAGAACGCCGGGTACCCCGCCCAGCAGCACGCCCCGCCCGCCATTCGCCTTCTGCAAGGTCCAGGCACCGACCTGCGGCGCCAGTCGCCCCGCCACCTCGGACATCGGCGCCAGCAGCGGCAACCCGCCACGATCATCCGTCACCGTCTCATAGGCGATCGCCGTGACACCCGACGCCAGCAGATCCTTCGTCTGCTCCGGATCGGGCGCAAGGTGCAGATAGGTGAACAGCACCTGCCCCTCGCGCAGACGCGCCCGCTCCACCGCCTGCGGCTCCTTCACCTTCACGATCATCTCGGACGCGGCAAAGACCTCCGCGGCATCGGCCGCGATCTTCGCCCCGGCCGCCACGTAATCGGCATCGGCAAAGCCCGCGCCCACGCCCGCCCCGGTTTCCACCAGCACCTCATGCCCATGCGCCACCGCCTCGCGCGCGGCGATGGGCGTCATGCCGACGCGGAATTCCTGCGGCTTGATCTCCTTGGGGCAACCGATCTTCATTCTCTCTCTCCCTGTCGGGCACTCTTCTGGCCCGTATGGAAAAAGCTTCCGCCACATCCCCCGCCATTTCTTTGAATTCTGCATGACCTGCGCCCGCAGCCGCGATAGATTCCACCGCAACACGGCGCCCAGACGAAGGTTTCTCCCGCAATGTCAGAACTTGACGCAACCGACCGCCGCATCCTCAAGGTCCTGCAGAAGGAAGGCCGCATCACCAACGCCGAACTTTCCGAACGCGTGAACCTCTCTCCCTCCGCCTGTCACCGCCGGACCCAGCGGCTCGAGGAGGACGGTTTCATCGCCGCCTATGTCGCCCTCCTCGACCCCCGCCGCCTCGGTCGCCCGACCACCGTCTTCGTGGAAATCACGCTGCAGGGTCAGGCCGACGAACTCCTCGACGCCTTCGAACGCGAAGTGGCCAAGATCCCCGACATCCTCGAATGCCACCTGATGGCGGGTCAGGCCGACTACCTGCTCAAGATCCTCGCCCAGGACACCGAAGATTTCGCCCGCATCCACCGCCAATACCTCTCGCGCCTGCCGGGCGTGCGCCAGATGCATTCCTCCTTCGCGCTGCGGACAGTGGTGCAGACGACGGCGCTGGCCGTGTAGGCGGAATTTGACGCAAATTCCGCGCCGAAATCTGACGCAGATTTCGGCCCCCACCCCGACACCCGCCAAGCGAAATCTGCGTCAGATTTCGCCGCGATTTCTGCGCCAGAAATCGCCTGCACCGCAGAAATGAAAAACCCCCGGCCTCGCGGACGGGGGTTGATCGTGTGGGGATCGCTCCCCCAGTGTCGCTGAACGCCTCAGATGGCGCCTTCGCGCTGCGCCTTCTTGCGCGCGAGTTTGCGCGCACGGCGGACCGCTTCGGCTTGCTCGCGCGCTTTCTTGACGGACGGCTTCTCGAAATGCTGCTTGAGTTTCATTTCGCGGAACACGCCTTCGCGCTGGAGCTTTTTCTTCAGGGCACGGAGTGCCTGTTCGACGTTATTGTCGCGGACGCTGACCTGCATGTGGTTGTCACCACCTTCCTAAGTTAGAGTTGCACTACAGTGTG
>JBEEOG010000136.1:0-7932 GCA_041191745.1 Pseudomonadota bacterium | reverse complement strand
GCGCAGGGGATACCCAGCCGCTTGCCGATATGGCGCTCCATCTGCGTGCCCAGGATCATCTCGGGTTGCAGGCGGGCGATCTCGGCCTCGACCTCCAGATAGTCGTCGGTGACCAGCGCCTCGACGCCGTAAGCCTTGGCGGCGGCGCGCAGGGGACGGGCGAATTCGCGGTTGTAGCAGCCCATGCCCACCACCTCGAACCCCACTTCGGTCGCGGCGATGCGGGCGGCGGCGATCACATGGGTCGCGTCGCCGAAGATGTAGACGCGCTTGCCGGTCAGATAGGTGGAATCGACCGATGCCGACCACCATGGCAGGCGCAGGCCGCTTTCATCCACTTTGTCGGAAACGCCCGTCAAGCTGCTGACTTCGCGCAGGAAATCGCGCGTGGCGCCGACCCCGATGGGGACGGTCTTCGTAAAGGGCTGGCCGCAGGCGCGTTCCAGATGCCGTGCCGCCGTCTCGCCCGTTTCGGGGTAGAGGAGCACGTTGAAATGCGCCTGACCCATGCGGGTGATATCGGCGGGCGTGGCCCCCAGCGGGGCGCAGACATTGACCGCGATGCCCATCAGGCCCAGAAGCTTCGTCACCTCGGCCACGTCGTCGCGGTGGCGGAAGCCAAGGCCCGTGGCCCCCAGCAGGTTGCAGGTTATGCCTTCCGTCCGCGCCATCGGTTTGGCCAGCGCCTTGACGATCTGGTAGAAGGTCTCGTCCGCGCCGAAGTTTTCCTTGCGGCTGTAGGAGGGCAGTTCCAGCGGGATCACCGGCACCGGCAGGTCCAGCGCCTCGGCCAGCCCCCCCGGATCGTCCTGGATCAGTTCGGCGGTGCAGGAGGCCCCCACGATCATCGCCTGCGGGCGGAAGCGCAGATAGGTCTCGGCCACGGCGGTCTTGAAGAGGTTGGCCGTATCCTCGCCCAGATCGCGCGCCTGGAAGGTGGTGTAGGTCACGGGCGGGCGGTGGTTGCGCCGTTCGATCATCGTGAACAGCAGGTCGGCATAGGTGTCGCCCTGCGGGGCGTGCAGCACGTAATGCAGACCCTTCATCCCCGTCGCCACGCGCATCGCGCCGACATGGGGCGGGCCTTCATAGGTCCAGAGGGTCAGCTTCATGCCGCACCCCCCTTCAGGATCGCGCGGCGGCGCAGCGGGCGGCTGAACAGCCCTGCGAGGTCCCCCGCCTGTTCGTAGAAATGCACCGGCGTGAAGACCAGCTCGATCGCCCATTTCGTGGCGAAGCCCTGCGCTTCCAGCGGGTTGGCAAGGCCGAGGCCGCAGACCGTCAGGTCGGGGGCCGCCGCCTTCTGGCGGTCCAGCTGGCGTTCGACATCCTGTCCTTCGGAAATCACCGGCCCCTGCGGCAGCAGGTCCAGATCGGGGCCGAGGATGGCGTCATGCAGATAGGGGGTGCCGACCTCGACCGCTTTCATGCCGCATTCGCGGGTCAGGAAGCGGGCCAACGGGATTTCCAGCTGGCTGTCGGGGAAGAAGAAGACCGACTTGCCCTGCAATTCCTGCGACTGGGTGGCGATGGCCTTCAGCGCGCGGGCGCGGGGGGCGGCGGTGACCTGTTCGAAGAGCGCGTCGCTGACACCGAATTCGCAGGCCACGGCCCGCAGCCAGGCGGTCGTCCCTTCCGCGCCGAAGGGGAAGGGGGCGGGGATGTGGCGCGCGCCGCGGCGGATCAGGGCCGCGTGCGTATCGCCAAGGAAGGGTTGCACCAGCGCAAAGACCGTGTTCGCGCCGACGGCGGGAAGCTCTCCGGCGCGGTGGGCGGGCAGGGTGCGGGTGACGGGGATGCCAAGCGCCTTGAGCAGCGACAGGCACTGGTCCTCGACCACATCGGGCATCGCGCCGACGATCAGCAGTTCGCGGGCGTCGCTGGCGGGCAGGGTCGGCACCATCGCGGCAAGGCAGGCATCTTCTCCTTGCGTGAAGGTCGTCTCGATGCCCGAGCCCGAATAGTTGTAGACCCGCACATGCGGCGCGTGCCGCGCGTTCATGCGTTCGGCCGCGCGGGCGAGGTCGAGCTTGATGACCTCGGACGGGCAGGAGCCCACGAGGAAGAGCTGCCGGATGTCGGGGCGGCGGGCCAGAAGGCGGGCGACCTCGCGGTCGAGTTCCGCATTGGCATCGGCCAGACCGGCCAGATCCTTTTCTTCAAGGATCGCGGTGCCGAAACGGGGTTCGGCAAAGATCATCACGCCCGCGGCGGCCTGCAGCAGGTGCGCGCAGGTGCGGCTGCCCACCACAAGGAAGAAGGCATCCTGCATCTTGCGGTGCAGCCAGATGATTCCCGTCAGGCCGCAGAAGACCTCGCGCTGGCCGCGTTCCTTCAGGACGGGGGTGGTGCGGCAACCGGTGGTGGGAAGGTCGAGGCTCATGCCACCACCTCGGCCAGCGAACGGTTTTCCTCGCGCAGTTCGGCTTCGGCATCCAGCCGCGCCAGGCGCAGCTTCCACAGGAACTGGCCCGCGTTGACGACATAGGTCGCATAGGCCGCAAGCGCGAGCCACATCTGTTCGGTGGGCGTCAGCGCGCCGGTCCACAGCGCCCAGAGATAGGCGGTGTGCAGCGCGATGACGGCAAAGGAAAAGACGTCCTCCCAGAAGAAGGCGGGGGCGAACAGGTACTGGCCGAACACGACCTTTTCCCAGATCGCGCCCGTCACCATGATGACATAGAGAAAGCCCGTCTTGACGATGATCGAGACGGTCGCGGCCCCGTAGCCTTCGCCCGTCAAAAGGAAGCGTGCCACCAGCACGAGCGACACGGCAAAGGCCAGAAACTGCGCCGGCGCCAGAAGGCCCTGCACCAGCGTCCACTTCGTCGCGTCCCTGCGGGCGCGTTCCTCGTCTGTATAAAGCCGCTTGCGCGGCGCCTGTTTCGGGCTTGTCTGCATGTCCAGACGCCTTTCCCCCATGTCGGCTCCTCGCTGGGACAGGTTAGCTCAGGGGGGTGGAGTGTCAACTAAAACTTACAAACCCTGAATTGACACCTCGCCGCATGTTGCGGGCTGCGCTGCGGCTTGCCTGCGAAAAAGCGCCTGTTTTTCGCGCATTTCTTCACCCGTTTCGGGAAAGCGAAAAAGATCGGGGGTGGGGGTGTCAATTTTCTTTGACAATCTAGAACCAAAAGTGGGACAGTCACAACAAGGGCCGTACCGGGGTCATCGCCATGCTGTCTTGGCGACCTTCCCGACCGGCCGCGGAGCCACCTATGCAACAGGATGTGCAACAGGTTTCGGTTCGTCGGGCAGAGGGCTCGGTGGGCGGAGTATCGCTTTTCGCCGCCGAGGTCGTGGCGCGACTCGTGGCGCGTGATGCCGTCGGGGACCGCGAGCTGCGCGAGTCGCTGATCCAGCGGCTGATGGAGGCGGTGGCGGATGGCGGCACGGCCGCCTTCGAGGAGCTCAAGCCCGAACTGAAGCGCGCCCGCGTCTCGCCCGCGATGCTGGCCGATGTCTATATCCCCGAGGTCGCCCGCCGTCTGGGCGAGGCGTGGGAGGCCGATTGCGTGAGCTTCGCGCAGGTGACGATGGGGGCCGCGCGGCTGCAGGCCATCCTGCGCGAGATCGGCACGGCATGGTCCGCCGATGCGGGCGGCGATACCGGCGGGCCGACGCTTCTGTTCGTGCTGCCCTCGGGCGAGCAGCACACGCTGGGGGCCATGGTGCTGGCGGGGCGGTTGCGCCGCGGGGGGCTTTCGGTCTGCCTGCGGATCGCGCCCGATGCCCGCCATCTGGCGGCTCTGGTGTCGTCGCGCCGCTTCGATGCGGCTCTCATATCGCTGGCCAGCCAAGATAGGCTTGCAGTTTGTCAGGAACTTGTGACAACGCTTAAGCTTGTCTCTGAGGGAAAGCTTCCGGTGGTGGTCGGGGGCGCGGTGCTGGAATTCGGTGGGGATGGGTTGAAGGTGCCCGGAGCGGATGTCGTGACGAATGACATCGACCACGCCCTGCGCGTGGTGGGTATCGTGCGTCCGGGGGTAACGGTTCTGTGAGCGGATTTTGCTGGCTGGATGGGTGTCCCGCCGCGGGACAAGATACGGTAACGTCGTGACAACAGACGGTCGACATCTTCTGAATGGCGGAAAGCTGCCGCTGATCGCGCCGGATCTTCTGGGCGAGATCCTGGCGACGGCATCCGATATCGCGCTGCTCGTCTCGCCGTCGCGGCGGATCATCTCGGTCCTCGTCAATCCGCATCACCGCAGCTTCGGGCAGCTGACCGACTGGGAAGGCTGCTACCTGAAAGACGTGCTGACCGAGGAAAGCATCCGCAAACTGGAATCGCGGCTGGCCGATCCGCAGACCTTCCGCGGCGGCCTTCTGTCGATGGAGCTGAACCATTCCGACGCGTCGCAATGGGAATTCCCGATCCGCTACACGCTGCACCGCATCGGGGGCGACGAGTCGATCCTGATGCTGGGCCGCGACCTGCGCCCGATCGCCGAGGTGCAGCAGCAGCTTGTGGCCGCCCAATTGGCGCTGGAACGCGATTACGAAACCCAGCGCGAGATGGACACCCGCTACCGCGTGCTGATGGAAGTGTCGCGCGATCCGGTGATGCTCGTCTCGTTGTCGACGGGGCGCATCACGGATGTGAACGCGGTGGCCGCGCAGCTTCTGGGGGCCCAGCGGTTAGAGCTTCTGGGCGCACCCGTCGCGCAGGAATTCGAGGGCCGGAAACGGGGCGAGCTGCTGGATTCGCTGGCCAATCTGGCGGTGACGGAAAAGGCCGCGCCGCTGGAGATGGTCGCGCGGCGCACGCAGAAGCGGCTGGCCGTGACGCCCACCGTCTTTCGCGCGGCGGGCGAACGGATCGTCCTGTGCCAGCTCGATGCGGCGGGGGCGACCTCTGCCGGCAATGACGAACTGGCCGAAAACCTGTCGCGGCTCTATCACGAAGGGGTGGACGGCATCGTCTTTACCGATGGCGAGGGCACGATCCGCGCCGCGAACGAGGCCTTCCTGAACCTGACCGACACCGCCAACATGGCCGCCGTGCGCGGCCGGTCGCTGACCGATTTCCTTGCGCGGGGCGCGGTGGATCTGCGCGTCATGCTGGACAACGTCAAGCGCACGGGGCACCTGCGCTATTACGCGACGCGGCTCACCACCGATTTCATGGGCCAGATCGCGGTCGAGATTTCGGCCACATGGCTGAACGACCGCCCCAACCCCGTGCTTGTCCTTGTCGTGCGCGATGCGAGCCGCGCCGAAACGCTGCGCCGCCCCGCCTTCGGCCAGCCGGATGACGGCATGCGGAATGTGATGGAGCTGGTGGGGTCGAGCACGCTGAAGGACATCGTGGCCGAGACCACCGACGTGATCGAGAAGATGTGCATCGAGACCGCGCTGGAACTGACGCGCAACAACCGCGTGGCGGCGGCCGACATGCTGTCGCTGTCGCGCCAGTCGCTTTACGTCAAGCTGCGGAAATACGGGCTTCTGAACAAGGACGGCGAATGACGCGCGGGCCTGTGGCCTGACCGTCCGCGCTGATCCTGTCTTTTCCATCCCTGCTGCCTTTTCCGGCTGTGGCGCGCGTGCTTCCGCGCCCGTTCACGCATTGATAATCGGTCGCGTTTGACATGTGTCAAGTCGGCCGGGTCGAAAAAGTGTCAACTTTGGATGACACACAGGGAGACCTCCGATGCGTATCGTCTTTGTCCATCCCAATTACCATTCCGGCGGGGCAGAGATCGCAGGCAACTGGCCGCCCGCTTGGGTGGCCTATCTGGCGGGGTCGCTGAAGGCGGCGGGCTTCACCGACATCCATTTCATCGACGCGATGACCCATCACATCGGCCCCGATGCGCTGCGGGCGCGGCTGGCGGAACTGCAGCCCGACATCGTCGGCACGACCGCCATCACCCCCGCGATCTACGAGGCGGAAGGGGTGCTGAAACTGGCCGCCGAGGTGGTGCCGGATGCCCTGCGCGTGCTGGGCGGCATCCACGCCACCTTCATGTTCCGGCAGGTGCTGGAGGAAGCCCCTTGGGTCGATGTCATCGTGCGCGGCGAGGGCGAGGAGATCATGACGGCGCTGGCGCAGGCGGTGCGCGACGGGCGCTATCCGGCGGACCGGCGCAAGATCAGGGGCCTCGCCTTTCGGGATGGCGAGGAGATCGTGGCGACGCAGGCGGCATCCACGGTCAAGAACCTCGATGCGATCGACCCCGACTGGTCGTTGCTGGAGTGGGACAGCTACATCTACGTCCCCCTTGGCGTGAAGGTGGCGATCCCCAACATGGCGCGGGGCTGCCCCTTCACCTGTTCCTTCTGTTCGCAGTGGAAATTCTGGCGCGACTACCGCGTGCGCGACCCGAAAAAGGTGGTGGACGAGATCGAGCGTCTGGTGAACGACCACGGCGTGGGCTTCTTCATCCTCGCGGACGAGGAACCGACCATCAACAAGAAGAAATTCGTCGAATTCTGTCAGGAACTGATCGACCGCGGCCTGAACGAGCGGGTGAAGTGGGGCATCAACACCCGCGTCACCGACATCTGGCGCGACCGCGACCTGCTGCAATTCTACCGTCAGGCGGGGCTGGTGCATGTCTCGCTCGGCACCGAAGCGGCGGCGCAGCTGAAGCTCGACCTCTTCAACAAGGAAACCACCGTCGCCCAGAACAAGGAGGCGATCCGCCTGCTGCGCGAGGCGGACATCTTCACCGAAGCCCAGTTCATCGTGGGGCTGGACAACGAGACGGCAGAGACGCTGGAAGAAACCTACCGCATGGCGTGGGACTGGCAGCCCGATCTGGCCAACTGGTCGATGTACACGCCCTGGCCCTTCACCCCGCTGTTTCAGGAAATCCGCGATCAGGTGGAGGTGTTCGACTATTCGAAATACAACTTCGTCACCCCGATCATGAAGCCCGCCGCCCTGACGCGGGGCGAACTTCTGGACGGCGTGATGAAGAATTACCGCCGCTTCTACATGAAGAAGGCGCTCTTCCATTATCCGTGGCGCGGGACGGGCTTCCGGCGGCGCTATCTGCTGGGCTGCCTGAAGGCGTTTCTGAAGGCGGGGGTGGGGCGCACCTTCTATGACCTTGGCAAGGCGGGCTATTGGGGCCCGCAGACCAAGGACAAGGTCGATTTCCACTTTGACGAGACGCGCAAGATCGGCACCGCGCAGATGGCCGACTGGGATGCCGCCGCCGACCGCGCCGCCCGCGCCGCCGAACGGCGCGAGGCCGTACGGGCGCAGGGCAAGGAACGCGCGAAGGAGCGCAGCGCCGCGCTGGCGGGCGTGCCCGACCTTGGCCCGATGGCCTGCGGCGGCGGGAAAGGGCAGATGGAAGGGGCCGAATGATGCAGGCGGCCCCTGCATCCGGGGCGGGCGCGCTGATCGGCCCGAATGCCATCCTGCAGACCGTCGCCATCCTTGACCGCTACGAGGGGCGGGGCATGCGCGACCGCGTGATGGCCCGCGCCGCCGTGCCGATGCCCGACGGGACGGCGATGATCCCCGAAGGGCAGGCCGCCGCGATGCACCGCGCCGTGCATGTGGAACTGCCCGACCGCAGCGAGGGGCTCTTGCGCCTCGCGGGGCTCGCCACGGGGGATTACATCCTGCGCCACCGCATCCCGCGTCTGGCGCGCCTGCTGATCCGCGCGCTTCCCGCGCCGCTGGCCGCGCGGGTGCTGGCGGTGGCCATCGAAAAGCACGCGTGGACCTTCGTCGGATCGGGGTCCTTCCGCGTGACGCCGGGCCGCCCCCTGATCTTCGAGGTGCGCGACAACCCCCTGCGCGACCCCGACGGGCACCCCTGCGTCTGGCATGCGGCGGTGTTCGAGCGGCTGTTCCAGCGCCTCGTCTGGCCTGCCTGTGCCGTGCGCGAGGTGGAATGCATCGCCGCGGGCGGCGCGCTCTGCCGGTTCGAGGTCTGGCCGAAGGGGTGGGATTGCGCGCCCGCCTCG
>JBEEOG010000135.1:0-8325 GCA_041191745.1 Pseudomonadota bacterium | reverse complement strand
ACGCGCGCGCCGGTGATGTTCTTGATCGTGCCCGGCGTCTTGGCCATGCCGCGGAAATAGGGCGGGTTCTGGATGTAGGTCGAGGAGGCGGGCCAGTCGTAGGTTTCGGCCTCGGTGATTTCGACGCCTTGCCATTTGGTGTCGCCCTTGAAGACGTCGGCGTATTTCTTCAGGAACGCCTCGCGCGTTACGGTGGCGTGGACGAGGTCGGCGATTTCCTTGTTCGTGGGCCAGATGTCCCGCAGGTAAACGGGCTGGCCGTTCGATCCTGTGCCGAGCGGTTCGGTGGTCAGGTCGATGTTCATGTCGCCCGCCAAGGCGTAGGCCACGACCAGCGGGGGGCTGGCAAGGTAGTTGGCGCGGACATCGGGCGAGATGCGGCCTTCGAAGTTGCGGTTGCCCGACAGGACGGCGGTCGCCACCAGATCACCCTCGGCGATGGCCGCCGAGATTTCGGGCTGCAACGGACCGGAGTTGCCGATGCAGGTGGTGCAGCCGTAACCCACAAGGTTGAAGCCCACCGCGTCCAGATCCTCCTGCAGCCCTGCGGCGTTCAGGTATTCCGACACGACCTGCGATCCGGGCGCGAGCGAGGTCTTGACCCACGGCTTGCGGGTCAGACCCAGCGCGCGCGCCTTGCGCGCCACCAGCCCCGCGCCGATCAGCACATAGGGGTTCGACGTGTTGGTGCAGGACGTGATCGAGGCGATCACCACCTTGCCGGAGGAGAGCTTGTAATCCTCGCCCTTCACGGCGACCTCGACACCCATCGGGCGCTTGAAGGACGCCTCCATCTCCTTGGCGAAGGAGGCTTTCGCATCGGTCAGCGGCAGGTAATCCTGCGGGCGCTTGGGGCCCGAGATCGCCGGAACGATGGTCGACATGTCCAGATGCAGGGTCGAGGTGTAGATCGGCTCGTAATCCGCGCCGCGCCACATGCCGTTGGCCTTGGCATAGGCCTCCACCAGCGCGATGCGGCCCTCGTCGCGGCCGGTCTGGCGCAGGTAGCGCAGGGTTTCGTCGTCGATCGGGAAGAAGCCGCAGGTCGCGCCGTATTCGGGCGCCATGTTGGCGATGGTCGCGCGGTCCGCGAGCGGCAGGCGGTCGAGGCCCTCGCCGTAGAATTCGACGAACTTGTTGACCACGCCATGCTTGCGCAGCATCTGCACGACCTTCAGCACGAGGTCGGTCGCCGTGGTGCCTTCCATCATCTCGCCGGTCAGCTTGAAGCCCACGACTTCGGGGATGAGCATGGAAACCGGCTGGCCCAGCATCGCAGCCTCGGCCTCGATCCCGCCGACGCCCCAGCCGAGGACGGCCAGACCGTTGACCATGGTGGTGTGGCTGTCGGTGCCCACCAGCGTGTCGGGATAGGCCACCTCGACCCCGTTCTGGTCCGTGTCGGTCCAGACGGCCTGCGCGAGGTATTCGAGGTTGACCTGATGGCAGATGCCCGTGCCCGGGGGCACGACGCGGAAGTTGTTGAACGCCTTCTGGCCCCATTTCAGGAAGACATAGCGTTCCATGTTCCGCTCATACTCGCGGTCCACGTTGGCCTGAAAGGCGCGGGGGCTGCCGAATTCGTCGATCATCACCGAATGGTCGATGACCAGATCCACCGGCACCAGCGGATTGATCTTGGCGGCCGAGCCCTTCAGCCCGAGGATGCCGTCACGCATCGCGGCAAGGTCCACGACCGCCGGAACGCCGGTGAAATCCTGCATCAGCACGCGGGCGGGGCGATAGGCGATCTCGCGCGGGTTCTTGCCGCCCAGTTTCGCCCACTCGCCGAAGGCGCGGATGTCGTCGAGGCTGACTGTCTTGCCATCCTCGAAGCGCAGCATGTTCTCGAGCACCACCTTCAGCGCGGCGGGCAGCTTCGAGAAGTCGCCGAGCCCGGCCTCCTGCGCGGCGGGGATGGAGTAATAGGCGACGGTGTTTCCGCCTGCGGAAAGCGTCTTGCGGGTCTTGGCGCTGTCGTGTCCGACGGTGACGGTCATGCGGGCCTCCTGACTGCTGGCACGGTCTGTCTTGGGTCGCGCGGACTGCGGCGGATGCCCGTCCGGTCGCCTGTCCCATGCCCTGTGCGATGCAGCGTGGCAAGGGAGTCGCGCGCTTTGTATGCAATTGTATGCCAAAAATCCAGCCCGTTTTGCATCGCCCCCGCGACCGGCACGGCCCGTCCTTGGCCCGCGTCATGTTGCGGTGCCCTCGCAAAACCTTGATTGGCCGCGCCGCGCGCGGTTTTGATAGGAGTGGGGAAGACTTGGGGAATGGAATCCGTGCAGATGCGACAAATCGTCAGCGCCGTCGGGGGGCTTTGGCTTCTTGCGGCGGCCCCGCTTTGGGCGCAGTCCACCGACGGGGTGGTGGTGGAACTGTTCACCTCGCAGGGCTGCGCGTCCTGCCCGCCGGCCGACGCGTTCCTGTCGGAACTCTCGCAGGCCGACGGGGTGATCGCGCTGGCGCTGCATGTCGATTACTGGGATTACATCGGCTGGGAGGACAGCTTCGCGCAGGCCCGCTTCACCGACCGGCAGAAGATGTATGCCCGCGCCGAGGGCAGCCGCACGATCTATACCCCGCAGATGATCATCGGCGGCACCGACCGGATCGGGGGCAATACCCCCGATGCCGTGGTCAAGGCGATCGGCAAGCACATGGCCGCATCCAGCCCCGTGACATTGGCCGTCACGCGCGACGGCGCGCGCCTGTCCATCCGCGCCGAGGCCCATCCCCCCCTGTCCTCGGTCGTCGTGGTGCAGGTGGTGCGCTACCGGCCCGAAGCCACCGTGACCATCGAGCGGGGCGAGAATGCGGGCCGCACCGTGACCTACCACAACATCGTCACCTCGTGGGAGGCGGTGGCCGAATGGCAGGGCGCGGCCCCCCTCTCGATCAGCGCCGAAGCACCTGGGGAAGAGCCTGTCGTCGTCATCCTGCAAGAGCAGGGGCCTGCCCGCATCCTCGCCGCCGCGCGGCTGGACTGACCGATCAGGGCGTGCCGGCGGTGCGGCGCTGCACCTGAGTCTCGCGGTGCCAGACGTAAAGCCCCGCCGCCACGATGATCGACGCGCCCAGCAGCGTCAGCGCGTCGGGCCATTCGTCATAGAGCAGGATGCCCCAGCCCGTCGCCAGCACGATCCCGACATAGCCGAAGGGCGCCACGACCGAGGCTTCGGTGATCGAGAAGCTGCGGATCAGGCAAAGCTGCGCCGCCGTGCCGAGGGCCGCGAGCCCCGCCAGCAGCGGCAGGTCGGCCATGGCAACCGGCTGCCAGTAGAAGGGCGCGGCCACCGTCAGCACCACCGTCCCGACCGCAGGCCCCCAGATCATCGCGGTCCAGGCGCTTTCGCTGGTGCCGACCTTGCGCGTCAGCAGGGCCGCCGCCGCATAGCAGACCGCGCAGCACAGCGGCAGCAGCGCGGCGGGGGTAAAGACCGACAGGCCGGGCCGGATGATGATCATCGCGCCGATCATGGCGGCCAGCACCCCCGCGATGCGGCGCGGCCCCAGCCTTTCGCCCAGAAACAGCGCCGCCCCCAGCGTGATAAGGACGGGGTTGATGTCGGTCAGGGCCGTCGCCTCGGCCAGACCGATGTAATTCAGCGACAGGAAGAAAAAGCCCGTGGCGCCCAGCTGGAAAAACGCGCGCAGCACATGCAGGCGCGGCATCCGCGTGCGGGCATAGACGGGCAGGTGCAGGTTCAGGATCAGCGCCACGATCACGAACTGCCCCAGAAACCGCACCCAGACGACCTGCGCCACGGGATAGCGGGCGACCAGCCCCTTGGCCAGCGCGTCCATCGCGGTGAAAAGCAGGATCGCAAGCAGCATCAAGAGGATGCCCTTGCGCGTCTGGCTGGCGGAGGGGGCGGTCATGGCGGCCTTCGAAGTCTCGCGCCGGACAGTAGGCGGCGGCAGGCCGAAGGGAAAGGGCTATTCCTCGGGCACGATCAGCGCCAGTTCTCCCGCCCCTTCAAGCTGGCGGATGGTCAGGATGATCGCGGTCATCGCCTGATCGGCCTGCTTGGCATCGGGCGTGCCGCGTTCGGCCACTTCCTCGCGCAGGCTGTCGGCCACGCGCTGCGAGAGGTTGGACAGAAGGAACTCCGCCACCTCGGCCGGACCGGCGGCCAGCGCGGTGACAAGGGCCGCGGGATCGGCAGCGCGCACGATCTTGGGCGCGTCGCGCGGCGTGATGCGGGCGGGGATATGGGCATAGGTGAAGATCGCCCCGCGCAGGGCGGCGGCGAAATCGGCATCCTCGCCCTCTAGCCCGTCAAGCAGCGCATCGCGCGTCGCGGCGGGGGACAGGTTCAGGATCGCGCCCACCCGTTCCACGGCGGGGCTGGCAAAGGCGCGGGGCGGCACGGCCTCCAGATCGGCCAGCAGGGCCTTGCCGATCCGCGCCACCATGTCGGGGCTGGCCGATGCCGTGCGCGACACCGCCAGCGCGATGCGCCGCGCCCTGTCGCCCGGCAGGCGGGCCAGAAGGTCGGCGGCGCGGGCCACGGGCAGCTTCGACAGAAGGATCGCCGCGACCTCGACCGCCTCTCCCTCCAGCGCGGGCTGCAGGCGTTCGGGGGGCAGGGCGGTGATCCGCTCCCACGGGTCTTCGGGGCCGCCGGATGCCTGCCTGAGCCGCGCCGCCGCATCGGGCGACAGATGCGCCCCCATCAGGCCCAGAACGCCGTCCACCCCGTCGGGAAAGGCCAGTCCCGCCTGTTCGAGGGATTCGAGGAATTCGCGCAGCACCGCTTCCATCGTGGCGCGATCGACCAGCCGCATCCGCGCGATCTGGCCCGCAAGATCGGCCTGCATGTCGGGGGGCAGGGTGGCCAGCGGCAATTCGCAGCCCTCGGCCAGCAGAAGCCGCACGATGACGGCCGCCTTTTCGCGCGGGGACAGCGGGCGCGGCGCCGGATAGGGGGCCGCTTGCGCCAGCGGCAGGGTCATTTCGGTCATGGCAGGTCCGGAATCAGGGCCCCTTCACCCTGCCATGCCGGTTCTTAATGCGGTCTTGCTCAGCTCGTCGTCTGGGGCACGCAGGTGCCCGTCGCGGCGTCATAGACCTGCCCTTCGATGCAGTTCGAGGCCGAGATCTTCGACTTCATGGCACCGCAGCCGCCATCGGCGAGCGCGAAGCCGGGGGCAGCGGCCAGCACGAATGCGACGAGGGCCGTCTTGATCTTCATGGGTCTGTCCTCCTTTGGTTCGGGTGGTCGCAGGGCGCGTCCGGAAAAGCGATATGCCGGACACGGGGAAAGACTAGCACGATCCGCCAAAAGGACAGCAGAAAACGCAACCGCCGCCCGGGCGGCGGCGGTCACGAAACCGTCAGCGCAACAGCCCGCCGTCAGCCCTGTCCGAAGACACGGGCAAAGATCGTGTCCACATGCTTGGTGTGATAGCCGAGATCGAACTTCTCCTCGATCTCGGCGGGGCTCAGCGCGGCCGTCACCTCGGCATCGGCCAGAAGCTCGGTCTTGAAGTCGGCGCCCTTCTCCCAGACCTTCATGGCGTTGCGCTGCACAAGGCGATAGGCATCCTCGCGGCTGACACCGGCCTGCGTCAGCGCCAGAAGGACGCGCTGGCTCATCACCAGCCCTTTGAACTTGTTCATGTTCCTGAGCATGTTCTCGGGATAGACGACCAGCTTTTCGATCACGCCCGCCAGACGGTGCAGGGCGAAATCCAGCGTGACGGTGGTATCCGGCCCGATCGCGCGTTCGACCGAGGAATGGGAAATGTCGCGTTCATGCCAGAGCGCCACATTCTCCAGCGCCGGAATGACCGACATCCTGACGAGCCGCGCCAGCCCCGTCAGGTTCTCGGTCAGGACGGGGTTGCGCTTGTGGGGCATGGCGCTGCTGCCCTTCTGGCCGGGCGAGAAATACTCCTCGGCCTCCAGCACCTCGGTCCGCTGCATGTGGCGGATCTCGACGGCGATGTTCTCGATGGAGGACGCGATGACGCCCAGCGTGGCGAAGAACATCGCATGGCGGTCGCGGGGGATGACCTGCGTGCTGATTGGCTCGGGCACCAGCCCCAGCATCTTGCAGACATGCTCTTCCACGCGCGGATCGATATTGGCGAAGGTGCCGACCGCGCCGGAAATCGCGCCGGTCGCCACCTCGGCCCGGGCATTGACCAGCCGCGCGCGGTTGCGGGCCATTTCCGCATAGAAGCGGGCGAAGGTCAGGCCCATCGTGGTGGGTTCGGCATGGATGCCATGGCTGCGCCCGATGCGGACGGTGTCCTTGTGTTCAAAGGCGCGCGCCTTCAGCGCGGCCAGCACACGGTCCACGCCCACCAGCAGCAGGTCGGCGGCGCGGACAAGCTGGATGTTCAGCGTCGTGTCCAGCACATCCGACGAGGTCATGCCCTGATGGACGAAGCGCGCCTCGTCCGCGCCCACGATCTCGGCCAGATGGGTCAGGAAGGCGATGACGTCATGCTTGGTCACGGCCTCGATCTCGTCGATCCGCGCCACGTCGAAGGTGGCGTCGCGGGCCTTCCACACCGCTTCGGCATTGGCCTTGGGGATGACGCCGAGGGCGGCCTGCGCGTCGCAGGCATGGGCCTCGATCTCGAACCAGATGCGGAAGCGGGTCTGCGGTTCCCAGATGGCGACCATGTCGGGGCGGGAATAGCGGGGGATCATCGCGGCGACCTATCCTTGCACGGGGGTGGGGCACGGGTTTGGCCGCGCGCTTAGACCGCGACGCCGCAAAGGGCAAGCGGACATTCCGCCCCTCGCTTCCTCTTCGTCCAAATATCCTCGGGGGGTGCGGGGGGCGAAGCGCCCCCGCGGCCTGCCCGCCGCGCCGCCGCTCAGCCGATCAGGCGCGGATCGAAGGGGTAGCGGGTCAGGTTCTCGAACCCCGTCTCGGTGATCAGCACCTGATCTTCCAGCTTGATCGAGAAATCGCCCCCCTCGGGGCTGACCAGCGCCTCGACGCAGAGCACCATGCCGGGTTCCAGCGCGACCTCGAAGGCCCCGTCCACCCAGCCGTCGGGGTAGGGCACGAAGGGCCATTCGTCGCAGAGCCCCACGCCATGCATCTTGCAGGAATATTTCTGCCGCCAGTATTCGGGGGCCAGCTGGTGGCCGCCATGCGTCAGCTCGCGGATCGTGACGCCGGGTTTCAGCATGGCCATGTTGGTGGCGATATGGTCCAGCGCGTGATGCATGGCGCTGACCATCGCATTGGTCGGCCGCCCGTCACCCACCCACCAGGTGCGGCTGATGTCGATGCAGATGCCGTAGCAGCCGATCAGGTCGGTGTCGAAGGCCACGATCTCGTTGTCCTGCACGATCCTCGGGCCGCATTCCTGGAACCACGGGTTCGTGCGCGGGCCCGAGGCGAGAAGCCGCGTCTCGATCCATTCCCCGCCGCGGCGGATGTTGCCCTTGTGCAGTTCCGCCCAGATGTCATCCTCGCTGACCCCGCCCTTCGGGACGTTCTCGCGCGTGAAGGCCTCCATCTCGGCGATCGCGGCCTCGCAGGCCAGATGCGCGGCCTTCATGGCAAGGATGTCGTCCGGCCCCTTGACCGCGCGGGCGCGTTCGGTGACGACCTCGCCTTCCAGCACCTGGAACCCCTTGGCTTCCAGCGCGCGCAGGCCGTGGACCATGATCTTGTCCACCGCGATGCGGCGGTTGGCGCCCGCATGGGCGCGCATCACCTCGTCCACCTGGCCGGCGAAGGCTTTCGCGTCGCTGGCCGTCGCATCGCCGCAGACATTGTAGAAGAAGGAAGCGCCCGTCCGCAGCTCCTTCACCAGCGGGTTGAAGGTCACGAGGAAGGGAGAGTTCTTGTATTCCCACATCACCATGTGCCCATCCGCGCAGAGCAGGCAGGCGCGAAAGGGGTTGTGGCTGTTCCAGAGCTGCATGTTGGTGGTGTCGGTGGCGTAGCGGATGTTCAGCGGATCGAACATCAGCAAGCCGCCCATGTCGCGGGCGACCAGCTGCTGCACCAGCCGCTGCCAGCGGTATTCCCGCATCCGGTCGAGGTTGGGCAGGGCGATGCCCGCCGCGTCCCATTCGCGGAAGGCCAGCTGCGTCGGCCCGATCTCGACGCGGTCATTGTCGTTCGGGGTGCCGTCCCCCAGCGTGGCCCCGCGGGCGGGATCGATCTTGCGGCGGTCGGCGTAATGCTGGTTCATGGGCGGCCCCCCCTGTTTCCGCCCAAGCGTCCGTCAGGGCGGGGCGCGCGGCTGCGCTGCGGGCGACGGGCGCTGGTCGCAAACGGCGCGCGGGTGGAGGCCCCGGGGTGGGGCTCGCCCCTCCCCGGACCCCGCCCGAGGATATTTGGA
>JBEEOG010000134.1:0-3588 GCA_041191745.1 Pseudomonadota bacterium | reverse complement strand
GGCGGCGCGGGTCTGGGCTTCCTCGGCGCCGCACAGGCCGCGCAGCATCCCGACCTGATCGAGGTGCTGCCCCCCCGCCCCGAATGGGATGCGCCGCTCTGGATCGTCACCCATGTGGACCTGCACCGCACGCGCAAGGTGCAGGCCTTCCTCGCCGCGCTGAAGGATGCCGCCAAGGGCTGGCAGGTCTGACATGACCGAAGGCCTGCGCGGACACGCGGCGATGCTCGCCTTCTCGGCGCTCGTCGCGGGGTCCTTCTCGCTCGGCGCGATGGCGGCCCCGCATGTCTCGCCCGTGGCGCTGACCTCGGCGCGCTTCCTGCTCGCGGGCGCGCTCGTGGGGGCTGCGGCATGGGCGGCGGGCAAGATCACGCGGGCGGCGCTCGATGCGCCGTGGCGCTACGGGATCCTCGGCCTGCTTCTGGCCACCTATTTCGTGCTGATGTTCGAAGGGCTGAAGACGGCCGAGGCCGTCTCCACCTCGGCCGTCTTCACGCTGACACCCCTGATGGCGGCGGGCTTCGGCTGGCTCACGCTGCGCCAGCGCACCACGCCGCGCATGGCGGCGGCCCTCGTGATCGGGGCGGCGGGGGCGCTCTGGGTGATCTTCCGCGCCGACCTGCACAGGCTTCTCGCGCTGCATGTCGGGCGGGGCGAGGTCATCTATTTCTTCGGCTGCGCGGCCCATGCGCTCTATGCCCCGCTCGTCCGGCGGCTGAACAGGGGGGAGTCCGCCATCACCTTCACCTTCGGCATGATGGTCGCGGGCTGGCTGATGCTGACCGTGGCGGGCTGGGGCGACATCGCCGCGACCGACTGGCCCGCCCTGCCCCCGATCGTCTGGGTGACGCTCGTCTATGTCGCGGTCGCGGCCAGCGCGATGACCTTCGTTCTGCTGCAATACGCCACCCTGCGCCTGCCCGCGGCCAAGGTCATGGCCTATACCTACCTCACGCCCAGCTGGGTGATCCTGTGGGAAATCGCGCTCGGCCATGGCGCGCCGCCCTTGGCCGTCACGGGCGGCGTGGCGCTCTGCGTCCTTGCGCTGCTCCTCCTCCTGAAGGACGAAGGGCAGGGCTGACCGCCCCCATCCCCTTCGCCAAATTTCCCGCGGGGGGCGTCGCCTGCCCGTGGCAGGCGACGGGGGGCGCGAAGCCCCCCATCGGCCCCCGTGCGCGCCGGGGCGCGGGACGGGGCGCATGGCTTGCGCGGAAGGCTCTGGCCTTCCGCGCGCGACAGGGTCAGCGCAGTTCCGCGGGCAGCAGCGCCTCGGGCATGTTCTGGTAGCTGACGGGGCGCAGCCAGCGGCGGATCGACATCGTCCCCACGCTCGTCGCGCCGAAATTGGTGCTGGCCGGATAGGGGCCGCCATGCACCATCGCGTCGCAGACCTCCACCCCCGTGGGGAAGCCGTTGGCCAGCACGCGGCCCGCCTTGCGCTCCAGCACCGGCATCAGCGCGCGGGCGTGGTCGGTATCAGCCGCATCCATGTGCAGCGTGCAGGTCAGCTGCCCCTCGAGGCTGCGGGCGATGGCCTGCATCTGGTCGAAATCCCGCACCCGCACGATCAGGCCGAGGGGGCCGAAGACCTCTTCCCCCAGCGCGTGATTGGCCAGCCAGTCATCGCCCGACACCTCGAACAGATAGGGCGTGGCGCTGCGCTGCGCGCACATGCTGGTCAGCACCGCCCGCACACCTGCGCTGCCCGCGATCCGGTCGCGCCCCGCGCGATAGGCCTCGGCGATGCCGTCGGTCAGCATGGTCTGCGCGCCGACCTGCGCCACGGCCTCTTTCGCCGCATCGATGAAGGCCTGCGCCTCGGCCCCGTCGATCACCACGGCGATGCCGGGATTGGTGCAGAACTGCCCCGCCCCCTGCGTCAGCGACCCGCTCCACCCCGCCGCGATCTGCGCGCCCCGCGCGGCCAGCGCGGCGGGCAGCAGGAACATCGGATTGACCGAGCCGAGTTCACCGAAGAACGGGATCGGATTGGGACGGCGCGCGCAGAGGTCGAACAGCGCCCGCCCCCCCGCCAGCGATCCGGTGAAGCCCACGGCGCTGATCAGCGGATGCTGCACAAGGCTTTCGCCCACATCCCGCTTGCCGCCCTGGATCAGGCTGAAGACACCGGGATGGAGGCCGCAGGCCCTGACCGCCGCATCCACCGCCTGCGCCACGATCTCGCCCGTGCCGGGATGGGCGGAATGGCCCTTCACCACAACGGGACACCCCGCGGCAAGGGCCGAGGCCGTGTCGCCCCCCGCCGTGGAAAAGGCGAGCGGGAAGTTCGACGCGCCGAAGACCGCGACAGGCCCCACGGGGCGCTGGATCAGCCGGATGTCGGGGCGCGGCAGCGGCTTGCGGTCGGGCAGCGCCCCGTCATGGCGCGGGTCGAGGTAGTCGCCCTTGCGGATATGCGCGGCAAACAGGCGCAACTGCCCCGTGGTGCGGCCCCGCTCGCCCTCCAGCCGCGCGGCGGGCAGGCCGGTTTCGGAGGTGCCGATTTCGGTGATCTCTGCCCCCCGCGCCTCGATCTCGTCGGCGATCCTTTCAAGGAACGCGGCCCGCGCCTCGCGCGGGAGGGCCGAGAAAGACCAGAACGCATCCTCTGCCGCGCGCACGGCACGATCCACATGGGCCGGCGTGCCCACCGCATAGTCCCGCGCCTCGCCCGTGGCGGGGCTGGACCGGAAGGTCGCCTCGCCCGCGACCCAGTCCCCCGCGATCAGATGCTTTCCGGTCAGCATGGCCCGACTCCCTTCCCTGATGGACGCACCTGACATGCCAGTTGCGCGCGCGCTCTGCAATCATGCGCGACCGTGGCGGGCGCGCGGGCGCAGGGCTGCGACCGCAGGCGGGCACGCCCGAAGGGCGGTTTCTTCAATCATGCAGGGAAGATGGCGGACCCGGAGCGATTCGAACGCCCGACCCCCAGATTCGTAGTCTGGTGCTCTATCCAGCTGAGCTACGGGTCCGTCGTGGGGGGTCGTTTAGTCCCCTGCGTCGGGGGACGCAAGGGGAAAAAACCGGATTATTCCGCTTCTGCCGGATCGAGTGCCTTCGGCAGGCGGATGATGAATTCCGTCCCCTCCTCGTCGCTGCGGGCAAGGTCCAGCCGCCCGCCATGCCCGCGCACCAGTTCGGCGGCGATGGCAAGGCCCAGCCCCGTCCCGCCCTTGCGCGCCCCGCCCTGAAAGGCGGAAAAGAGGTGCTCGCGCGCCTTGGGCGGCAGGCCGGGGCCGGTGTCGCCCACGCGGATCCACCAGTCGCGCTCGTCCTCGCCGCCCGACAGTTCGATTGTGCCGGGCTGGCCCGTCGCCTCGATCGCCTGCCGCGCGTTTCGCACCAGATTCGTCAGCACGCGGTAAAGCTGTTCACCGTCGGCGCGGATCGTCAGTCCCGCGGGCACGTCGATCAGGGCGGTGACCGCGCCTTCGGGGGCCAGACCCTCGGCCTCGGCCACCTCCTCGGCCAGACGGCGCAGCGCGAAGCGCTTCAGCTGCGGCGGCGGCTCTTCGGCCTTGCCGAAGGCCAGCGTCGATTCGCACAGGGACACCGCGCGCGAGATGGAGCCGATCAGCTTGGGGG
>JBEEOG010000133.1:0-10234 GCA_041191745.1 Pseudomonadota bacterium | reverse complement strand
CACACTGTAGTGCAACTCTAACTTAGGAAGGTGGTGACAACCACATGCAGGTCAGCGTCCGCGACAATAACGTCGAACAGGCACTCCGTGCCCTGAAGAAAAAGCTCCAGCGCGAAGGCGTTTTCCGCGAAATGAAGCTCAAGCAGCATTTCGAGAAACCGTCCGTCAAGAAAGCGCGCGAGCAAGCCGAAGCGGTCCGCCGTGCGCGCAAACTGGCGCGCAAGAAGGCGCAACGCGAAGGCGCTCTCTGAGGCGTTCAGCGAACACTGGGCAGGGCGACCCGCCACCGATCAACCCCCGTCCGCGAGGTCGGGGGTTTTTCATTTGCGCGACCCCATGACCAAAGGGGCGCGCCCGCCCCGTGGGGGCGGTGCGGGCGCGCCCCGATGCTTGGGGCATCGGGGCAATCCCGACCGTTGCGCCGTATTCAGATCGCCCGCCCCGCCAGCAGCCGCGGCAGTTCCCCCGTCAGGCCCGCCGCCTGCCGGATGAAGCCGCGCCGCAGGGCGGGCAGGCGGTTCACCAGACCCATGCCCAGATCGCGGCCCAGCCGCAGGATCGCGTTGTCGTTGGAAAACAGGCGGTTGACCGTGTCCATCCCCAAGGCCAGCGCCGTCGCGTCGAAGCGGCGCCAGACCTGATAGCGCTCCAGCACGTCGATGGCGCCGATATCCTCGCCGCGGCGTGCGGCCTCGACCAGCACCTGCGCCAGCGCGCCCACATCGCGCAGGCCAAGGTTCAGCCCCTGCCCCGCGATGGGATGCACGCCATGCGCCGCATCCCCCACCAGCGCCAGACGCGGCAGCACGAAGCTTTCGGCCAGCGACAGCGACAGCGGATAGGTGAAGCGCGCCCCCGCCAGTTCGATCGGCCCGAGGAAATCCCCGAAACGCGGGCGCAGTGCGGCAAGGTAGCCTTCGTCGTCCAAGCCTTGGATCGCCTGCGCGTTCGCCGCGCTTTCGGACCAGACGATCGACGAATGGTGTCCCCCCGCCAAGGGCAGGATCGCCAGCGGCCCTTCGGGCATGAAGAACTGGTGCGCGATGCCCTGATGGTCCCTTTCATGCCGGATCGCGGTGACAAGCGCCGTCTGGCCATAGCCCCAGCCCTGCCGCCGGATGCCGGCCCGCGTGGCCACCCCCGACCCGCGCCCGTCGCAGCCCACCAGCACGCGGCCCCGCAGCGCGCGGCCCGAGGCGAGCGTCACCGTCACCCCCGTTGCGTCCACCTCCTGCGTCACGACCGTTTCGCCCGACAGAAGGGTGATCGCCGGCTCTGCCTGCATGGCGGCAAGGAAGGCCGCGTAAAGATGCCGGTCCTCGACCATGAAGCCCATCGGGCCCTCTTCGATCTCGGCCGCGTCGAAGGTCAGGAAAAAGGGCGACGGCCCCTGCCCCGCCACGCCGTCGCTGGCCTTGATCTGCAGGATGGGCTGCGCCTTTTCCGCCACGGCGGACCAGACGCCCGTGACCTGCAACAGCCGCTTCGAGGCGATGGCCAGCGCATAGGCGCGACCGTCGAACCCCGCTTCGGCCCGCGCGGGGGCGGGGCGGGCGTCGATCACGGCGACAGACAGCCCGCCTTGCGCGAGCGCGAGCGCAAGCGCGGGCCCGTTCAAGCCCCCGCCCGCGATCAGGATATCGGCATCGTTTTCCATGACAGGGATATTGGCCGCGCGGGCGGGATTGTCCATGCGCCGCTTGGCCGCTACCGTCAGGCAAACAAAACGGGGGCAGGGCCATGTCGGCACGCTGGGCACAGATGACGGCGGCGGAACTGGGGCGCGAGATCAACGGCGGCCGCATCAGCCCCGTCGATCTGGCCGAGGCGCATCTGGATGCCATCGCCGCCCATCCGCACCGCGACCGCATCTTCGCCCGCACCACCCCCGCCCGCGCAAGGGCCGAGGCGATGGCCGCCCACGGCCGCGCCCGCGCGGGCCAGCGCCGCAGCCTGATCGACGGCGTCCCCGTCGGCTGGAAGGACAATTTCGACACCGCTGGCATCGTGACCGAGGCGGGGTCGGCCCTGCTGAAAGGCCGACTGCCCGACCGCGATGCCGAGGTGCTGTCCACCGCCACGCTGATGGGCCTTGTCTGTCTGGGCAAGACGCATCTGACGGAACTTGCATTCTCGGGCCTTGGCCTGAATCCGGTCACCGCGACGCCGCCCTGCATCAACGATGACCGCGCGGTGCCGGGGGGGTCGTCATCCGGTGCGGCGGCGTCGGTCGCCTTCGGCCTCGCGCCGGCGGGGATCGGGTCGGATACGGGCGGATCGGTCCGCATCCCCGCCGCGTGGAACGATCTGGTGGGCCTGAAGACCACGGCGGGGCGGCTGTCCACCCGTGGCGTCGTGCCGCTGGCCGAACGCTTCGACACCGTGGGCCCCATCGCCAAGACGGTCGAGGATTGCGCCCATCTGATGGCCGCGCTGGAAGGCACGCGGCCCATCGACCTGTCGGGCCCGTCGCTGTCGGGGATGCGGCTGATGGTGCTGGACACGGTCGCGCTGGACCAGCTGCGCGACCGCCCGGGGCAGGGCTTCGACGACGCGCTGGTGCGCCTGTCGGGCGCGGGGGCACGGATCGACCATGTCCGCGTGCCCGAAGTGGCCGAGGCGATGGGCCTGTCACCCGTCCTCTTCGCGGGCGAGGCCTATGGCATCTGGCGCGACGCGATCGAGGCCGCGCCGGAGAAGATGTATCCCCGCATCCTCGAACGCTTCCGCGGCGGCGCGGGCTTTTCCGCCAGCGATTACGTCGCGGCGTGGCGCAGGCTCGAAGTCTTGCGTGACCGCTGGCAGGCGGCGACGGCGGCCTATGACGCGGTCCTGCTGCCCACCGCGCCGATCCTGCCGCCCGATGCCGGACGGCTGCTGACGGACGAGGAATATTTCGTGACCGAAAACCTGCTCGCGCTGCGCAATACGCGCATCGGCAACCTGATGGGCCTCTGCGCGCTGACGCTGCCCACGGTGCAGCCGTCCTGCGGGATCAGCTTCATGGCGGCGGCGGGGCGGGAAGAGCGTCTGCTGCGTCTTGGTGCCGCGGCAGAGGCGGCGCTGCGCTAGCCGGTCCGCGGCGGCAAGGCCCCCTCACCCTGCCCTCTCCCCCGGGGGGAGAGGGGGGGTGCGCCCGGCGGCAACCCTCGCGCCCCGCCCGAACGGGCGCGCCTCCCTCTCCCCCCGGGGGAGAGGGCAGGGGTGAGGGGCGGATCCGACGTGCAAGGCCGCCACGCCCTAGCGCAAAAAAACCACAGGCGCGGCGGACAAGCCCCGAAAGTCACGCCGTTTTTCTGGACCCGCCCCGCCCTTCCCGCTATCGTGCCGGAAAACGGGGCGCCACGACCCCGCCATTGAGGCATGAATGCAGTTTCCTGAGCGGTTTTCGAACCTGCCGGATTACGCGTTTCCGCGTTTGCGGAAGCTGCTCGACCCCCATGCGCCGGGGGCCGACCCCGTCACCATGACCATCGGCGAACCGCGCCACCCCATGCCGGATTTCGTGGGGCGGATCATGGCCGACAGCCTGGCCGGTTTCGGGGTCTATCCGCCCAATGACGGCACGCCGGAGCTTCTGGCCGCGATCTCGGGCTGGCTTGCGCGGCGCTATAGCGTGACGGTGGCCGACAACCGCCTGATGGTGCTGAACGGCACGCGCGAGGGGCTGTTCAACGCCGCTGTCGCGCTGTGCCCCGAAGCGAAGGGCGGCAAGCGGCCCGTGGTGCTGATGCCCAACCCCTTCTATCAGGTCTATGCCGTGGCGGCGCTGGCGATGGGGGCGGAACCCATCTATGTGCCCGCCACCGCCGCGACGGGGTTCCTGCCCGATTACGCGGGGCTGCCGCCGGATGTGCTGGACCGCGTGGCCATCGCCTATCTGTGTTCGCCCGCCAATCCGCAGGGGGCGATCGCGCCCTTCGACTATCTGGCGGGCCTGATGGCGCTGGCCGAAAGGCACGATTTCCGCATCTTCGCGGACGAATGCTATTCCGAGATCTGGCGCGACGCGCCACCCCCCGGCGCGCTGCAGGTCGCCGCCGGAACGGGGACCGATCCCGAACGCGTCTTCGTCTTCCATTCGCTGTCCAAGCGGTCGAACCTGCCGGGTCTGCGGTCTGGCTTCGTCGCGGGCGGCGCGCAGGGCATCGCCCGCATCCGGCAGTTGCGCGCCTTTGCGGGGGCCCCCCTGCCCCTGCCCGTCCAGCGCGTGAGCGAGGCGGCATGGTCCGACGAGGGGCATGTGCGCGACAACCTCGCGCTCTATCACGAGAAATTCCGCATCGCGGACGAGGTCTTCTCGGGCGTTCAGGGCTTTCGCAACCCCGAGGGCGGCTTCTTCCTGTGGCTGCCCTGCGAGGACGGGGAAGCCGCGGCGCTGAGGCTTTGGACCAAGGCGGGCGTGCGCGTCCTGCCGGGGGCCTACCTCTCGCGCGAGGTGGCGGGGGAAAACCCCGGCAAGGCTTACATAAGGGTCGCGCTCGTCGCGCCCGCTGAAGAAACGCGGCGCGGGCTGACACGGCTGCGCGACTGTCTCTACGGGTGAGGTTCGTCATGGCATCCTATCAGGCGAGAAATCGCGATCCCCTGATCGACCAGAACACGCAGGCCCTGCTGGAACGGCGCGGGCGCGAGTTGATCGGGATCGTCCTGATCCTTGTCGCGGTGCTGTTCGCCGCGATGCTCTGGACCTATTCGCCCGACGATCCGGGCTGGATGGTGGCCACGGACGAACCGGCCAAGAACGCGCTGGGACGCTTCGGGGCGGCGCTGTCCTCGACCCTGATGATCATCGCGGGCAAGGGGACGTGGGGCATCCCGCTGGTGCTGATGGCATGGGGCATCCGCTTCGTCACCCATCGCGGGGCGGAACGGGCGCTGGGGCGCATCGTCTTTGCCGTGATCGCCGTGGCGCTGCTGTCGGTCTTTTTCGCCACGCTGACGCCGGGGGCGGGCTGGACCCATTCCTTCGGGCTGGGCGGGCTGTTCGGCGATACGGTGGCGGGCGCGCTGATCGGGATCGTGCCGGGCAGCACGGGTTTCGGGCTGACCTTCGCCTCGCTTGTCGTGGGGGCGGGGGTGCTGGTGATGATGCTGTTCGTCACCGGCTTCGACATGGCCGAGTTGCGGGTGCTGGCCCGTCTGGCGGTGGTCGGGTCGGTCATGGGCTACAGCGCCGTTCTGGCGGCGGCGGGCAAGGGCACGGCCCGCGCCTCGGCCGCCTATCAGGATCGCCGCGCGGCAATGGCGGCCGGACGGTCGGCGGCGGCGGTGCGGCAGGGCGACTGGCAGGGGGCCGCGGCCGTGGCGGAACCCGCCGCCCGCGCGGGCATGGTGCGCCGCGCCGCAGAGCCGCCGGTTGCCGCCACCGCAGCCAATACTGCCTCCGGTGCCGCCGGCTGGGGCCGCGCCGCGCCGCTCAGGGCCGATCCGCGCTATGCCGAACCGCTGGCCGAAGAGCCGCATTACGCCGCCCCGCGCGAACGCACGGGGCTTCTGGCGCGCATGCCGTCCCTGATGCGCCGCGCGGTGGAGCCGGAGCCGGAACTGGTCGAGCAGACCCCGCCCGAGATGTTCGACGACGTCTTCGACGAAAACCGCATCCGTGCCCGCATCACCGATGCGGTGCGGGCGCGCACGCACCAGCAGCAGGGCCCCGCTTCGGCCGTCACCGCCGCGATCCAGCGGCGCGAGCCGACGATGTTCCGCCCGAACAAGCCCGTCACGCTGGTGGCCGATACCGCGCGCCGGATGCCGGGCATGCTGCCGCCCGAACCGCCGCTGACCGCTGCCGCCGCGCAGGCCGCGATGGCGCCCGCCCCGCTGGCGGGCGGCGCGACGCGCGGTCTGGTGCCGCCGCCGCCCGCGATGCCCGCTGCCATGCCCGCGCCGGTGCCTGCCGACGACCTGACGGCAGAGCCGTGGATGGACGAGGATGCGAACCTGTTCGAACCCGACCAGCCCGCCGGCCATGGGGCGGCCTATACGGCCGACGATGCCTCGGACGATTGGGTGCCGGATGCGGATATGGAACCCGATTACGACCCGACCCCCGTCTCGGTCGCGCCGCGCCTCGGCCCGGCCACGGGGCCGATGGTCGCGCCCGCGATCGACCGTCGCGGCGTGGTGCAGCATGCGCCGAAAAAGCCCGTCGCGCCGTCGCGTCAGGCCATGGCCGAAGCGCAGCCGCGCCTGAAATTCGACGAACCCGAACAGGTCTATGAACTGCCGCCCTTGTCGCTTCTGGCTTCGCCCAGCACGGTCGTGCGGCACACGCTGTCGGACGAGGCGCTGGAGGAAAACGCGCGGATGCTGGAATCCGTGCTGGACGACTATGGCGTGAAGGGCGAGATCGTCAGCGTCCGCCCCGGCCCCGTCGTCACCATGTATGAACTGGAACCCGCGCCGGGGCTGAAGGCATCCCGCGTGATCGGTCTGGCCGACGATATCGCGCGGTCCATGTCGGCGCTGTCGGCGCGCGTGTCCACCGTTCCGGGGCGCACGGTGATCGGGATCGAACTGCCCAATGCCGCGCGCGAGAAGGTTGTCCTGCGCGAGATCCTGTCGGCCCGCGACTTCGGCGATTCGAACATGCGCCTGCCGCTGGCGCTGGGCAAGGATATCGGGGGCGAGCCCATCGTGGCGAACCTTGCCAAGATGCCCCACCTGCTGATCGCGGGGACCACGGGGTCGGGCAAGTCGGTCGCCATCAACACGATGATCCTGTCGCTTCTCTACAAGCTGACGCCCGAGGAATGCCGCCTGATCATGATCGACCCCAAGATGCTGGAACTGTCCGTCTATGACGGCATCCCGCATCTTCTGTCGCCCGTGGTGACGGACCCGAAGAAGGCCGTCGTCGCCCTGAAATGGGTGGTGGGCGAGATGGAGGAACGCTACCGCAAGATGTCCAAGATGGGCGTGCGGAACATCGAGGGCTACAACGGCCGCGTGCGCGAGGCGCTGGCCAAGGGCGAGATGTTCAAGCGCACGATCCAGACGGGCTTTGACGACGAAACCGGCGATCCCGTGTTCGAGACCGAGGAATTCGCCCCCGTCGCGCTGCCCTATATCGTGGTGATCGTGGACGAGATGGCCGATCTGATGATGGTCGCGGGCAAGGAGATCGAGGCCTGCATCCAGCGTCTGGCGCAGATGGCCCGTGCGTCCGGCATCCACCTGATCATGGCCACGCAGCGGCCTTCGGTCGATGTCATCACCGGCACGATCAAGGCGAACTTCCCGACGCGGATTTCCTTTCAGGTCACGTCGAAGATCGACAGCCGCACCATCCTTGGCGAACAGGGGGCCGAACAGCTGCTGGGCATGGGCGACATGCTCTACATGGCGGGCGGGGCCAAGATCACCCGGATCCACGGCCCCTTCGTCAGCGACGAAGAGGTCGAGGAGGTCGTGACGCATCTCAAGAGCTTCGGCCCGCCCACCTACATGTCCGGCGTCGTCGAGGGCCCCGAGGATGACCGCGCCGACGACATCGACGCCGTGCTGGGGCTGAACCTCGGCGGCAATACCGATGGCGACGACGCGCTTTACGATCAGGCCGTGGCCATCGTCGCGCGCGACAGGAAATGTTCCACCAGCTACATCCAGCGCAAGCTGGGCATCGGCTACAACAAGGCCGCGCGTCTGGTGGAGCAGATGGAGGAACAGGGCGTCGTCACCCCGTCCAACCATGTGGGCAAGCGCGAGATCCTGATCCCCGAGGCGTAGGCCCCCTGCCCTGCCGGTCCTGCCCTGCCAGTCCCGCCCTGCCAGTCCGGCCCCTCACCGCCGATCACGGCTTGGGGACGGGCTGCAACAAGCGGATGCAGGGCGCGGCGGGCTTGATTATATTGGCTGCATGAACATGCTTCGTGCCGCCCTTCTGGCCCCGCTTGCCGCCCTGACCCTTGCCCTGCCCGCGCAGGCCGAGAAGATTTCGATCGACGCGCTGAACCGCTACATCAACGGGTTGGGTTCGGCGCGGTCGGAGTTCACGCAGATCAATGCCGACGGATCCGTCCTGACCGGCAAGCTTTACATCAAGCGGCCGGGTCGGGCGCGGTTCGAATACGATCCGCCCGAGCGCAGCCTTGTGATGGCGGGCGGCGGGCAGGTGGCGATCTTCGACGCGAAATCGAACCAGCCGCCCGAACAATACCCGCTGGCCCGCACGCCGCTGAACCTGATCCTGAAGGACCGCGTCAACCTCGGCGCGGCGCGGATGGTCGTGGGCCATGCCGAGGTGGACGGGACGACCCGCATCGTCGCGCAAGACCCCGAGCATCCCGAATACGGCACGATCGAGCTGGTCTTCACCCCCGATCCGGTGCAGCTGCGCCAATGGGTGATCACCGACGATCTGGGCGGGCAGACGACGGTGATCCTCGGCGATCTTCAGGCGGGCGAAGATTTCCCGCCGTCGATGTTCAACATCACCACCGAAACCGCAAAGCGGCAGCGTTAAAGCTTGCCGCAGGCCGACAGCTGGGCGCGGTACATCTCGGCCCGGCTGGCGACCTTGGCCGAGACATCCATCAGCCAGGGCTTGCCCAGATAGCTCTGGTTGCGATACCCCGTCCGGCCTTCGTGATAGGCCAGATACTGCGCCTGCGCGTCCCATTTCGAAATGCCAAGCTCGCGCGTGGACTGGTCCATGTACCAGCCCATGAAATCGGTGGCGTCGTCGATGCGGTCGCGCCGCGCGTTCCAGCTGCCGGAGTCGTCCTCGTATTCCTCCCACGTCCCGTCCAGCGCCTGGCTGTAGCCATAAGCCGAGGACTGGCGTCCCATCGGGATGATGCCCAGCGCAAAGCGGTGCGGCGTGCGGGCATTGCCGATGAACTTCGATTCCTGATGGATCGTCGCCATCTGGACATGGACGGGCACGCCCCAGCGCCGCTCTGTCGCCTTCATGGCGCGCAGATAGGCGGGACGTTCCGCCACGATGGCACAGGCATTGTCCAATTCACGGGGCGCCGAAAACCTGCCGCCCCCGCAGGAGGCCAGCAACATAAGCAGGATCGACGCGCGGAGAAATCTGCTCATAGCCCCTCGCGCTTCTTGTTTTGCGGGCAGGATAGGGCAAATCCCGTGCGAGGGGAATGGCACAGACGCCCCGCCCGATCAGAATCGCGCGAGCAGGCGGAAATCGGTACGCCGTGACCGCGCGACGGGGGAACCGAATCCCGCCGCGGGCGTCAGTCAGGCGGTGCCAGAGGGCCGAAAACCGCGCCGGAACCGCAGGAAAACCGTGAAAAACCACTGTCGGGGTCAGGTCCACAGACTGTTTCCCCACCTGACAGTCTGCCGGATAGACAAAAGACGGTCATCGGGATTAGTAACCATGGTCGGGGGACGCAGCGCGATGATGACGACTTTGGCCAAATACCACCTCGGGCAGGTGGTCCGTCACCGGAAGCATCCCTTCCGCGGCGTGGTCTTCGATGTCGATCCGCAGTTCTCCAACACCGAGGAATGGTACGACGCGATCCCCGAAGACAGCCGACCGTCGAAGAACCAGCCCTTCTACCACCTGCTGGCCGAAAACGACCAAAGCTACTATGTGGCCTATGTGTCCGAGCAGAACCTGATCCCCGACGAAACCGGCGAACCCGTGGGCCATCCGGACCTGCCCGACCTGTTCGGCGATTTCGAGGACGGTCGCTATCCGCTGCAATTCCAGCTGAACTGACCGCCGCTTACCCTTCGTGAAGGATTGTGCCGCAAGGTCGCGCCAAACGGGCGGAGGCTGCGATGAACCTTGCGACGACGGACAGGAACGGAACGCGGATCGTCACCGCGCTGGAAAGCCGGATCGACGCGGCGGGGGCCATCGCCTTCAAGGACGGGGTGCTTTCGGCCTGTGACGGCGCGGCGGGGCGTGTCGTGCTGGATCTGGCGCGGGTCGATTTCCTCGACAGCAGCGGGCTGGGCGCGCTGGTGGCGCTGCGCCAGCTTCTGGGGGCAGGGCGGCCGCTGGAACTGGCGGGGCTGACCCCGCCCGTCGCGCGGGTCTTGCGGCTGACGCGCATGGACACGGTCTTTGTCATCCATCCGCAGGCGGCGGATGCAGCCTGAAGCCCGCCACGCCGCCACGTTCCCCGCCGATCCGGCGGCGATCCGTGCCGCGCTTCTGCGGCTGGCGGATGCCCCCGTCTTTGCCGCGAGCGATCCCGAAACGCGCGAAACGGCGGAACTCGTGCTGGCCGAGGTGCTGAACAACGTGGCCGAA
>JBEEOG010000132.1:0-14437 GCA_041191745.1 Pseudomonadota bacterium | reverse complement strand
CGCTGTCGGCGCAGATGGTGCGGATGAACACCGTGGCGTCGAACCTTGCCAATGCGGGCACCGTGGCCGGATCGGCGGAGGGGGCTTTCCGTCCCCTGCGCCCCGTCTTCGAGACGGCCTTTGCCGATGCGCTGGGCGACGGCCTTGCCACCGCCGAGGCGACCGAGGTGGTGCGACTGGACCGCGCGCCCGAACGCGAATTCCGCCCCGACCATCCCGCCGCCGATGCGGAAGGCTTCATCTACAGGGCCGCCGTCGATCCCGACGAGGAGATGGTCGAGATGATCGAGGCAAGCCGCCAGTACCAGAACACGCTCGAGACGATGACGACGCTGCGGTCGCTGATGGCACGAACCCTGCAGATGGGCCAGTAATGGGGGGGATGCGATGATCGACACCAACACCATGACGGGCCGCATCAGCGCGGCCGGGACGGGCCAGACCGCCACCGCGCGTCCGGCGAATTCCGATCTGGGACAGGACGATTTCCTGACGCTGATGCTGGCGCAGCTTCAGTCGCAGGACCCGCTCAACCCGATGGACAACGGCGAATTCGTCGCGCAGCTGGCGCAGTTTTCCACCGTCAGCGGGATCGAGAAGGTCAACAGCACGCTGGGCCAGCTGGGCGAAGGGATGCGCGACTTCCGCGTGGCGACGGCGGCGAACCTTCTGGGCCACAGCGTACTGGTCCCCGGGTCCATCGCGCGGGCCGATGCACAGGGCGCGATCCACGGCGTCGTGGACCTGCCCGAGGCGGCCTCGTCCGTCGTCGTCAGCTTCAGCGACGCGCGCACGGGCGCGCTCTTGCGGACCACGCCGATGGGCGCGCAGCCGGCGGGGCTGATGGGCTTCGACTGGACCGGCATGCCGCCCGATCTGGTGGCCGCGCGCACGCCGGTTCAGGTGTCGGTGTCGGTGACGACCGAAAGCGGCACCCGCCAGATCGGCCCGCAGGTCTATGCCCGCGTGCTGTCGGCGCAGGCCGGCGGCACGGGGGCCGACCTGACCCTGCAGATCGAGGATTACGGCGCGCTCAACGCGCTCGAGATCGAAGCGCTGCGCTGAGCGGCCCCAGAGGTAAACAAAGGACCAGTCCCCCATGTCGATGAATACCGCCCTTTCCGGCCTGATGGCCGCGCAGACGGAAATCACGGCCACGTCGCACAACATTGCCAATGTGGGCACGATGGGCTTTCGCGGCAGCCGCGTGGAGTTTGCGGATGTCTTCCATTCCTCGCCCTATGGCACGGCGCGCACGGCGGTCGGGTCGGGCACGCATGTGCTGCGCGTGGCGCAGGATTTCAGCCAGGGCAACGTGATCACGACCGGAAACCTGCTCGATATCGCCATCGAGGGGCAGGGCTTCTTCGCCCTGCAGCCGATGACCGACCGGAACGGCACTGCCTCGGCCCCCGTCTTTTCGCGCGCGGGCGCGTTCGAGATGAACCAGGAGGGCTTCGTCGTGGACAGTTCCAACCGCGCGGTGCTGGCATGGCCCGTCTCGACCGACGGTGCGCCGCTGACCGAGGATATCCGCCGCGCCGTGCCGCTGCAGATCCCGATGCAGACGGGCCAGCCCGCCGCCAGCGCCGCCTTTGCGCTGGCCATGACGCTGCCCACCGATGCCGCGATGCTGGGCGCGCAGGCGGCGGTTCCGCCGGCCGCGGCCTTTGATCCGGCGGACACGACCACATTCGCCCATCGCAGCGTCCTGCCCGCCTTCGACGCGCAGGGCCGCGCGGTCGAGGCGGATGTCTTCCTTGTCCGCACCGCATCGCCTTCGGCCACCGATCCGCACACGGCCTATGAGCTGCGCTTCTTCGTCGATGGGATGGAACAGACCCTCGCAGGCGGCACGCCGCCGCGCCTCGTCTTCGATGCGGCAGGGGCGCTGACGGGCGATCCGGTCCTGTCCTTCGGGACGGGCACACAGGCGCGCACGCTCGACCTGACGGGGACGGCGCTGGCCAACCGCCCCTTTGCCGTGGAAAGCGCCAGCCATGACGGCAAGACCGCGACGCGGCTGACGAATCTCGATGTCGACTCGCTCGGCGGGGTGTGGGCCACCTATGGCACGGGCGACCGGATGGCGCTGGGGCAGGTGGTGCTGGCCTCGTTCTCGAACCCGCAGGGGCTGCGGGCGCTGGGGAAATCGGCCTTTGCGCCGACGGCGGAGTCGGGCCCGATCCTTGCCGGCGGGCCGGGGACGGCGGGGTTCGGGGCGCTGCGGTCGGGCGCGCTGGAACGGTCGAACGTCGAGCTGACCGAGGAACTGGTGAACCTGATCTCGGCCCAGCGGAACTATCAGGCCAACGCCAAGGCGATGGAAACCTCGACCTCGCTGATGCAGACGATCATGAACATCCGCAGCTGACGGGCGGCGCGCGATGGACCGTTTCATCCATACCGCGCTGAACGCGCTGGGCAACCTGCGCGGGGTGCAGACCGTCAGCGCGCAGAACCTTGCCAACCAGAACGTGCCGGGCTTCCGGCGCGACTTCATCGCCGAGGGCGCGGCCTTCGTGCTGGAAGGTGCCGACGGCGCGCCAAGCCCCCGCGCCTTCCAGATGGACCGCGAGGAGGCGGGGTTCTCGGACCTGTCGGGCTTCCTCGACAAGACCGGAGAGCCGCTCGACATCGCCATCGCGGGGGCGGGGTATTTCTACATCCGGCCCGATACGGGCGGCCCCCCCGCCCTGTCGCGGCGGGGTGACTTGCAGATCGGGCTGGACGGCGCGCTGGTCAATGGCGCGGGCGAGGCGGTGCTGTCGCAGGGCCTGCAGCCCATCGTCCTGCCGCCCCACCGCAACATCGTGATCGACGAGCTGGGGCGGATCACGATCGAACCGCTCGACGGTGCGCCGGGAGAGCGGCTGGAGGTCGCCATGATCGGCACCACGCTGGCGCAGGGTCTGGCGCTGGCCAAGGGCGAGGACGGCCAGATCCGGCCCCAGACCGGCCCGCTGCCCGCCCCCGATCAGGCGGCCAAGGTGGCGCAGGGCGTGCTGGAAGGGTCGAACGTCAACCCGACCGAGGAGCTGATCGCCTCCATCGACCTGCAGCGCAGCTTCGAGCTGAACATGCGCGTGATCTCGGCCGCCAAGGAAATCGACGAGGCCGGTGCCCAGCTTCTGCGCGCGCCGGATGCCTGACGGTCAGGCCAGCGTGACGGTCGCGGGGGGCAGGTCGCCCACGGTGACGGTGCAGGTCTGCCCGCGCAGGACGGGGCCCACGCCTGCGGGCGTGCCGGTGAAGATCAGGTCACCCGCCTGCAAGCTGACATAGCCCGACAGGTGGGCGATGATTTCCGGCACGGACCAGATCATGTCCGACAGCATCGCCGCCTGCGTCACGCGCCCGTCCACCGCGCAGCGGATCGGGGCATCCGCCAGCGGGCCGGGCCGGATCGCGCCGATGACGGCGGAATTGTCGAAGCCCTTGGCCATGTCCCACGGGCGGCGGGCGGCCTTCGCCTCGGCCTGCAGGTCGCGGCGGGTCAGGTCGTTGCCGGCGGCATGGCCCCAGATCAGGCGCGGCGCGTCGGCCACGGAAATGTCGCTGCCCCCCGCGCCAAGCGCTACGACCAGTTCGGCTTCGTGGTGCAGGTCTGCGGTGCGGGGCGGGTAGGGGATCACGGCGCCCGACGCCACCACCGCATCGGCGGGTTTGGTGAAGAAGAAGGGCGCCTCGCGCGCGGGGTCGCCCCCCATCTCGCGCGTGTGTTCGGCATAGTTGCGCCCGACGCAGAAGATGCGGCGCACCGGAAAGCGCGCCGTGCTGCTTTCGATCGCGGCCGTCGCCGCAGGCGGGGCTGCGGGCGGGGCAGCGACGGGGGCGGGCATCAGCCCGGCCCCATCGTGAAGCATTGCATCGCGCGGGCCTGCAGGCGGCGGCAGGCAAGGTCGGCCTGTTCCTGCGTCAGCCCGACAAAGGTCGCGTCGAACCCGCCGCCCTGCCGGATCACCTTTCGCAGCGATGCGTTCAGGGTGGCGCTTTCGGCAAGCTGCGTCTGCAAAAGCGCGCGTTCGGCGTCATAGCTGGACGGGAAGCGCCCGACATTGATGCCGAAGTGCCGCTCGCCCGAGGTCGAGACGGAGACGACGACTTCGGGGGCGGCGGCGGCGGTTTCGACCACGTCGCTGACATCGTCGAAGATCGGCGCGTTGCGCTTGGGCGGCCGCTGCGAGGAGCCGAGGCCCGCCACCGTCAGCGTGCCGTCCAGTGCCGCGGCCTGCGCCTGAAGCGTGCCCTGCGGCGGCGGCGCCATCGCGGCCACATCCTCGACCAGCGTCATGTCCTCGGGTCCGGCGGCGGCAAGTGCGGCCGGCGCGGCCCCGCCCAGATCCTCGACCGTCTCGGCCACCTGCGTTTCGGCCCCTGCTGTCGCGGGCAGGGGTTCGCCTGCCGCTTCGGCCACGGCCCCCGCGATCAGCGCGGCCATGTCATCGACGGCGGCGGCCGTGGCGGCCTTTTTCTCTTCCGGCACGGGCGCGAGCGCGGCAACGGCCAGCGGGGCGGAACCGGGGCGGGCCAGCGGACGCAGCGAGCGCGTCGGCGCCACCTCGGCGCGGATGGTCTTGGGGCCGGTCGCATCGGCCATCAGCATCTGGTCGGCGGCCTGATAATCCGGCGCGGGCGGCGGGTTGACCGGCGTGTTGCGCGGCACCTTGCCGAAGCCCATGTCGAGCAGCTTGGAAATCCGCGCGTTGCGGTCGGCGGTGGATTTGCCGCCGAAGACGGTGGCGATCAGCCGCTTGCCGTCGCGTTCGGCGCTGGCGGTCAGGTTGAAGCCCGCCGCGACCGTGTAGCCCGTCTTGATCCCGTCCGCCCCGTCATAGGCATCAAGGAAGCGGCGGTTGGTGTTGTTTACGGTGGCGATGCCCGCATCGGTCGAACGGCGCGAGAAGAGGTTGTAGAACTGCGGGAAATCGTAGAACAGCCGCCGCCCGAGGATCGTCATGTCATAGGCGGTGGACAGGTGGCCCTTCACCGTCAGGCCGCTGGCGTTCTTGAAGGTCGTGTTGTGCATGCCCAGCGCCTTGGCGGTGCGGGTCATGCGCTTGGCAAAGCCCGCCTGATCGCCGCCGATGAAATCGCCGATGGCCTGCGCGGCATCGTTGGCCGATTTGATCGCCGCCGCGCGGATCAGGTAGCGCAGCTGGATCTTCTGCCCCGCCCTGAGGCCGAGCCGCGAAGGCGGCTGCGCGGCGGCGTTCTTCGACACCGTCACCATCGTGTCGAGCGAGAGGTTGCCGCGCTGGATTTCCTCGAAGGCAATGTAAAGCGTCATCATCTTCGTCAGCGACGCCGGGTGGAGCCGCGTTTCCGCGTTTTCCGAATAGATGATCTCGCCCGAGCGGGCATCCATCACGATGGCGGCATAGGGGGCCGCCTGAACGCCCGCCGCTGACAGCATCGCCCCGAAGAGGACGACTGCCCAAAGCCGAATGATCACGAGAATCCGCCCGATATGCGATGCCACGTCGCAGTCCCTTGTCTCTGCCTCGTCCGGGACCGTTCGAGCGGCCCCGTGTTTTCGATTTGACGGGAGCCTAGCACAGGGGTTTCATTCGCAAAACCCCTTCATTTCAAAGGGTTCAAACGACTTCTGAATGTGTCGGCAGTGCCACGGATCAACCCATGCACGAAGCGGGGCGCTATATCTTGGGTCAGCCGCCCAGACTGACCACTAGATCGGGCAGGCCGCCCAGGTCGGGCAGTTCGAAGAAGCGCGCATGGCCCTTGGGCGGATCGGCGGCTTCCAGCGCCCATGTCAGGCCATGCGGCACATGGACGCCGATGCCCCCCGCCGCGATCACCGGCAGCACGTCGGATTTCAGCGAATTGCCCGCCATCAGCCCGCGCTCGGCCCCGTCCCCGTGGCGCGCGAAGATCGCGGCATAGACGGGGGCGGTCTTGTCCGACACGATCTCGACCGCGTGGAACAGGTCGCCGAGGCCCGATTGCGCGAGTTTCCGTTCCTGATCCAGAAGGTCGCCCTTCGTCACCAGCACGAGGCGGTGGCTGTCGGCCAGCCGTTCCACCGTCGCGCGGGCATGGGGCAAGAGTTCGATGGGATGTTCCAGCATCTCGCGCCCCGCGGCCATGATCTCGGCGATCACGCGGGCGGGAACGCGGCCTTCGGTCACCTCGATCGCGGTTTCGATCATCGACAGCGTGAAGCCCTTCACGCCGAAGCCGTAATGGCCGATGTTGCGCCGCTCGGCCTCCAGCAGGCGGTCGTGCAGGTGGTCGGGCGCGGCATGGTCGGCCAGAAGCGCGGTGAAACGGTCCTGCGTCAGGCGGAAGAACGCCTCGTTCTGCCAGAGCGTGTCATCGGCATCCAGCCCGATGGTGGTGATGCGGCGGGTCATGCGGTCCCCTTTCGGCACGCGACACTGCCCGCGCGGCGCGGGGCTTGCAAGGGTCCGGACAAGTGTTCGGACCAGACCCCTTTCCGAAGGGTCGGGTAAGATTATATCCTTGCAACGACCTTGCCCGATTCCTGCCTTGCCGGAGCATCCAGACCGTGACCCTGCGCCCGTCCATGATGGCCGACACCCCGCAAGGGCCGGGCAATGACTCGTCGGTGATGACCAAGACGAAGGCCAAGACGCAGCGCCCGCCGATGTACAAGGTGCTGCTGTTGAACGACGACTACACGCCGATGGAATTCGTGGTCCATGTGCTGGAACGCTTCTTCGGCATGTCGCACGCGCAGGCCTTCGACATCATGCTGACGGTGCACAAGAAGGGGCTCGCCGTCGTGGGCGTCTTTTCCTTCGAGGTGGCGGAAACCAAGGTGGCGCAGGTCATGGATTTCTCGCGCCGCCACCAGCACCCGCTGCAATGCACCATGGAAAAGGAGTGACGGGTCGGTTGGACCCCGTTCCCTTCCGTGCTAAGGGCCGCGCCCATGCGTTCCGCCCGACTTGACCTTGCCCTCGATACCGGACTTCTGGCCCTGCCGCCCGAAGGTTCGATCGCCGTCTACCGCCCGCGTGCGGGGGATGACCTGTCCGTCCTGCCCAAGGACCGTGTCCGCGTGCTGACGGGCTTCCGCCCCGATGCGGACTGGTTCGCCGCGCGCGGCTATGCGGTGAACGGCGCGGGGTCCGGCCCGCCCCATGCGGCGGCCATCGTCTGCCTGCCACGCTCCCGCGAGGGGGCCGAGGCGCTGATCGCGCGGGCCGAGGCCGAGGTGGCGACGGGCGGCCCCGTCGCGGTGGACGGGCAGAAATCCGACGGCGTGGATTCGATCCTGAAGGATCTGCGCGGGCGCGTTCCGCTGTCCGACGCGCTGTCCAAGGCGCATGGCAAGATCGCGGTCTTTCCGGCCGCGGGCGCGCTGTCGGGCTGGCGCGCGGTCGCGCGCGACATCGGCGGCTTTGCCACCCTGCCCGGCGTCTTTTCGGCCGACGGGATCGACCGTGGCTCGGCGCTTCTGGCCCAAGCCCTGCCCGATGACCTGAAGGGCAAGGTGGCCGATCTGGGCGCGGGCTGGGGCTTCCTGTCGCGGGTGATCCTGCTGCGCGCGGGCGTGCGCGAGCTGCATCTGGTCGAGGCCGAGGCCGATGCGCTCGATTGCGCGCGCGCCAATGTGGGCGACCCCCGCGCGCACTTCCACTGGGCGGATGCGACCACATGGAAGGCCCCCCTTGCCATGGATACGGTGGTGATGAACCCGCCCTTCCACATCGGGCGCGAGGCCGACCCCGCGCTGGGCGCGGCCTTCATCGGCGCGGCCGCGCGCATCCTGCATCCGCAGGGCGTGCTCTGGATGGTGGCGAACCGCCATCTTCCTTACGAAAAGACGCTGGCCGCCGCCTTCCGCGACGTGCAGGAGGCGGGCGGCGATGCCGGTTTCCGCGTGATCCGCGCCAGCCACCCCCTCCGTCCCCGCCAAGGAGCCCGTGCATGAGCTTTTCGATCCAGGGCAAGACCGCGATCGTCACCGGTGCGGCGCATGGCATCGGCCTCGCCATCGCGCGGCATTTCGTGGACAAGGGCGCGAACGTGATGTTCGCGGACATGGACGAGGACCGGCTCGACGCCGAGGTGGGCGACGAGGCCCGCGCCGAAGGCACGGTCAGGATGTTCGCGGGCGACCTGCGGCAGAAGCTGACCATCGCCAACCTGCTGTCGGCGACCATGGATGCCTTTGACCGTGTCGATATCCTTGTGAACGGCAGCCGCCAGATGGCGGTGTCGGACCCGCTCTGCATCGACGAGGACGCGGTGGAGGCGCTGTGGGAACAGAACACCCTCACCGCGCTCCGCATGTCGCAGATGACGGCCAAGCGGATGATCCAGCTTGCCGAAAAGACGGGGGCCGACGGGGTGATCGGGTCGATCATCAACCTGTCTTCCATCGCCGCCACCCATACGCGGCCCGAACTCTTGGGCTATTCCATGTCCTGCGCGGCGGTGGAGCAGATGACGCGCAGCCTTGCCGTCGCGCTTGCGCCCAAGGGCATCCGCGTCAATGCCGTCTCGTTCGGGTCGGTCATGAGCGCGAGCCTTCAGGGCACGCTCAGGGCCAATCCCGACTGGCGCGACCGGATCGAGGGGACCACGCCGCTGGGCCGCATCGCCAGCGCCGACGAGCTGGCCGAGGCGGCGCATTTCCTCGCCTCGGACGCGTCGGCCTTCATGACGGGTCAGATCGTGACGGTGGATGGCGGGCGGTCGCTTCTGGATGCGGTGGCCGTTCCCGCCCACTGACGATCCGGCGATCCGTCGTCGCTCATTCGGGATGTTGCGCGCGGCACTGGGCGATGGCCCCTTCGGAGGCGCGGGCCAGCTGGTCGCGCTTGGCCAGCATGCCGTCCAGCTTGGCCCCTTCCGCCGCGATGTCGATGGCGACGGGGCGGGTGCGGGTTTCCACGCGGTCTTCGAGGCACATCTGCGGCGGCAGCGGCTGGCCTTCGGCATCAAAGGCCTGCGGGCAGCGTTCCCATTGCGGCAGGGTGACGGTGTATTCCTCCATCGCGTAGCCGCGCCCGACATTGAGCCGCGTCTCGGCGATCAGGCGGTCCAGCACGCGGATGTCGCGGGTGGCGCGGTTGATGCACTGTTCCTGCGGGGTGCCGCAGGCGGTCAGGACGGCGAGGGGGGCAAGGATCATCAGGCGACGCATGAGGGGACTCGGTTACAGCGGGTTCACCCTCTGGTTTAGGGACAATCCGGGGGGATGCCAAATGGCATGTTGGCGCGGCGGCGCAAGCGGTGCTAGGCATGCGCTGTAAACTGCCGGAGACAGCTTCATGACTGACACCCAAGACGCGCAGAAGGCCCGCGCCGCCGCATGGTTCCGCGAATTGCGCGACCGGATCGTTGCCGCCTTCGAGGGGCTGGAGGACCGTTTCGGCAGCGGCACCCCCGGCCGGTTCGAGGTGACGCCCACCACCCGCGCCGATGGCGGCGGTGGGCTGATGAGCGTGATGCGCGGGGGCCGCGTCTTCGAGAAGGTCGGCGTCAACGTGTCCGAGGTGCATGGCACGCTGGGCGAACGCGCGCAAAAGGCGATGGCCGCGCGCGGCGTGCCGGGGATGGACCGCGACCCGCGCTTCTGGGCATCGGGGATCAGCCTTGTCGCCCACATGGTCAATCCGCATACGCCCGCCGTGCACATGAACACGCGCATGTTCTGGACGCCGCATGCCTGGTGGTTCGGGGGCGGGGCGGACCTGAACCCCTGCATCGAATATGTCGAGGATACCGCCCATTTCCACGGCCAGATGCAGGCCGCCTGCGACGCGCATGACGCCGCCTACTATCCGAAATTCAAGGCATGGGCGGACGAGTATTTCTTCGTCCCCCACCGTGGCCGCGCGCGGGGCGTGGGCGGCATCTTCTACGACGATCTCAACACCGGCGACTGGGAGGCGGATTTCGCCTTTACCCGCGAGGTGGGGTCGCATTTCCTGCCCGCCTTCGTGCCGGTGACGGAACGGCGGGTGAACACGCCGTGGAATGATGCCGACCGCGAGGTGCAACTGATCCATCGCGGGCTTTATGCGGAATACAACCTCGTCTATGACCGCGGCACGAAATTCGGGCTGGAAACGGGGCATGACGCGAACGCCGTGCTGATGAGCCTTCCGCCCGTCGCCAAATGGACGTGAGCATGGCCGATATCGAGATCAGGGCGCAGGCCTTCTGGACCCACAGCGAAGGCACCGACCGCGCGGCGGGCTTTGCGGCCAGCGAAGACCCCGAGGACGGCTATGTGCTGTTCGAAGGCACCGCAGGCGGCGATCCGGCAGGGCTTTATGTCGAGGTTTCGGACGAGATCTTCGGGGCCGAGGGCGCGATGGACAGCGTCGCCTTCACCGACCGCGGCTTCGTGCTGCTGCTGAAGCCCGCGATGGCCAAGAAGTTCGGCATGGTGCGCGAGGTGGCGGTGTTCGTCGATCCGGCGGATGCCGACGGGCAGGCCGCGCTGGCGATCCTGCGCGAACTGGTGGCGTAACCCCCTTAGCCCCCGCAGACGAAGACCGCCCCGCCCACGGCCACGACGCTGACCGCCGCCGCCGTGGCCACCCCGGGGGCGGACAGCGCCGCCAGCGCCGAATTCGCCGCCGACCCGAGGGTTGAGGCGATGTAGCTGCCCGCCCCGCTGGCGATCACCGCGCCGGATGCGGCATCGACAAAGGACCGCCCTTCGCCCCCGCCCCCGACCTGTCCCGTCGCGGCCCGCGCGATGGCGCCCGCGACCTGACCCGCGGCGTCTTTCGTCGCGTTCACGCTGCGGCAGAACCGCCCCGACGGCGCGCGGCAGGACAGCCACGCATCCCGCTCGCCCAGATCGAAGCCGGTATAGGTGTGGCGGTCCTTGTCGTAGACCAGACAGAAGGGCTGGCGTTCGGCATCGCTCAGGCCCGGCGTCATCTCGCGCAGGGTGACGAAACCGGGGCAGGTGATCTTGCCGAGGGTGCCGAACAGCTTTTCCCGCGTGGTGCGGTTCTCTTTCAGGCTCGCGTCGCGGGTGTCGAACATCACCGCCATCTCGGCCCCGCCGATGGAGGTGAGGCAGGCCTTCGTTTCCGCAAGCGCGGGCAGGGGAAGCAGGGCGATCAGGAACAGGATCAGGCGCATCGTCGGGCTTTGCTGGCGGGTTCGGTCAGGGTGCGTCCCATAGGTGGCAGCGGAACGGCATCCGTGCAACCGCAAGCGGCCCGCCCGTCGCCCCTGTCTGCCCCGTCATTCAGCCCTGTTGCAGCAGAAGCGCGGCCACGCCCGCCAGAAGGATCGCCATGCCCGCCATCTGCCGCCGCGTCGTGCGCTGGCCGAAGACCACGCGCGACACGACCAGCGCCAGCGGCACCTCGACCAGCGCCAGCGTGCGGACATTGGCGGCCGATGTCAGCGAGAACCCCGTGAACCAGCAGGCCGAGGCAAAGGCCCCCAGCGCGCCCGCCAGAACACTCGTGCGCCAGACGCGGAAGGACCCCGTCAGGGCGGCACGGTCGCGCAGGCCGAGCCAGACGAGCAGCGTCGCGGTCTGGATCGCCAGCGACAGGGTCAGGATCAACAGCGCCTGCGACAGGAAGCTGCCCGACGGAAGCGAGGTGATCGCGCCCCTGAACCCGATGGCCGCCAGCCCGAAACCAAGGCCCGCAAGAAGCCCCAGCGCGGCGGACCGCCCGTCGAACAGCGCGCCGATCGACCCCGCCCGCAAGGACAGGACCAGCACGCCCGCGACCGAGAGCGCGATGGCAGCCAGCATTCCGCCGGTCAGATGGTCGCCAAGGAAGGCCACGCCCAGCAGGGCCACCAGCACGGGTTCGGTCTTGGTCCATGCCGTGGCCATCCCGAAGGCGCGGTCCCGCATCAGCACCAGCATCACCGCCGTGCCCGCGATCTGCGCCCATGCTCCGGTCGCCGTCCATGCAAGGGCGGTGGCGGTCAGGGCGGGCGGCGCTTCGCCCGTGGCCTGCATGTGAACAAGCAGGAACAGCGCGGCAAAGGGCAGGCCGAACAGGAAGCGCACCTGCGTCGCGCCGACCGTTCCCAGCGCGGCGGTCAGGCTGGCTTGTGTCGCATTGCGCCCCGTCTGGGCCACCGCGCCGACAAGCGCGGCCGCGACCCAGAGCGGAAGGGACAGCAACTACGCCCCGCGCACCGTATCGATCATCAGCTGCACGTTTGCGGGGTCGGCATCCGGCGTGATCCCGTGGCCGAGGTTGAAGATGTGGGGCCCCCCGCGGAAGGCATCGACCACGCGGCGCGTCTCGCGCACCAGCGCCTCGCCGCCCGTGACCATGTGTTCGGGGGCAAGGTTGCCCTGCACGCAGCCGTCTTTCTGCACATTCTCGGCCCCCCATTCGGGGCTGATCGAATTGTCCAGCGCCACGCAATCCGCGCCGGTCCTTTGGGCGAAGCCGATGTAGCCCGCCCCCGCCTCGCGCGGGAAGGCGATGATGGGCAGGTGGGGGAAGCGCGCCTTCATCGCCGCGATGATCTTGGCGGCAGGGGCGACGGCGAAATCGTCGAAATCCTGCCCCTTCAGGCTTCCTGCCCATGAATCGAACAGTTTCACCACCTCGGCCCCCGCCTTCACCTGTTCGGACAGGTATTCGACGGTGGCGTCGGTGATGCGGTCGATCAGCGCCACGAAGGTCGCGCGGTCGGTGTTCTTCAGCGCGTGCGCCGCGCCCTGATCCTTGGACCCGCGGCCTGCGATCATGTAGGTGGCCACCGTCCACGGCGCGCCGGCAAAGCCGATCAGCGTCGTCTCCTTGGGCAATTCGCGCGCGAGGATGCGGACGGTTTCATAGACGGGCGAGAGCGTGTCGTGGATCGCATCGACCGGCTTCAGCGCGCGGACCTGATCCATCGTCACGGTGGTTTCCATCCGCGGACCTTCGCCCGTCTCGAACCACAGCTTCGGCCCGAGCGCCTGCGGCAATAGCAGGATGTCGGCGAACAGGATCGCCGCGTCGAAGCCGTAGCGGCGGATCGGCTGCAGCGTCACCTCGGCGGCCAGTTCGGGATTGTAGCAGAGCGACAGGAAATCCCCCGCCTGCGCCCGCGTCGCACGGTATTCCGGCAGGTAGCGCCCCGCCTGCCGCATCATCCAGATCGGCGGGGTGGGAAGCGTTTCTCCCTTCAGCGCGCGGAGGATCGTCTTTGTCATCTTGTGTGGCTCTCGCTCTCGGGGTCCCGTGCCGTGATGGACAGCGACGGGGGCATCCGCTACTCCGTTGCCCATGCGTCCCTTGCGCGGGACACGATGTCAAGGCAGCGGGAGTTGTCAGGTGAAATTGACACATGTAAGGCTGTGTGCATGACACACCCGCTTCCCACCCCCGACGCGCCCCTCAAGATCGGCACCCGCGGCTCGCCGCTGGCACTCTGGCAGGCGCACGAGACACGGCGCTGCCTGATGGCGGCCTTTGCCCTGCCCGAAGCGGCCTTCGAGATCGTGGTGATCAAGGTGACGGGGGACCAGATCCTCGACAAACCGCTGAAAGAGATCGGCGGCAAGGGCCTCTTCACGCGCGAGATCGAAGAGGCGCTGCTGGCAGGCGGCATCGACATCGCGGTCCATTCGATGAAGGACATGCCGACCCAGCAGCCCGAGGGGCTGGTGCTCGACTGCTATCTGGAACGTCAGGACGTGCGCGACGGCTTCGTGTCGCCCGCCGTCGCCTCGCTGGCCGAACTGCCGCAGGGGGCGGTGGTCGGCTCGTCGTCCTTGCGGCGGCGCGCGCAGTTGCGGCTGCGCCGGCCCGACCTGCAGCTGGTGGAGTTCCGCGGCAATGTGCAGACGCGGATGAAGAAGCTCGAGGATGGCGTGGCCGTCGCCACCTTCCTTGCCATGGCGGGGCTGAACCGTCTGGGCATGGCACATGTCGCCCGTTCCGCCATCGCGCCCGAAGAGATGCTTCCCGCCGTGGCGCAGGGGGCCATCGGGATCGAACGGCGCGCGGCGGATGCGCGGATGGAATGGATGCTGTCGGCAATCCATGACGGGCCGACGGGGCAGCGCCTTGCCGCCGAACGCGCCATGCTGGCGCGGCTGGACGGGTCCTGCGAGACGCCGATCGCGGGGCTTGCCGTGCTGGAAGGCGGCACCCTCTGGCTGCGCGGAGAAATCCTGCGCCCCGACGGCAGCGAATCGATCACGGGTGAACGGCGCGGCACCATCGCCGACGGGGCCGCGATGGGCCACGATCTGGCCGACGAACTTCTGGGCCGCGCGCCCGCGGGGTTCTTCAGCTGGCGCTGACCCCGCGCCGGTCCAGCGCCCACAGCACCGCCGCCCCCGCGACGGACAGGGCCGCACCCAGCAGTGCGGCCAGCCCGTGCCCGCCCATCACCATCCCGAAGGCAAAGGCGCTGGCGGCAAAGATGTCGGCGGCCAGTTTCTGCACCGACAGCAACGCCCCCGCCGTGCCGGGACGGTCGGGCAGCAGGTCCTGATAATAGC
>JBEEOG010000131.1:0-4566 GCA_041191745.1 Pseudomonadota bacterium | reverse complement strand
GGCCGCGAAACCACCGAACGCGGCGTGGAAAAGGGGCTGCTCGAACAGGCCCACGGCGGCGTCGTCTATTTTGACGAAGTGGCCGACATGCCCGTGGGCACCCAGTCCAAGATCCTGCGTGTGCTGGTCGAACAGCAATTCACGCGGGCAGGGGGCACCGACAAGGTCCGCGTCGATCTGCGGGTAATCTCTTCCACCACCCGCGACCTGCGCGCCGAAATCGCCGCAGGCCGCTTCCGTCAGGAACTTTATGATCGGCTGAACGTCGTGCCGATCCCCGTGCCCAGCCTTGAGGATCGTCGCGAAGATATCCCCGAACTGACCCGCCATTTCATCGAGATGTTCCACCGCACGCAGGGCATGCCCCTGCGCGTGCTGACATCCGAGGCCGAGGCGATGCTGCAGACCATGGCCTGGCCCGGAAACGTGCGCCAGCTTCGCAACGTGATCGAACGGGTGCTGATCCTTGGCGACGGGTCGGGACCGGTCGAGGCGCGCGAACTGCCGGGGCAAGAGGCGCCGGTGGGTGAGGGGGGCGGGCGGCTGGTGCTGGGCGGGGCGATGGCGACGCTGCCCCTGCGCGAGGCGCGCGAGGTCTTCGAACGCGAATACCTGCTGACCCAGATCAACCGCTTCGGCGGCAATATCAGCCGCACCGCCAGTTTCGTGGGGATGGAGCGCAGCGCGCTGCACCGCAAGCTGAAATCGCTGGGTGTCGTGACCACGGCCAAGGGCGGCGGGCGGATGGCGCGGCTGGACGAGGATTACGACAGCGCCGACGAGGACGAAGGCGAAGAGGTCTGACGGCCCGCGCGGCGGACAGGCGGGGGCGCGGCGGGGCGTTGACCGCACTGCCCCCTTCTGCCATCCACAGGTCCAGTGAACCCAGAGGGAACCCCCGATGAAGGTCATCATCTGCGGCGCGGGGCAGGTCGGCTGGCAGATCGCCCGCCAGCTGTCCGGCGAAAAGAACGACGTCACCGTCGTCGATTTCAACGCCGATCTGGTGCGCCGCGCCACCGATACGCTGGATGTGCAGGGGATCGTGGGCTTCGCCTCCTACCCCGATGTGCTGGAACGGGCGGGCGCGCGCGATGCCGACATGATCATCGCCGCCACCCATTCGGACGAGGTGAACATGGTCACCTGCGAGGTGGCCCACGCGATCTTTTCCATCCCGCGCAAGATCGCCCGCCTGCGCGCGCAAAGCTATCTGGATGCGATCTATTCCGACCTCTACCGGCGCGACCACCTGCCCATCGACGTGGTGATCAGCCCCGAACGCGAGGTGGCCGAGGCCGCGCTGCAGCGCCTTGCCGCGCCCGCGACCTTTGACACCGAGATGTTCTTCGCCGGCAAGGCGCAGCTTCTGGGCATCCAGCTGGATCAGGACTGCCCCGTGCTGAACACGCCCCTTCGGCAGCTGAGCGACCTGTTCGCCACCCTGCGCGCCATCGTCGTGGGCGTGCGGCGCGAGGGGCGGCTGTTCGCGCCCGATCCGTCGGACCAGTTGTTCGCCGAGGATCAGGTCTATGTCTTCACCCATTCCGAAGACGTGAACCGCGCGCTGGAAATCTTTGGAAAGAAGACGAAAAAGCAGGAACGCGTGGTGATCGTGGGCGGCGGCAACGTGGGCCTTGGCGTGGCCCGCGCGCTGGAGGCGCGGACCGATCGCGTGCGCGCCAAGATCATCGAGAAGAACCGCACCATCGCCGAACGCGCGGCCGATGCGCTGGAACGCACCATCGTGTTGAACGGCGACGGGATGGACATGGACATCCTGATGGAGGCGAGCGTGGACCGCGCCGATGCGGTGCTGGCGGTCACCGATGACGACAAGACGAACCTTCTCGTCGCCGTGCGCGCCAAGCAGGCGGGATGCAGCATGTCGATCGCGCTGGTCAACGACCCCACGCTGGCGCCCCTGATGGGCCCCCTCGACATCGATGCCTACATCAACCCGCGGGCCACCACCGTGTCGTCGATCCTGCGCCACATCCGCCACGGCAAGGTGCGGGGCGTCTATTCGCTGGGCGACAGCGAGGCCGAGGTGATTGAGGCGCAGGTGCTGTCCACATCCCCGCTGGCCGGCAAGCTGATCCGCGAGGTGGAGTTTCCCGAAGGCGTGCTGGTGGGCGCGCTGATGAAGGGCGAACGCGTGGTCAAGCCCACGGGCGACACGCGGATCGAGGCGGGCGATGTCATCGCGCTGTTCGCCATGGCCAAGGACGTGCGCGAGGTCGAGCGCCTCTTGCAGGTCTCGATCGATTTCTTCTGATGCTGCGCCGCCTGTCGGAGCTGCCGCTGATCGTGCTTCTGATGGGGCTGGTGGCGCTGTCGATGTGGGTGCCCGCGGCGCAGGGCGTTGTGCTGCGCGACCATGAAACGGCGCGCATCTTCTTCTATTCCGGCTTCATCCTGCTGGTGCTGACGGCGATGATCGCCATCGCCACGGCGGGCCGCCGTCCGCGCAATCCGGCCCGCGCCAATCTGGTGGCGCTGGCGGCGGCCTATGCCGTCCTGCCGCTGCAGATGGCGCTGCCCGTGGCCGAAACGCTGCCCGCGCTCGGCTGGTTCGGCGCGTGGTTCGAAATGGTGTCGAGCTTCACCACCACGGGGCTGTCGCTGATCGGCGATCCGGCGGCGGTGCCGCCCACGCTGCATCTGTGGCGGGCGATGGCGGGCTGGATGGGGGGGTTCGTGTTCCTCGTCGCGGCGGTGGCGATCCTTGCGCCGATGAACCTTGGCGGGATGGAGGTCATCTCGGGCCGCGTGCCGGGACGGGGGACCGAGGGGCTGGGGCAGATCACCCATACCGCCGACCCCGCCCGCCGCGTGATGCGCCACTCGCTCGAGATTCTGCCCGTCTACGGGGGGCTGACGCTGCTGCTATGGGTGCTTCTGACGCTGTCGGGCGACAGCAGCCAGACCGCGCTGGTGCTGGCGATGTCCACCGTCTCGACCAGCGGGATCACGGGGGCAGAGGCGGGGGCCGCCGGACGGCTGGGCGAGGTGCTGATCTTCGTCGTCCTGCTGGCCGCGCTCAGCCGCCGCTTCTGGCCCGGCGCGACGGTGACCGAAACCCGCGCGCCGCTGCGGCGCGATCCCGAACTGCGCCTTGCGCTGGCGCTTCTGGTGGCGGTGCCCGCGATCCTGATGCTGCGCCACTGGCTGGCCGCATCAGGCGGGGCACCCATCGACGCGCTGCGCGCGCTTTGGGGGGCGCTGTTCACGACGCTGTCCTTCCTGACGACCACGGGCTTCGTCTCGGCCGACTGGGAGACGGCGCGGCTCTGGTCCGGCCTCGGCACGCCGGGGCTGGTGCTGGCGGGGCTGGCGATCGTGGGGGGCGGGGTCGCCACCACGGCGGGCGGGGTCAAGCTCTTGCGCGTCTATGCCCTGCTGCGCCACGGCGAGCGCGAGCTGGAACGCCTGATCCATCCCAATTCCATCGGCGGATCGGGGCAGAGCGCGCGGCGGCTGCGGCGCGAGGGGGCCTATCTGGCATGGGTCTTCTTTATGCTGTTCGCGCTGGGGATCGCGGCGGTGGTGACGCTGCTCACGCTGGTCGGGATGGCCTTCGAGCCGGCCCTGATCCTGACGCTTGCCGCGCTGACGACGACCGGCCCTCTGGCGGCCATGGCGGGGCCTGCGGCTGTCGATGTGGCAGGGGCGGGGATGGCGGCACAGGCGGTGCTGGGCGTGGCGATGGTGGTGGGGCGGCTCGAGATCCTTGCCATCCTCGCGCTGGTCGCGCCCGAGACGTGGCGGCGCTGACCCGCAGCCCCGCGACAGCAGGCCATTGTTTTTGGGCTGGAAACCGGACGAAACCCGTTTCATACTTAAGACGTTGGGCGATACCTGCCACCGAGGGATGGCACGTCCGGCACAGCGCGCAATTTCGGCGAGAGCCGACAAGAAACAAAGGCAAAAGAAGAATGGCCTCGGACAAACAGAATTTGCAGGACGCGTTTCTCAATCACGTCCGGAAAGCGAAAGTTCCTGTCACGATCTTCCTGATCAACGGCGTCAAGCTGCAGGGTGTGATCACCTGGTTTGACAATTTCTGCGTCCTTCTGCGTCGGGACGGGCAGTCGCAGCTTGTCTACAAGCATGCGATTTCCACCATCATGCCGGGCGCGCCGATCAACCTTTATGAAGGCGAAGACTGATTTCGGACCTGCCCGAAGACGAGGATGACGATCTCCTGCCGGACCGGCGGGATGACGACCGTTCGACCCGCGCCCGTGCGACGCGGGCCTGGGTCCTGCATCCCGACATCCGCCATGACGGCCGCCGCCGCCTGCCCGAACACGGTCTGGCCGAAGCGGTCAGCCTTGCCGCAGCGCTGCCCGAACTCGATGTGGTCGGGGCAGAGGTCGTGCGCCTGCCGCGCGTGCATCCCGGCATGCTGTTCGGCTCGGGCAAGGTGGAGGAGCTGAAGGCGCGCTTCAAAGAGGCGAAGATCGGCCTTGTCCTTGTGGACGGGCCGGTGTCGCCCGTGCAGCAGCGCAATCTGGAAAAGGAATGGGGCGTCAAGCTTCTGGACCGGACCGGGTTGATTCT
>JBEEOG010000130.1:0-4869 GCA_041191745.1 Pseudomonadota bacterium | reverse complement strand
AGGTCGTCGATGCAGGTGATGACGGGCATGGGGCGCACCTTCCGTTTTGGTAAGGAAGGGTTACCAATTCCGCCCCGTTGCGGCAAGCCCCGCCGGACGCAGGGCCTGCCGCGCAGGCAGGGCAGGCGGCGCGCGATGCGCCCGCCCCGTCCGCCCTAGCCGAGGATCAGGCCGTCATAGACGGCAAAGGCCCCCGCCGTGGTCGAAAGGGTGCCGCCGTTGCGCTGGTCGGCGGCATAGGCGGTGATCGCGTTATAGGTGCCCGGCCCGAAGGCCCCGTCGATCCCGCCGAAGTAATAGCCCGCGGCGGCAAGGCGGCGCTGGATCGCGCGGCGCTCGGGCAGGCTGTAGGCGTTGAAGGCCCGCGCGGCGGCGCTGTGGTAGATGGACTGGTGGTGGTGCGGCACCGGCGCGGGGCGATAGACCGGCGCGGGGGCGGGGACATAATCGTAGACTGGCGCGGGCCGGTAGACGGGCTGCGGCGCGGGGCGATAGACCGGCGCGGGCTGGCGCGCCTGCCCCTGATTGGCGATGCCCAGCAGGATCGTGCCCACGGCGACGGTGGCCAGCGCGCCCTTCAGGAATTCGCGTTCCTTCTCGCCCGCGCTGGCGGGGGCGGCGGCGGTGGCGGCGATGGTCAGGGCCGTGACGGCGGCGGTGGTCGCCTGTTTGACCGAAAGCAGTTTGACAGAGAGCAGCATGTCAGGTGTCCCTTTCGCGGGTTGCGGTGGATGGGGCCAGTCGTGGCCCTTTTCACCGCGCTAGGCAAAAACGCCGCGCTGTTATCGGATAGCGTTGCGCGGCGGGGGCATAGGCCTAGGGTTTATCGGGGCCATCCATGTCGCGCACCTGCGGGGTCACGGCCCGCTCCAGCCAGCGCATCAGCCATGCCGCGCGCCGCTGCGCGTGATGCACCGCCCCGAGGGTCTGGGCCGTGGTGGGCCCCGAAAGGATGATGTCGGCCAGCCGGTAGAGTTCCGCCGCGATCGCGGCCCGTTCGGCTTCGGTCAGGTTCAGCGCGTCGCCGGCATTTTCGGTCAGATGGCGCAAGGCGCGCAGCGTCTCGTGTTCGGATGCGACCATTTCCACATTTCTCTTTACTAAGTAATTTACAAGTTAAATGCAAATAGGGATGACCTGCGGCGGGCGCAAGTAGAAGCGGTTGACAATTTCATCGAGAAATTCGTAACGTCGCGTCATGCCCCGCAGCTACACGCTTTCAGACCAAGCCCGCGCCGGACGCGACGCCCGCAAGCAGGGAACGCGCCGTGCCCTGATGGATGCCGCGCGGGCCATCGCAGCCGAACGGGGAATCGACGGCGTGTCGGTGGTCGAGGTGGGGCGCCGCGCGGGTGTCTCGCACAGCCTGATCAACGCCTATTTCGACGGGAAGGCGGGGCTCATCGCCGCGCTGGTCAAGGATTTCAACGCGCCGCAGGTCGCCAAATCGGACGAGATCGCCGATGAGGACGGACCCGCGCGGGAACGGCTGCGGGCAATCCTGACGGAATGGGCGGCCTTCGATCTGGCCGATCCGCAATTGCTGCGCGTCCTTCAGGCGCACAGCTGGGACTGGTCCGATGCGGCCGAAGCGGAAAACCGCGAGGACCGCACCGCCGTGCTGGCCCCTGTCGGGCGGGTGATCCTGTCAGGCCAGTCCGAAGGCGTGTTCCGTAAGGACCTCGCACTGGACGATGTGCTGCCCGCGATCTGGGCGATCTACACGCTCGGCATGCGCGATGCGGTCTATGACAAGCCGGTCCGCAGCGCCGAAAACGCAATCGCGGCGATCTGGGGCCAGATCGCCGCGCTGCTGTTCGTCAGATAGGCACCGCGGCAAGGGGGGCGTCCACGCCCCCGTCCGCGCCGCCCGTCACACGCTGAGGCAGATGTATTTCATCTCGAGGTAATCCTCCATCCCGTGGCGGCTGCCTTCGCGGCCGAGGCCCGATTGCTTGACCCCGCCGAAGGGGGCGACCTCGGTCGAGATGAGGCCGGTGTTCACGCCGACCATGCCGTATTCCAGCGCTTCCTGCACGCGGGTGATGCGGCCGATGTCGCGGGCGTAGAAATAGGAGGCAAGGCCGAAGATCGTGTCATTGGCCAGCGCGATCACCTCCTCTTCCGTCTCGAACCGGAACAGCGGCGCGACGGGGCCGAAGGTCTCCTCGCCCGACACGATCATGTCGGGGGTGACGCCGGTCAGGATGGTGGGTTCGAAGAAGGTGCCGCCCAGCGCGTGGCGCTTGCCCCCGGTTTCGACCTTTGCGCCTTTCTTCAGCGCGTCGGCGATGTGTTCTTCGACCTTTTCTACCGCATCGGGGCTGATCAGCGGGCCGAAGTTCACGTCTTCCGACAGGCCGTCGCCGACGCGCGTCTTGGCGACCGCCTCGGCCAGCTTTTTCGAAAACGCGCCATAGACGCCCGCCTGCACATAGATGCGGTTGGCGCAGACGCAGGTCTGGCCGTTGTTGCGGAACTTCGAGATCATCGCCCCTGCCACGGCGGCGTCCAGATCGGCATCGTCAAAGACGATGAAGGGCGCGTTGCCCCCCAGTTCCATGCTGCATTTCATCACCTGATCGGCGGCCTGACGCAGCAGGATGCGGCCCACTTCGGTCGAGCCGGTGAAGGTGATCTTCTTCACCTTGTGGTTTTCGCAGAATTCCTTGCCGATGTCCGATGCGCGTGATGATGTCACGACCGAGAAGATGCCCTTGGGCAGGCCCGCCCGTTCGCCCAGAACCGCCATCGCCAGCGCCGAGAGCGGGGTTTCCGACGCGGGCCGCGCGACGAAGCCGCAGCCCGCCGCCAGCGCGGGGCCGACCTTGCGCGCGATCATTGCGTTGGGGAAGTTCCACGGGGTGATCGACCCCACCACGCCGATGGGCTGCTTGATCACCGTGATGCGCTTGTCGCGCTGGTGGCCGGGGATCGTCTCGCCATAGACGCGCTTGGCCTCTTCTCCGAACCATTCGATGAAGGACGCGCCATAGGCGATCTCGCCCTTGGCTTCGGCCAGCGGCTTGCCCATCTCGGCGGTCAGGATCTTGCCCAGATCCTCCTGGTTGGCCATCATCAGGTCGAACCATTTCCGCAGCACGGCGGCGCGTTCCTTGCCGGTGCGGGTGGCCCAGTCCTTCATCGCCTCTTGCGCGGCGTCGATGGCGCGGGCCACCTCGGCGCGCGTCAGGTCGGGCACATGGCAGATCACGTCGCCCCGCGCGGGGTTGGTGACGGCGAAGGTCTTGCCATCCGCCGCATCCACCCATTCCCCCGCCACATAGGCCTTGGTGCACAGAAGCGTGGGGTCTTTCAGCAGCGACGACAGGTTGGTGACGGAATCGAGCATGTGGGCCTCCGGACGTTCGGGTTAAGGATGGATTGCACCGGCAGGGCGGCTTGTCCAGTTGCGGCAGGACGGAAAGCGGCAGCGGCGGGCGGAATTTTGATCAAATCAGGGGCAGGGGCGGGGCATGACACGGGACGAGGCCGATCTGGCTTATGCCAATGGCGCCTTCATCGCGGGGGCGGAGGGGTTCCCGCCGCGCTGGCGCGCCGCTGCCGCCGCCTTCCGCGACAGCCTGGGGGCGCGGGCGCGGACGGGGCTGGCCTATGGCACGGACCCGCGGCAGGGGCTGGACCTGTTCCTGCCCGATGGCATGCCCAAGGGGCTGCTCGTCTTCGTGCATGGCGGCTACTGGATGGCCTTCGGGCGCGAGGACTGGTCGCATCTGGCGGCGGGGGCCGTGGCGCGGGGCTGGGCCTGTGCGATCCCGTCCTACCGTCTGGCCCCTGCGGCGCGCCTGCGCGACATGACGGCGGATGTCGCGGCGGCGGTTGTCCATGCGGCGGGGCAGGTGGCGGGGCCGGTTGTCGTTGCGGGCCATTCGGCGGGCGGGCATCTGGCGGCGCGGATGGGCTGCGCCGACCTGCCCCTGCGGCGCGTGGCGCGGGTCGTGCCGGTCTCGCCCCTGTCGGACCTGCGCCCGCTGATGGCGACATCGATGCAGGACAAGCTTGGCCTCGACGCGGCGGAATGTGCCGCCGAAAGCCCCGCGCTTCTGCCCCTGCGCGCGGGCGTGCAGGCCCATGTCTGGGTCGGCGGGCAGGAGCGGCCGTCCTTCCTGTGGCAGGCGCGGCTTCTGTCGGAAGCGTGGGATTGCCCGTGGACGGTGGATGCGGGGCGGCACCATTTCGACGTGATCGACGGGCTGTCCAATCCGGCATCGCCCCTGATGGCGGCCTGTCTGGACGGGATCTGAGCGGGATTTGGGGCGCATATCCGCGCTTGGCGCGGGACAGGGTGCGCGGTGAACGCGCACCCTACGGCACGGGGCCTCAGTTCGCGGCGTGCATGCGTTCGATATAGGCGCGCATCTCTTCGGCCTCGTGCCGCGCGTCGCGCAGCCCTTCCATCGCGGCGCGCAGTTCGGCTTCGGTCTGGGCGATCTGGTTCAGAAGCTCCGCCTCGCGCTGTTCCAGATAGATCAGCGCCTGATCGCGCGCCTCTTCGGCCTCGTGCAGGGATTGGGCGAGGTGGTCCATCTCGGCCACGTCGCCGCCCGCGATGCGGGTGAAGCGGTGCAGAAGCCAGTAGGAGAACCACCCCAGCGCGAAGGCCGCCAGAAGGATGATGGCGGTCACGAAGATGAATTCGGTGCGGTTCATTTCAGCGGCTCGTTTTCCCGTCGTCAGCCGTTATTCGCGGGCCGCTGGCGCGGACGCAAGGTCTTTTCCGTCGGCGCGACGGAGGGGCTGTCATCCTGTGCCGCATCTGCCGCCCCCGCCGCCGGAGCGGCCGCCGCCCCCTGCAGGACGAATTCGATCCGGCGGTTGGCCTCGCGCCCCTCGTCGGTGTCGTTGTCG
>JBEEOG010000129.1:0-4828 GCA_041191745.1 Pseudomonadota bacterium | reverse complement strand
TTGCAATGCGGGGATGCATTGGAAATAGTCGGCGCAAAGAGTGCGGGCAAACCGCCGCGACCATCGGGGAGAGGACAGTGACCGATACCGGGACGAACGACGCCTTCGTCGTATTCGATCGCGTTCAGAAAAGTTACGACGGTGTGTCGCTGGTCGTCAAAGACCTGAACCTGTCGATCGGCAAGGGCGAATTCCTGACGATGCTCGGCCCGTCCGGTTCGGGCAAGACGACCTGCCTGATGATGCTTGCCGGATTCGAGACGGCGACGAACGGGGAAATCCTGCTCGACGGCCGCCCGATCAACCAGGTCCCGCCGCACAAGCGCGGCATCGGCATGGTGTTCCAGAATTACGCGCTGTTCCCGCACATGACGGTGGGCGAGAACCTCGCCTTCCCGCTGGAGGTGCGCGGCATGGGCAAATCCGAGCGCGAGGCCAAGATCAAGCGCGCGCTCGACATGGTGCAGATGGGGGCCTTTGCCAACCGCCGCCCCGCGCAGCTTTCGGGCGGCCAGCAGCAGCGCATCGCGCTGGCCCGCGCGCTGGTCTTTGACCCCTCGCTCGTGCTGATGGACGAACCCCTCGGCGCGCTGGACAAGCAGTTGCGCGAACACATGCAGTTCGAGATCAAGCGCCTGCACGAGACGCTGGGCATCACGGTGGTCTACGTCACCCATGACCAGGGCGAGGCGCTGACCATGTCGGACCGCATCGCCGTCTTCAACGATGGCCGCATCCAGCAGCTTGCGCCGCCCGCCGATCTGTACGAACGCCCCGACAACAGCTTCGTCGCCCAGTTCATCGGCGAGAACAACCGTCTGGAAGGCACGGTTGAAGAGATCAAGGGCGGGCGCGCGCTGGTGCGTCTGGCGACCGGAGAGCTGATCGATGCCACCCCCGTCAACGTCACGGCCAAGGGGCAGAGGACGCTGGTGTCGATCCGGCCGGAACGGGTGGAATTCAAGCCCGACCTCCTGCCCGCCGACGCCCATCTGATCGACGCCGAGGTGATCGAGGTGGTCTACATGGGCGACCTGTTCCGCACGGTGCTGAAGGTCGCGGGCCATGACGACTTCGTCATCAAGAGCCGCAACACGCTGGGCCAGCGGGTGCTGGTGCCGGGCGAGAAGATCAAGATCGGCTGGGCGCCCGCGGATGCGCGCGCGCTCGATCCGGTCTGATCCTTCGGGTTTCGGCCCTTCGGGGCCCGTGCCGTCGCGGGGCGGCCAATGACAGAGCAGAACTTGCCAAGACGACTTCAACACGGGAGCACACGATGAAGAAACTTCTGACCCTCACCACGGCCCTGACCGCCGTCGCCACCATCGCGACTGCGGAAGAGGTGACCGTGATGTCCTGGGGCGGGGCCTATGTCACGTCGCAGATCGAAGCCTACCACAAGCCCTTCACCGCCGAGACGGGGATCAACGTGATCTCGGTCGATGCCGACAACCCCGCCACGCCGGTCAAGGCGATGGTCGAGGCGAACAACGTCACGGTCGACGTGGCCGACGTCGAATATGCCGATGCCGTGCGCCTGTGCGACGAAGGCATGCTGGAAACGATCGACCCCGCCATCCTCGCGCCCGCGCCCGATGGCACGCCCGCGGCGGAAGACTTCCTGCCCGGCGCGCTGACCGAATGCGCCGTGGCGACGATCGTCTTCTCGACCGTCTTTGCCTATGACACCTCGAAGTTCCCCGAAGGCCCGACCACCATGGCGGATTTCTTCGACCTCGAGAAATTCCCGGGCAAGCGCGGCATGCGTAAAGGCGCCAAGGCGAACCTCGAGATGGCGCTGATGGCCGATGGCGTTCCGGCGGCCGAGGTCTATGCCCTGCTCGAAACCGACGAGGGCCTCGACCGCGCCTTCGCCAAGCTGGAAACCATCAAGGATCAGGTGATCTGGTGGGAAGCCGGCGCGCAGCCCCCGCAGCTTCTGGCCGATGGCGAAGTCGCCATGACCACCGCCTATAACGGCCGTATCTTCGCCGCCGCCGTGGCCGAGAACAAGCCGTTCCAGGTGGTCTGGGATGGGCAGGTCTACGAATACGACCTGTTCGTGATCCCGAAGGGCGCGCCGAACCTCGAAGCGGCCAAGAAGTTCATCGCCTTCTCGACCGATACGCAGCGTCTGGCCGATCAGGCCAAGTGGATCAGCTACGGCCCCGCGCGCAAGTCGTCGGCCCCGCTGGTCGGCCTCTATCAGGACGGCAAGACGGAAATGGGCCCGCACATGCCCACCGCGCCCGAGAACATGACCAACGCGCTGGCCTCGTCCTATGAATTCTGGGTCGACCGCGATGCGGAACTGAACGAGCGCTTCAACGCCTGGCTCGCCGCCAACTGATGACATGACGGGCGCGGGGGACATCCCCGCGCCCGATCCCTTCCTTACAAGGCGCTGACCGATGGCCGACCTGACCGCTTCCGCCCCTGCCCGCGCCGCGGGGCTGACAACCGCCGACGGGCGCCCGCTCAAGGCCGCGCTGGCCGCCGCGCAGCAGCGGGCCAAGCGCCGCGCCTTCCTTCTCGTGGCGCCGCTTCTGATCTTCGTGGTCGTGACCTTCATCCTGCCCATCGGGCAGATGCTGCAACGTTCGGTCTATCACGACGGGTTTTCGGCCAATGCGCCCAACCTCGTGGCATGGTTCGACGCCAATCCGCAGGGCACCGAACCGGACGAGGCCGCCTTTGCCGCGCTGGCCGCCGACCTGAAGCTGATGAAAGAGGCAAAGACGGCCGGCGAGGCGGGCACGCGGATCAACTACATCCTGTCGGGCACGCGGTCGCTGTTCACCTCGGCCGCGCGCGGCGCCGACCGGCTGGAGCCGCCCTTCAAGGAGGCGCTGATCGCCGACGATCCCGACTGGGGCAAGCCCGCCGTCTGGCAGGCCATGCGGACGGCATCGAGCACCTATACGAGCGATTTCTACCTGATCGCCACCGATTTCGAACGCGACGAGGCGGGCAACCTGCAGCGCGTCGCGGACGACCAGCGCATCTATCTCTACCTCTTCGGCAAGACCTTCCTGCTGTCGGGGCTCATCACCGTCATCTGCCTGCTGCTGGCCTTTCCCGTCGCGCATCTCTTGGCGACGCTGCCGATGCGCTGGTCGAATCTGCTCATGATCCTCGTGCTGCTGCCGTTCTGGACGTCGCTTCTCGTCCGCACGACAAGCTGGATCGTGCTGTTGCAGGGGCAGGGCGTGATCAACAGCGTCCTCGTCTCGCTCGGCCTTGTCAGCGACGACGCGCGTCTGGCGATGATCTACAACGAACTGGGCACGATCATCGTGATGACGCATATCCTGCTGCCCTTCATGATCCTGCCGCTCTATTCGGTGATGCGGGTGATCCCGCCCAGCTATGCCCGCGCGGCCCGCAGCCTTGGCGCGACCAGCTGGACCACCTTCCGCCGCATCTACCTGCCCCAGACCCTGCCGGGGATCGGGGCGGGATCGCTTCTCGTCTTCATCCTTGCGGTGGGCTACTACATCACCCCCGCGCTGGTGGGGGGCGCGGACGGGCAGCTGATCTCGAACCTGATCGATTTCCACATGGACAAGTCGAACTGGTCGATGGCCGCCGCCCTGTCGGCGATGCTTCTGGCGGGGGTGCTGGTGCTCTACTGGCTCTATGACCGCCTTGTCGGCATCGACAACCTGAAATTCGGCTGAGAGGGGAAACGTCATGGCCCTGCCCATCTATGCCACACCGCTGGAACGTGTCTGGCACTACACCTACAAGATCCTCTGTGCGGCGATCTTCGTCTTCCTGATCTCGCCCATCCTCGTGGTGATCCCGCTCTCGTTCAACGCCGAGCCCTATTTCACCTTCACGCAGAAGATGCTGTCCTTCGATCCCGAAGGCTATTCGCTGCGCTGGTACGACGCGCTGCTGACCACGGGTCTGGCCACGCCCGACGCCCCCCGCGATGCAAGCTGGTGGTCGCAGGTCTGGGAACAGGCCACATGGGTGAAGGCCGCGCAGAATTCGGTCATCATCGGCTTCTGGTCCACGATCCTTGCGACCGTGCTGGGCACGCTGGCCGCCCTCGGCCTGTCGCGGCCCGAGATGCCCTATCGCCGCCTGATCATGGCGATCCTGATCTCGCCCATGATCGTGCCGATCATCATCATCGCCACGGGGCTGTTCTTCTTCTACTCGAACCCCTGCGGCATCATCGGCACGCAATGCGGGCGGCTGACATCGACCTATACGGGCATCATCCTTGCCCATGCGACGCTGGGCATCCCCTTCGTCATCATCACCGTGACGGCCACGCTGTCGGGCTTCGACCAGAGCCTGATCCGTGCGGCGGCCTCGCTCGGGGCCAGCCCGCGCGTGACCTTCTTCAAGGTGATCCTGCCCCTGATCCTGCCGGGCGTGGTGTCGGGCGCGCTCTTCGCCTTCGTTACCTCGTTCGACGAGGTGGTGGCGGTGCTCTTCATCGCGGGGCCGGAACAGCAGACCATCCCGCGCCAGATGTGGAACGGCATCCGCGAGGCGATCAGCCCCGCGATCCTGTCGGTGGCGACGATCCTCGTCATCATCTCGATCGCGCTTCTGGCGACGGTGGAGCTGTTGCGCCGCCGGTCCGAACGGCTGCGGGGCGTGACGCCGCGCTGACGGTGGCCCTTGATCCATCCGGCGAGGGGCGCGCCCGTGACAGGCGCGCCCCTTGTGCATTCCGCATCCTTGGGCGTGCCCCGCGCTGCGGCCTGCCTAGCGGTGCGCGCGGGCGGGCCCGCGCGCAGGCCCCCCCTCTCGGCACCGCGCCCGCGGGCACGGTGCCTCGGGTCGCAGGGGGCGCTCGCGCCCCCTC
>JBEEOG010000128.1:0-2527 GCA_041191745.1 Pseudomonadota bacterium | reverse complement strand
CCCTTTGCCGAACCGGGGGCCAGCCCCCGGACCCCCGGGATATCTCTGGAAAGAGGATGTGCAGTGCCTCTGCATCCTCTTTCCCAAAATATCCTCGGGGGTGAATGGGCCGGCACGGCCCAGAGGGGGCGCGAGCGCCCCCTTTTCGCGGGCGGAACGGGCGCAGGCTCAGACGGTTTCGACGACCGCCTCGGGCAGAAGCCGCGCCACATCCGCCGGACGGCAAAGCTCTGTCGCCTCAGACATCACGGCGGCGGCGGCGCAGGCCACGCCCTGCGACAGCGCCTGATCCTCGGTCATCCCGCGCGCGAGGGCGAGCGTGTAGCCCCCCACGAAGCTGTCGCCCGCCCCGACCTTCGACCGGACCTGCACCTTGGGGGCCTTGGCAAAGATGCGGCGGCCTGCCTCGGCCAGCACCGACCCGTCCGCGCCGCGGGCCACGATCACCTTGCGCGCCACGCCGCGCCGGACCAGCGCCTGCGCGAAATCGGCCGTGTCGGCGCGGCGTTCCAGCGCGTGGCCGGCCAGCGCCTCGGCCTCTTCGCCGTCCATCCGCAGCACTTCCAGATCGGGGATCGGGTGCGTGACGGCTTCTGTCAGCGCAGCGCCCGACGTGTCCATCACCACCCGCATCCCCGCCATCGCGGCGGCCAGACGCGCGGGGAAATCCACCGGCACGCCGGGCGGCTGGCTGCCCGAGATGACCGAGAAGGCCCCCGCCTTGCCCGCCGCGCGCAGCAGGGTGAAGACGCGTTCCTGATCCTCCTGATGCCATTGCGGCCCCGGCAGCATGAAGCGGAACTGCCGCCCGCTTGCGCCTTCGTTCACGGTCAGGCTCTGGCGCGTCTCGCCCGGGCCGGTGATGCCGAGGAACATCACCCCCTCGCGCCGGATCAGTTCGGCCAGACGGTCGCCCGTCAGCCCGCCCAGCGCCACCAGCGCCAGCGACTCGCCGCCCAGCGCATGGATCGCGCGGCTGACATTCAGCCCGCCGCCGCCGGGGTCGAGCTTGGGGTCGGTGCAGCGCAGCTTCTCGTCCGGGATCAGGCGCGGCACATCCGTCGCCATGTCGAGCGCGGGGTTCAGCGTCAGCGTCAGGATCGGGGCCTGCGGGGGCTTGGTCTGGGTCATGCGTCGTCTCCTTCCGCAGCCGCCATGATAGCGCTAACGACAAGGGCTGCACAACGGGGGGGCGGACCGGCCGGCCGCGGGGAAACGGCGCGACGGGGCGGCCCTGCACCGGCGCACAGGGGCCTTGCAGCTTTGCGGAATGGCGCAAGGGTGCCGCGGCGACTAGCTGTCGCGGGCAACAACCGCAAAGCCCCGGAGGCATCTGATGTCCGTCAAGCTCGCAATCGTCTATTATTCCACCTACGGCACCAACCACCAGATGGCCGAGATCGCCGCCGAGGCCGCCCGCGCGGCGGGGGCCGAGGTGCGCGTGCTGCGCGTCGCCGAAACCGCGCCGGCCGAGGTGGTGAACGGTCAGGACGCGTGGAAGGCGGCAGCCGAAAAGCAGTCGCACGTTCCGGTCGCCACGCCCGAGGACATGGAATGGGCCGATGCCTACATCTTCTCGGGTCCGACCCGCTTCGGTCAGGCCACGAGCCAGCTGCGCGCCTTCATCGACACGCTGGGCGGCGTCTGGTTCGGCGGCAAGCTGGCGAACAAGGCCGTCTCGGCCATGACCAGCGCGCAGAACCCGCATGGCGGGCAAGAGGCGACGATCCTCGGCCTTTACACCACCTTCCTCCACTGGGGCGCGATCATCGCGGCACCGGGCTACACGGATGCGTCGATCTTCGCCACGGGCGGCAACCCCTATGGCTACAGCCACACGCAGGGCAAGGAGTTCGACGACAACGCCCGCGCCGCCATCGGCCATCAGGCCAAGCGCACGGTCGAGATCGCGGCCAAGCTGAAGGCCTGATCCCGCGCGGCACCGATGGGAAAGGGGCGGCCGATGGCCGCCCCTTTTTCGCACAGCCTACAGCAGCAGCTGGTAGCTGGCCGGAACGTAGCGGAACCCGTCGCCCGCGGCTTCGACAAAGCCGATGGCGGGGAAGGGCATGTGATAGCCCGTAAAGGGGATGCGGTCGGCGGCCAGCATGCCCAGGATCGCGCGGCGGGTGGCCGCGGCCTGCGCCTTGTCCTGATCGAAGCGCACCTCCCAGTCGGGCTTGGCCAGCGACCAGACGTAATGGTTCGTCGTGTCCCCCAGAAGCGCCATGCGCGCGCCGCCGCTTTCGAAAAGATAGGCGAAATGGCCCGGCGTGTGGCCCGTTGCGGCCATCGCGGTGATGCCCGACACGACCGCGCCGCCATCGTCGAGGAAGGTGAACTTCTCGTTCAGGGGTTTGACCTTGGCGTCGAAACCTTCGTTCCCTGCGGCGGACCAGGTGTTGTGTTCGGTGGCCCCCGTCACATAGCGGGCATTGGGATAGGTGACGGTGCCCGCGTCGTCGGCCAGACCGCCGATATGGTCGCCATGCATATGGGTCAGCACGACGATATCGACCTGATCGGG
>JBEEOG010000127.1:0-8896 GCA_041191745.1 Pseudomonadota bacterium | reverse complement strand
GCCATAGGTCGCCAGCGCCAGAGAGCGCGGGATGGGCGTCGCCGTCATCACCAGCGTATCGACCGCCGCGCCCTTGGCGGCCAGTTCCATCCGCTGCGCCACGCCGAAGCGGTGCTGTTCGTCCACCACGGCAAGGCGCAGGTCGTGGAACTGCACGTCCTTCTGGAACACGGCATGGGTGCCGACGAGGATATGGATATCCCCCGCCGCCAGCGCCGCCAGCTTGCCCGCCCGTTCCGCCCCCTTGTCGCGGCCCGTCAGCAATTCCAGCCGCACCCCCGCCGCCGCGGCCAGCGGGGCCAGCCCTTCGTGATGCTGGCGGGCGAGGATTTCGGTGGGCGCCATCATCACCCCCTGCCCGCCCCCTTCGACCGCGATCAGGAGTGCGAGCAGCGCCACCAGCGTCTTGCCCGCGCCCACATCGCCCTGCAGCAGGCGGTTCATCCGCAGCGGGTTTTCCATATCCTGCGCGATTTCGGCCACCGCGCGGCGCTGCGCGCCCGTGGGGGCATAGGGCAGCGAGGCCAGCACCCTGCCCTGCAGCACGCCCGTCCCGACGGTCGATACGCCCTTGGCCTTTCGCAGCGTCGCGCGGGCAAGCGAAAGCGTCAGCTGATGGGCAAAAAGCTCGTCATAGGCCAGCCTTTGCCGCGCGGGATCGGTGGGCGCGAGCGCCGCCGCATCGGCGGGCGCATGGACGCGCGCCACCGCATCGGCCCAGGCGGGCCAGCCTTCGCGGGCAAGAAGCGGCCCGTCGATCCATTCCGGCAGGCGCGGCGCGCGGGCAAGGGCCGAGGTGACGGCCTTGGCCACCTGTTTCTGCGTGACCCCCGCCGTCAGCGGGTAGACGGGTTCGTAGGGGGGCAGGTCGCCCGCCTCCTCCACCCGCAGGATATGGTCGGGATGGACCATCTGGGCGATGCCGTCGAACAGTTCCACCCGCCCGGACACCAGCCGCCGCTGGCCGGTGGGAAGCTGCTTCGACAGGAAATCCCCCCGCGCGTGGAAGAAGACCAACTGGAACTCCAGCCCCGCGTCGCGGACCATCACGCGGTAGGGCTTGCCCTTGCCGCGGGGGGGGAAATGGGCGCCCACCTCCACCTCCACCGTCACGGTGCAGGGGGGCACGACATCGCGGACAGAAGCCTTTCGGCTGCGATCCGTGCCGGAATGGGGCAGCAGGAACAAGAGGTCCTTGGGCCGTTCCACCCCCAGCCCCGCAAGGGCGGCAGCCGTCTTCGGCCCCACGCCTTCCAGCGTTTCCAGCCCCGCGAACAGCGGGAAGAGTTCGGGCGGCCTGCTCATGTCCCCGCGATGAGGGCGAGCCAGGCGTCCTCGTCGATCATCTTCACGCCCAAGCGTTCGGCATCCTTGGCCTTGGACCCTGCCCCCGGGCCTGCCACGACCAGATCGGTCTTGGCGCTGACCGATCCCGCGACCTTGGCCCCCAGCGCTTCGGCCCGCGCCTTGGCTTCGGCTCGCGTCATCTTTTCAAGGCTGCCGGTAAAGACCACCGTCATCCCCGCCACGGGGGACGCGGTCGCCCGCGCCTCGGGCGGCAGCACCTCCAGATGCGCGACCAGCCGGTCGATGGAGGCGCGCTCTTCCGCATTGGCCAGCGTGTCGGACAGCGACAGCGCAAGGACGGGGCCGATCCCGTCGCCCGTCACCAGTTCCTGCCACGCGGCCTTTGCATCGTCGGGCACGGCCAGCGCATCCCATGCGGCATCGCGCGATTCCTTCACGCGCGGGCGGCGGCCCTGCGTGGCGGCGGCGGCGCGCTCGGCCAGTTCCGCCTCGTCGGCCGCGCGATGGGCAAGGGCGGCGGGGCGCGACAGGTCCACCGCGGCGGCCAGCGCGGCCCATGTCTGGTAATGGCGGGCGAGGTCCTGCGCCGCCACCTCGCCCACATGGCGCATGCCGAGGGCGAAGATCAGCCGCGCCAGCGGGATGCGGCGGCGCTCTTCGATCGCGGACCAGAGGTTGGACACCGAGCGGTCCCCGAATCCGTCGCGGTTCTTCAGCTTCTGCAAGGGGTTGGCGGCGTCGCGCGCGGCAAGGGTAAAGATGTCGGCAGGTTCGCGGATGGGCAGGACCGCATCGGCGAAGAACATCTCCACCTGTTTCGCGCCCAGCCCTTCGATGTCAAAGGCACCGCGGCTGACGAAATGCTTCAGCCGCTCCACCGCCTGCGCGGGGCAGATCAGCCCGCCCGTGCAGCGGCGGACCGAATCGCCTTCCTCGCGCACGGCGGGCGATCCGCATTCGGGGCAGATATGGGGGAAGCTGTAGGGGACCGCCCCGTCGGGGCGCTGCGACAGGTCCACATCCGCGACCTTGGGGATCACGTCGCCCGCGCGATAGACCTGCACCCAGTCGCCCGCGCGGATATCCTTGCCGCCGCGGATCGCTTCGCCCCGCGCGTCGCGGCCGGCGATGTAATCCTCGTTGTGCAGGGTGGCGTTGGAGACGACGACGCCGCCCACCGTGACGGGCTGCAGCCGCGCCACGGGCGACAGCGCGCCCGTCCGGCCCACCTGGATGTCGATCGACAGAAGCCGCGTCCAGGCCAGTTCGGCGGGAAATTTATGCGCGATCGCCCAGCGCGGGGTCGAGGAGCGGAAGCCCAGCCGCGCCTGATAGGACAGGTCGTCCACCTTGTAGACCACGCCGTCGATGTCATAGCCCAGCGTCGCGCGGCGGGCTTCGATGGCGCGGTACTGCGCCAGCATCGCCGCCGGTCCATCGCACAGGACGGTCAGAGGATTTGTCTGGAATCCCATGGCCTTCAGACGCGCAATTGCAGCGAATTGCGAACTGGCCAGCGGTTCGGACAGCGCCCCCCACGCATAGGCGAAAAAGCGCAAGGGCCGCGCGGCGGTGATCGCGGCATCCAGCTGGCGCAGGCTGCCCGCCGCCGCGTTGCGCGGATTGGCGAATGTCTTGCCCCCCGCCGCCGCCTGCCGCGCGTTCAGCGCCGCGAAATCGGCATGGGACATGTAGACCTCGCCCCGCACTTCAAGCACCTCGGGCGCGCCGGTCAGGCGGTGGGGGATATCGGCGATGGTGCGGGCGTTGTCGGTCACGTTCTCGCCCGTCTCGCCGTCGCCGCGCGTGGCGGCCTGCACCAGAACCCCGCCTTCGTAGCGCAGCGACAGCGACAGCCCGTCGATCTTGGGTTCCGCCGTATAGGCGATGGCCGCGTCAAGGTTCAGGTATTTCCGCACGCGGTCGTCGAAATCGGCGATGTCGCCATCCTCGAACGCGTTTTCCAACGACAGCATCCGCACCGCGTGCCGAACCTTGCCGAAGCCTTCGGCAAGGCCCGCCCCCACCGCATCCGACGGACTGTCGGCGCGGACAAGCGCGGGGAAACGCGCCTCGATCGCGCGGTTGCGCGCCTTCAAGGCGTCGTAATCGGCATCCGTGATCTCGGGCGCGTCCAGCGTGTGATAGGCCGTGTTCGCGGCAGCGATGGCAGAGGCCAGCCGCGCGAGTTCATCGCGCGCCTCGGCCTCGGTCAATTGGTCAACGGGTTTTGCCTGCGCGCCCATTCCGGCCTGTCCTTGTCGTCACCCCCTTGGTTTAGGGGGCGACGGTGGGTTGGTCCAGTGCGGGCATGGCCGCGCGGGCGGGTGCCGTCAGCTTGCCGCCGCGATCGAGATGCGGCGCACGGCCACTTCGGGCACGGGGTCGCGCATGACATAGCCGCGCCCCCAGACGGTTTCGATGTAATTGTCGCCGCCCGTGGCTTCGGCCAGCTTCTTGCGAAGCTTGCAGATGAAGACGTCGATGATCTTCAGTTCCGGCTCGTCCATGCCGCCATAGAGATGGTTCAGGAACATCTCCTTGGTCAGCGTCGTCCCCTTCCGCAGGCTGAGCAGTTCGAGGATCTGGTATTCCTTGCCCGTCAGATGCACCGACTTTCCATCCACCTCGACCGTCTTGGCGTCGAGGTTGACCGCCACCGCGCCCGTCTTGATGATCGACTGGGCATGTCCCTTGGACCGGCGGATGATCGCATGGATGCGCGCGATCAGTTCCTCGCGGTGGAAGGGCTTGGTCATGTAGTCATCCGCGCCGAAGCCGAAGCCGCGGATCTTGTTGTCGGTATCGTCCGACCCCGAGAGAATCAGGATCGGCGTTTCGACCTTGGACACGCGCAGCTGGCGCAGCACTTCGTGCCCGCTCATATCCGGCAGGTTCAGGTCGAGCAGGATCAGGTCGTAATCGTAGAGTTTGGCCAGATCGATGCCGTCTTCGCCCAGATCGGTGCAATAGACGTTCAGATTGGCATGTGTCAGCATCAGTTCGATGCTGCGCGAGGTTGCGGGATCGTCTTCAACCAGAAGTATTCTCATGCACTACACTCCGCAGGAACAGTCATCATCCTTAACGACTGTGCCGACTACTCGTTAAACGAAGGTTATCATCGCATAATACCGATGGATGACAACTTATACTTGCGAAGTAGTCCCGCTACAGCCGCCGGTATGTCTGTATTTTCGTCACCCGCAGCCCGTCCTCGCCATGGCGCTGTTCCGCCGCCTGCCAGAGCGCGAATTCCTCGGCCGACAGGGCATAGCGGGACAGCACCTCCTCCTCGGTCAAGAGGCCGTAGCGGACGGCGCGCACGACCAGCGCCTTGCGCCGCGCGACCCAGCGGCGCGTGTCGGGCGGCGGCAGATCGGCCCGGCTGAGAATCGTCCCGTCCGGCAGCGTCACCTGCCGCAGGCCGTCGACGCGTCGCAGATACATCCCCTGTCCCCTTTCGCACGGTTGCGCGGGCAAGGTTGGCGCGGCCGATTTAAGCAAGAGTAAAGGGCGGGCCTTGTGGGTGCGGCGCATTTTCCTATATTGCTCGCGTTTTCCGCATCCCCGAAAGCGCGCCATGCTCGACCAGCCGCTCAACTCGCTCGGCCTGCCCAAGCCCCCGTCGGAGACGCGGGTCGTCGTCGCCATGTCGGGCGGCGTCGACAGCTCTGTCGTGGCCGCGATGCTGAAGGACGAAGGCTATGACGTCGTGGGCGTCACGCTGCAGCTTTACGATCACGGCGCGGCGCTGGCCAAGAAGGGGGCCTGCTGCGCGGGCCGCGACATCCACGACGCGCGCCGCGTGGCCGAAACGATGGGATTTCCCCATTACGTCCTCGACTACGAGAACACCTTCCGCGAGGCGGTGATCGAGGAATTCGCCGATGCCTATCTGGCGGGCGCCACGCCCGTGCCCTGCATCCGCTGCAACGAACGGGTGAAGTTCAAGGACCTCTTGGCCACGGCCAAGGACCTCGATGCCGATTGCATGGCGACGGGCCATTACATCCAGCGCAAGATGGGCGCGGGCGGGGCGGAGCTGCATCAGGCGGCCGATCCGAACCGCGACCAGAGCTATTTCCTGTTCTCGACCACGCCGGAACAGCTGTCCTACCTGCGCTTCCCGCTGGGCCATCTGGCATCCAAGGCCGAGACGCGGGCGCTGGCCGCGCGCTATGGCCTGCCCGTGGCCGACAAGCCCGACAGTCAGGACATCTGCTTTGTCCCGAACGGGAATTACGCGGCCGTGATCGAGAAGCTGCGCCCGGGTGCAGCCGACCCCGGCGAGATCGTGGATCTGTCGGGCCGCGTTTTGGGCACCCATCGCGGGGTGATCCATTACACCATCGGGCAAAGGAAGGGTCTGGGGATCGGCGGCCTTGGCGATCCGGTCTATGTGGTCAAGCTCGACCCCGACACGCGCCGCGTGATCGTCGGGCCGAAAGAGGCGCTCTCGACCCGCACCGTGCCGCTGCGCGAGGTGAACTGGCTGGGCGACGCGCCCCTGACCAGCCGCGCGGAATGGCATCTGGATGTCAAGGTCCGCTCCACCCGCCCCCCGCGCCCTGCCGTCATCCGGCCGCTGTCGGAGACGGAGGCAGAGGTCGAACTGCTCCACCCCGAGGACGGGGTCAGCCCCGGGCAGGCCTGCGTCTTCTATGCGCCAGAAGGCGGGCGCATCTTCGGCGGCGGCTGGATCTGGAAGGGCCGCGCGGGCTGATCGGTCGGCGGCGGGGGTTTTGCACCCCGTCAGCCATCGGTTCTCGGACCGATGGCGCCCCGATGGCTGACCCCCGCAGGATATTTGCAGACAGAAAATGCCTGCGGTCAGAGGACTGAAAGGACCGAGCGCGCCGCGCGCACGCCGGGCGGCTCGCCCCCCTTGCCGAGGCGGTCCATCGTCAGGGCCATGGCGGCCTGCTGCGCCTGCGGGTTCTGCAGGACATCCAGCAGCGCGGGGGCGATCAGGTCGGGGCGGCAGCCTTCGCCGATGAATTCCGGCACCACGCGCGTGTCCGAGACGAGGTTCACGAGCGTCACCGTATCGACCAGCGCCGCGCGGCGCATCAGCCAGAGCGTCAGGCGGTTCAGGTCATAGGCGATGACCATCGGGCAGCCATTGGCGGCCAGTTCCAAGGACACGGTGCCCGATGCCGCCAGCGCCACATCGGCTGCGGCGAAGGCCCCGCGCTTTTGCGCGGGGTCTGTCACGATCTGCGGCGCGACCGGCCAGTCGCGGGTCAGGTCGCGCACGAGCGGTTCGATGGCGGCCAGCGTCGGCAGCACCACGCGGGCCTGCGGATGGGCGCGCTTCACCAGCCCCAGCGTCTGCCCGAAGGCGGGGGCAAGGCGCGTGACCTCTCCCCTCCGCGATCCCGGCAGGACAAGGATCAGGGGTCCATCCCCCGCAAAGGCCGCCGCCTCGGCAGGGCTGGCGAGCGGTTCGGCGACGACCGGATGGCCCACGAAATCGCAGGTCATGCCGGCCGCGGTCATGTAGGGCGGCTCGAAGGGCAGCAGGGCAAGGACATGGTCGATCACGCGCGCCATCCTTGCCGCGCGCCCCGGCCGCCACGCCCAGACCGAGGGGGCGACGTAATGGATGGTGCGGATCGTCGGGTCCGCCGCACGCACAAGCGCCGCGACGCGCAGGCCGAAATCGGGGCTGTCGATGGTGACAAGCGCCCGCGCGCCCGAGGCAAGGCAGGCATCGGCCGTTTCGCGGATGCGGCGTTTCAGGTGGCGGTACTTCGGCAGCACCTCCACCAGACCCATGATCGAAAGCTCCTCCATCGGAAAGAGGCTCTCCATCCCCTGCGCCTGCATGAGCGGACCGGCCACGCCGGAAAAGCGGATGTCGGGGGCAAGCTGGCAGAGGCCATCCATCAGCGCCGCCCCCAGACGGTCGCCCGAGGGTTCGCCCGCGACGAGGAAAAGCCCTAGCCCCGCGCCCACAGGAACAGGCCCCTCTCGCGCGCCCGCGCCACCATCGCGGGCAGGTCGAGGCAGATCACCCCGCCCGCCTGCCAGACGATCCCGCCAAGGCCCGCGTCGGCCACATGCCCGAGTGTGGCGGGGCCGAGGGTCGGCAGGTCGATCCGACGGTCCTGCAGGGGTTTCGGGGCCTTGAAGAAGACCCCGCGCCCGCGCGCCGGATCGGGGCGCAAGCCTGAGGGAAGCGCCGCCACCTGCGCCAGCATCGCATCGGTGCCCGCCAGCGCCTCGACCGCCAGACAGAGGCCCTGCTGCACAACGCAGCCCTGCCCCACATCGACGCGCCCCAGCGCCTCGACGATGCGGGCGGCGCGGTCGGCATCGGCGCGGTCGCGGTCGGTCAGGTCACCGGCCAGAAGGCCGTCTCCGGGGACCAGCGCGGGGGCGATGTCGGCCACGCCGAGGATGGCAAAGCCCGCCTCCTCGAAGATCGCCAGAACCTCGCGCAGGGTGGCGTCGTCGCCCTGCCCCATCGCGGCCAGAAGCCGCGGCACGATCTGCGCGGTCGCGGGGTCGAACAGCGCGGGGTCCAGTCGCGGGCGCTGCACCGCCCCCGCGAAACAGACCCGCGTCACGCCGCGATCTTCCAGCGCGCGCAGGAAGGGCATCAGCCGTTCGACGCGGAAGGTCAGGTCGGGCGTCAGGCCCGCGGGGGCAAAGCCGTCGAGCGCGGCCACCACGGGCCGCGCGGGCAGGCTTGCCACCAGTGCCGCAGGCAGCGCCCCCGCCCCCGCGATGATCGCAAGCCCCGTCATTTCGGGGTCAGGAAGGAGCGGTCGGATTCGGCAAGGATGAAGCCCGTCACCTCGCGCACGTAGGCGCTGTCGGTTTCATCGGCCAGACGGCGGGCGCGGTCCATGAAGGTGCCCTCGCCCTGCGCCAGCATCTGGTAGGCGGCCCGCAGGGCGGTGATCTCGGACCGCTCCACCCCGCGCCGCTTCAGGCCCACGAGGTTCAGCCCGTCCAGCTCTCCCCGCGGGGCCTGCACGAGGCCGTAGGGGATCACGTCATTCGTCACCATGGTCAGCGCGCCGATGATCGCGCCCTGCCCGATGCGGACGAACTGGTGCACGCCCGACAGGCCCCCCACGATCACGTCATCCCCGATGATGACATGGCCCGCGATGGCGACATGGTTCACAAGGATCACGCGGTCGCCGATCTGCGCGTCATGGCCCACATGCGCGCCCGTCATGATCAGCACGTCGTCGCCCACGCGCGTGACGCCGCCCCCGCCTTCGGTCCCGAGGTTCAGCGTCGCCGCCTCGCGGATGCGGACGCGCTTGCCGATGATCAGGCGCGACTTCTCGCCCTTGAATTTCAGGTCCTGCGGGATCTCGCCCACGGTGGCGAAGGGGAAGATGGTCCCGTCCTCGCCCACCTCGGTCCAGCCGGTGACGACGGCATGGGATTTCACCGTCACGCGGTCATGCAGCACGACGTCGGGGCCGATCACCGAGAAGGGGCCGATCTCGCAGCCCGCGCCGATGGTCGCGCCGCTTTCGACGACGGCCGAGGGGTGGATGCGCGCGTCGGGATGGATGCTCATGCGTCCGCCTTGCTGTCGGCCTTGGCACCGGCCTTGGGC
>JBEEOG010000126.1:0-4334 GCA_041191745.1 Pseudomonadota bacterium | reverse complement strand
TGAACGAAGAACCACGCAAGCGCCGCGCCGGGGGGCGTGCGGGCAACAAGCTGCGCGCGGGGACGGCGGTCATCGACCAGATGCCGTGGCGCATTCCGGTCAATCCCGACCGCCCCGTGGAGCCGCTGGATGCCGAGGGCGTGCAGCGCATCCACAAGGGCGCGATGCGCATCCTGAAAGAGATCGGGATCGAATTCCTCAACCCCGATGCCGTCGAACATCTGCGCCGCGCGGGCTGCAAGGTGGACGGCACGAACGTGAAGTTCGACGAGGATTTCGTGATGGAGATGGTGGGCAAAGCCCCGTCCGAATTCACCATCACCCCGCGCAACCCCGAGCGCGAGCTGATCATCGGCGGCAAGCACATGGTCTTCGTCAACGTCTCGTCCCCGCCCAACGCCTGGGATCTGGAGCGCGGCAAACGCTCGGGCGATTTCGAGACGTTCAAGGAATTCATGAAGCTGACGCAGTATTTCAACTGCATCCACATCGCGGGCGGCTATCCGGTCGAACCCATCGACATCCACCCGTCGGTCCGCCACCTCGACTGCCTGTTCGAGAAGCTGACGCTGACCGACAAGGTCGTGCATGCCTACAGCCTCGGCGCCGAGCGGGTCGAGGATGTGATGGAGATGACCCGTCTGGCGGGCGGCCTGACCGAGGAGGAGTTCCGCGCCAAGCCGCGGATGTATACCAACATCAACTCCGTCTCGCCCCTGAAGCACGACTTCCCGATGCTCGACGGCGCGATGCGTCTGGCCAAGCGCGGCCAGCCCGTGGTGGTGACCCCCTTCACGCTGGCAGGCGCCATGGCGCCCGTGACGATGGCGGGCGCCGTGGCCCTGTCGCTGGCCGAGGCGCTGGCCGCCATCGCGCTGCTGCAATACATCGCCCCGGGCTGCCCCGTGGCCATTGGCACCTTCACCTCGAATGTCGACATGAAATCGGGCGCGCCCGCCTTCGGCACGCCCGAATACATGCGCGCGACACAGATGACGGGCCAGCTTGTCCGCTACTACGGCCTGCCCATGCGCTCTTCCGGCGTCTGCGCGGCCAATGTGCCGGACGGGCAGTCGATGTGGGAAACCTCGAACAGCCTCTGGGCCGCCGTGCAGTCGGGCACCAACATGGTCTACCACGCCGCCGGATGGCTGGAGGGCGGCCTGATCGCCAGCCCCGAGAAATTCGTGATGGACTGCGAGGTCCTCCAGATGATCCAGCGCTATTTCGAGGAAGCGACCTTCGCCACGACCGAGGACGACATCGCCTTCGACGCCATCCGCGAGGTCGGGCCGAACGGGCATTACTTCGGCTGCCAGCACACGCAGGAACGCTATTCCACCGCCTTCTACGCCCCCTTCGTCAGCGACTGGCGGAATTACGAGGCATGGCAGGCCGACGGCTCTGTCTGGACGCCGGAACGCGCGCACCGCATCTACAAGCAGATCCTCGCCGAATTCGAGGCGCCCGAGATGGACGGCAACGCGCGCGAGGAACTGACCCGCTTCGTCGCCCGCCGCAAGCAGGAAGGCGGCGCGCCGACCGATTTCTGACCGCCCGCCCTTTCCCGCCGCGCCGCGCCGCGCTAGCGTCGCGCGCAAACGGGTTGGGGGTGGACGATGGGCGCAGGGGTTTCGCAAAGGCTGGTGCTGACGGCGCTGGGGGCGGTCGCGGGGGCGGCGCTCTGGCTGTTGACCGACTCGCTTCCGGCCCTGCTCTTCGGGACGGCGGCGCTGGCGCTGACCGTCTATGCCTGGGTCTTTGCCGTGGCGACGCTGCTGCTGGCAGGGCCGATGCCGCCGGCCCGCGCGGCCTCGTCGGCGGCGCTGGTCGCCGTGGTGATGGCGGGGCTTGCCGCGCTGGCGGGCCGGTCGGAAATCCTGCCCTTCGACACGCTCGACCGCCCGCTGCACTGGCTGGCGGGGCTTGTCGTGGTCTTCGTGCCGCTGCCCTTCCTGATCGCGGCGGGGCGGGCAGAGGGCTGGCGGCACTACGCCACGCTGTTCACCGAAAGCTGGGGCCTTGTCGTGCGCGGGGCGGCGGCGGGGCTTTTCACCGGCTTCGTCTGGGGGCTGATCGCGCTGTCGGACGCGCTGTTGCGGATCGTGGGGATCACGCTTCTCGACTGGCTCTGGTCGGCCGAGGTGCTGGTCTGGATCGTCACGGGCGGGGTGCTGGGTCTGTCGCTCGCCGTGGTCGGAGAGTTGGGGGATGTCCTGTCGCCCGCGCTGGTCCTGCGGCTGTTCCGCCTTCTGGTCGTGCCGGTGCTGGCGGTGATGGCGCTCTTCATCCTCGCGCTGCCCTTCAGCGGGTTGTCGGGGCTTCTGGGCGGGGTGTCGGTGACGCTGACGCTGCTGGCGATGATCGGGGCGGCGGCGACCTTGCTGACGGCGGCGCTCGACCGCGACGACGGCATGGCGGCGCACGGGGCGGTGATGCGGCAGGCGATGCAGGCGCTGGCGCTGCTGCTGCCGGTTCCGGCGGTGTTGGCGGCCTATGCGCTCTGGCTGCGGGTGGACCAGTATGGCTGGACGCCCGACCGTGTCTTTGCGGCGGTGATCGCGGTGCTGGGGCTGGGCTACGGCTTTGGCTATGCGCTGGCGGTGATCCGGCGCAGGCACTGGATGGCCCGCATCCGCGCGGTCAACACAGGGATGGCGCTGGCGCTGGTGGCGCTGGCCGCGCTGTGGCTGACGCCGCTTCTGGACGCGCAGCGCATCGCGGCGCAGAGCCAGCTTTCCCGCTTCGAGGCCGGCCTGACGCCGGTGGAGGCGCTGGATGTCCCCGCCATCGACGGCTGGGGCAGGGCGGGGGCCGATGCGCGCGCCCGTCTGGCCGAGATCGCGGCCACCCCGGGACAAGAAGCGCTGGCCGCCCTACTGGCCGATCCCTACGCCCTGCCCGACGAAACCCCCGAAGGCCGCGCGGCGCTGCTGGCCACGCTGGCCGGTCTGATGCCCCTGCAGCCGCCCGCCGCCACCGCCACGCGCGACTTGCTGCTTCAGGCCATTCCGGCGGGCGAGTTGCAGCGCTGGATCGACGCCTGCCGCGCGCAGATGCCGGATGGCCGCGCGGGCTGCGTCTTTGCCGTGGCCGACCTCTGGCCCGCCGAACCGGGGGAAGAGGCGCTGGTCGTCCTGCGCGATGCCTCGGGCTGGGTCGATGTGACGGGCATCGGCCTGCGCGGCGGGGTGCCCACGCAGAGCACGGCCGTCGCCATGGATGGCGCGCTGGTCGATCCCGCGCGGGGCGAGGCGCTGCTGCGCGCGCTGCAGGACGCGCCCGCCCCCGTCACGCCCGCGCCCCTGAACCGCATCGGGCGGGGGGCGGCGTCCGAGGGCTGGCTTCTGCTGCCCTAAACCCGCCCTTAACCCCTTGCCCCGATCCTGCGGTCCCTAGGGTCGGGGGCCCGCAAGGTCGGGGTAACGGGATGCAGGGACTGGTCTGCCGCGCGATGGAACTGTTCGTCACGGCCAGCCGTGGCGGCGCGGTCTGGTCGCGCATCGCCGCGCGGGCGGGTCTGGCCGAGCTTGCCGCTGCGCCGGTGGAACCCTTCCTGCCCATGCCCGCCGATGCGCCCGACCGCCTGCTGCGCGCGGCGCGGGCGGAATTGCAGCGCCCCGCCGCCGCGCTGCTGGAGGATATGGGAACCCATCTCGTCACCCATCCCGCCTGCGAACGGGTGCGGCGCCTGTTGCGCTTCGGGGGGGCGGATTACGCCGATTTCCTGCATTCGCTGCAGGACCTGCCCGCCCGCGCGGCGCTGGCGCTGCCCGACCTCGTGCTGCCCGCGATCACGGTGGACGAAGCGCAAGCCGGCCGCTTCGCCATCACCGTCGCGCCGGGCCTGCCGGGTTTCGGCCCTGTCGCGGCGGGGATGATGCGGGCGATGGCCGATGATTACGGCGCGCTCGTGCTGTTGCGGCTGCGCGCGGGCAGGGGCGGGGCCTGCCGCATCGGGGTGGAGCTTGCCGATACCGGACATGCCGCCCCGCGCGGCTTTGCGCTGGCCGTGACGGGGACGGCATGATCGGGGGCGGGGCGGGAAGCGTCGCGCTCGATCCCGCCCTGCTGGGGCGGCTCTTGCCGCTTTACCTGCGGATCGATGCGGCAGGCACGATCCTGTCGCACGGGCCGCTGGTCGCGCGGCTGGCGGGGGGCGATCTGGCGGGGGGCGATCTGGCAGGCCGTCCGCTCTGGCAGGTCTATGGCATCCGCCAGCCCGCGCGGGCCCGCCGCGCCGCCGATCTGGTGGCACAGGCGGGGGGGCGCGTGCGCCTGACGCCGCCGGACGGCGGGGCCGACCTGCGCGGCATGGCCTTTGCCCTGCCCGA
>JBEEOG010000125.1:0-7439 GCA_041191745.1 Pseudomonadota bacterium | reverse complement strand
GATCCGGGCGTTGATGGCGAGGATGCGCAGTTCGCGCAGGACGGCAAGGATCGGCTTCGTCTCGGTCACCAGCGTCTTGCAATGCCCGGCGATCTGGGTGTTGCGGATATTGCGCGCCTCTTCTTCCTTGCGGCGCTGTTCGCTGTTGAGGACGATGCCTTCGAGGAAGGTCAGGTTGCCCGCCGCGTCGAAGACGCCACCGCCGATTTCATGCACCCAGAGGGAGGAGCCGTCTGGACGGACGAGGCGGTAGTCGATGCTCCAGTTTTCGCGGCGTTCGAGGGCGGCATCGACGGCGGCGAACATGCCGAGCGCATCGTCGGGGTGGCAGAGGCCGGCGTAGGACCGACTTGGCGCTTGGGTGAAATCGGTGGAGGGGTAGCCGGTCAGTTCCTTCACCGCGCCTTCCATCAGGAGCATGGAATAGTCGCTGTCGTTCCGGCAGCGATAGACGAAGCCATTGGCGCGGTGGACGATGCTGCCCACAACCGCGCGTTCATCCACGAATCCTTCGCCGATCATGCCGCCGTCCATCGGTCCTCCTGTCGTGCCGTTGCCTTGGCGCTGTGCACTGCGCACCCACCTTAACGCGAGCGGGTTACCGGGGTTTAGGTGAGGCGTTGTTTTCTTTCGGGAGGGTAAAGAAATGGAAAAGGCCGCCCGTGGGGGCGGCCTTTCCGAAGCGGAGGGCGCGGATTACTGCGCGGCCTTGGCCTTGGACCCGACGATGAGGTGGTCGGGGCCGTAGGGGAAGCCGGTGATGTTGCGGTTGCCCTTGTCGGTGATCACGAGGATGTCGTGTTCGCGGTAGCCGCCTGCGCCGGCCATGTGGTTCGGGATGGTGATCATGGGTTCCATCGAGACGACCATGCCCGGCTCCAGCACCGTTTCGCAATCCTCGCGCAGTTCGAGGCCCGCTTCGCGGCCGTAGTAGTGGCAGAGCACGCCGAAGGAGTGGCCGTAGCCGAAGCTGCGGTATTGCAGGAGGTTTTCCGAGGCATACATCTCGTTCAGTTCTTTGGCGATGTCGCTGCACTTGTTGCCGGGAACCAGCAGTTCCTTGCCGCGGTCATGGACCTTGCAGTTGAATTCCCACAGGCGAATATGCTCGTCGGTGGCGGTTTCGGCGAACAGCGTCCGCTCCAGCGCCACATAATAGCCCGCCACCATCGGGAAGCAGTTGAGCGACAGGATATCGCCGCGTTCGATCCGGCGGCTGGTGACGGGGTTGTGCGCGCCGTCGGTGTTGATGCCGGACTGGAACCACGTCCAGGTATCCATCAGTTCGCCATGCGGCCAGACCTTGGCGATCTCGCGCACCATCGTGGCGGTGGAATGCAGCGCCACCTCGTGTTCGGGCACGCCCACCTGTGCCGCCTCGACGCAGGCCGCGCCGCCAAGGTCGGCGATGCGGGTCATCTTTTCGATATGCACGATCTCTTCGGCGGATTTGATCATCCGCAGGCGCATCGCGGGGGCGGCGATATCGACGAATTCCATATGCGGGAATTCGGACTTGAGCAGGTTCAGCGTGTCGATGTCGACATGGTCGAATTCGATCCCCAGCCGCTTCACCCCGCCCGTCAGCTGGCGGATGGCGTGGAAGTAGTTGTCCTTCTGCCAGTCGGTATAGGTGACGTTGCGCCCGCCGAAGGTGCGCCGCCACGGCTGCCCGCCATCGATGCCCGCCGTGATCGAGGTCATGATGCTGTGGTCGACCAGCAGCCCGTAGCGGCGGCCGAAGCGGCAATACATGAAGTCGGAATAGTAGTTGATGTTATGGTAGCTGGTGAACAGCGCCGCATCGATCCCCCTGTCGGCCATCGCCTTGCGGATGGCGTCCAGACGGCGCTGCATTTCGGTGGCCGAGAAGGTGGGCTGCACCGGTTCGCCGTTGCCGACATAGTTCTGAAGCCGCTCGCGTTCCATTCATCGCCTCCGCTGGACGTGCAGGTGGGTTCCTGCGGGCGAGACTGGCCTTTGCACGGCCCGCTTGTCAAAAGACCGTTTTTCATGCTGACTTGAGAAAATCTAAACCACGGTCGCCATGTCCCTGCCCCCCCTCAACGCGCTGCGCGCCTTCGAAGCGGTCGTCCGGCTGGGATCCTTCCGCGCGGCGGCGGCGGCGCTGTTCGTCACGCAAAGCGCCGTCAGCCACCAGATACGCCATCTGGAACAGTGGTTTGGCGGCGACCTTTTCGACCGGACGGGAAACCGCCCCGTCCCCCTGCCCCACGCGCAGGAACTGGCGCGCGCCCTGTCGCTGTCCTTTGCCGAGATGACGGCGGCCTGCACCCGCGCGCGCGAGCACAGGGAAACTCATCCCCTCGTGATCGCGGCGATCCCGTCGGTGGCGATCTGCTGGCTGATCCCGCGCCTTGCCGATTTCCGCGAAAGGCATGGCGGAGAGGTGCGGATCGTCTATGCCCTGCACGGGCAGGGGATCGATTTCCGCGACGTGCATCTGGCCTTCGTCTTCGGTGCCGCGCCGCCGGCCATCGCGGGGGTGCGGGTGGACGACTTCCTGCCCGGTGTGTCCGTGCCCGTCTGCAGCCCCGAACATGCGACGCGGCTTGCGACGCAGGCAGGGACGGGTCCCGCGCCGCTGGCCTGGGCGCTGTTGCACGATACGGACCTGACGGGCTGGCAGGCGTGGTTCCGGCGCGCGGGGATCGACGCGCCGGTGCCGCAGGGCGGGCCGGTCTTTGCCGATTTCAACCTGCTGCGCGCGGCGGCGCTGGCGGGACAGGGCGTGGCGCTCTGCCCCGCCGCGATGGTCCGCCCCGATCTGGAGGCGGGACGCCTCGTGCAGCTGTCGTCGGTCAGCGTGCTCGAAGACCAGCGCTATTTCCTGCTCTCCGCCCCCGTCGCGGACCCGGCGCTGGCCGCGCAGGCGCGGGCCTTCCGCGACTGGACGCTTGCGCAGCGCGGCGGGATCTGAGGCGGATCACAGCACGAAGAAATCCGCGGCCGTCAGCCCGAGGTTCGCGCCCACCGAACCGAAATGGATGCGCGCCGCCGCACCCGTGCCGTCGCGGTCGAAATAGAGATGGCCGGTATCGGTTTCATAGATGATCCGGTCGTCCGCATCCGCCGCCTCGCCCGTCAGGTTGCGTCCAAAGGCCCCGTCCGCAAGCGCGCCGACCGTCAGCCCCGCAAAGAAGGAATCGTCGAGCAGGATGGAATCCAAAGGCACGTCGAAATCGGCGATCAGGTCCCGATCCCCCTCGCCCCCGCCGAGGAAGACGAAGGAATCCGCCCCAGCCCCGCCGACCAGCGTGTCATTGCCGCCAAGACCGGCAAGGACGTTCGACCCCTCATTGCCGCTGATGTAATTCGCCTGCGCGTTGCCCCAGCCGTTCACCGCCCCCGTTCCGGCAAGGAACAGCCCTTCGAGATTTGCCCCGAGGACATAGTTGGTGAAGGCGACGACGCTGTCCCAGCCCTCGCCCACATTTTCGGTGATCGTGTCGATGGAGTCGGTGATGTAGAGGTCGTTGCCCAGCCCGCCCAGCATCACGTCGGTCCCGCCCGCGCCGGACAGCGTGTTGTCCCCGCTGTTGCCGAGGATGTAGTTGGCAAGGCCATTCCCCGTTCCGGCGATCGCATCGGTTCCGCCAAGGAACAACCCTTCGAGGTTTTCCCCCAGCGTGTAGCTGACCAGCGTAAAGACGCTGTCCCAGCCCTGACCCGCCGCTTCCACCAGCGTGTCGGTGGTATCGGCGACGTAAAGATCGTTGCCCGCCCCGCCCACCAGCGTATCGGCCCCGCCAAGGCCGTTCAGGATGTTGTCGCCGGCATTGCCGGTCAATGCATTGGCAAGCGCGTTGCCCACGCCGGTCAGGGCGCCCGTGCCGCCAAGGAACAGGCTTTCGAGATTGGCCCCGAGGGTGAAGTTCGTCCAGGCATAGACCGTGTCCCAGCCCTGCCCCTCGGCCTCGGTGATGGTGTCGAGCCCGTCGGTGATGTAGGCATCGTTGCCAAGCCCGCCCACCAGCGTATCGGCCCCGCCCGCGCCGTTCAGCACGTTGTCGCCGCTGTTGCCCGCGATGTAGTTCTGCGCGTCGTTGCCGGTCGCGCTGACCGCCGTCCCCTCCATCAGGAACAGCCCTTCGAGATGGGCCCCCAGCGTGTAGTTGGCCCAGGACATCACGCTGTCCCAGCCCTCTCCGGCGCGTTCGGTGACGGTGTCGCCCGGATCGATCGCGTAAAGGTCGTTGCCCGCCGCGCCCAGCAGCGTGTCGGCCCCGCCCCCGCCGGACAGGGTGTCGTTGCCGCTGCTGCCCGTCAGGATGTTGACAAGGTCGTTGCCTGCCCCCCAAAGCCCCGTGGTGCCGATCAGGAACAGGCTTTCGAGGTTGGCCCCCAGCACGAAATTCGTCCAGGCATAGACGCTGTCCCACCCCTCGCCCGCGGCTTCGGTGATCGTGTCGCTGGCCTCGGCGATGTAGATGTCGTTGCCCAGCCCGCCGATCATCGTATCGGCCCCGCCCGCGCCGTTGAGCACGTTGTCCGCGCCATTGCCGGCGATGTAGTTCGCGCCGTTGTTGCCCGTGGCCCCCGCGGCCAGCGTGCCGGCGATGAACACCCCTTCGATGTTGTCGGACAGGGTCAGGGTGAACCATGTGATCACGGTATCCCAACCCTGACCCGCCACTTCGCTGACAGTGTCGGCAGCATCCATGTAGTAAAGGTCGTTGCCCGCACCGCCCGCCAGCGTATCGGCACCGTCGCCCCCGACCAGCGTGTCATCGCCCCGCATGCCGTGCAGGCGGTTGGCCACGCCGTTTCCGATCAGGTAGTCGTTCCCGTCGCCCGTCACCGCGTGCTCGAACAGCCCCGACAGCACGCCGAGCGCGGTGCCGTTGAACAGGAACTGCGCGCCCGACGCCATGTTCAGAACGATATTGGCCGTGACCGCGGCCATGTTCAGCCAGTCCGTCCCGCCATTGCTGTCGACCACCGCCGCGCGCGATCCGTCGTACAAAAGCATGCTCAGGTATTCGTCGGTGAAGTGATGCACGTCATTGGCCGAACTGGCCGATCCGAAAATGTCCAGCGTGGCCGAGCGGACCGTGATCCGGTCACCGCTGAAGACATCGAAGACACCCAGCGTCCATGTGCCCGCGCTCAACTCTCCGCGCAGGTGGTCTACGCCGAACACCCAGTTGCCGTTGAAGCTGCTGTTCCGCATCAACGAGGCATGGCTCAGCACGATCGTCGTGCCTTCGGCCGAGGTCAGCGTGACGTAGAGATCGCCGGTATAGGCCGCGTTGAAATTCAGCGTCAGCGCGGCATGTTCGACGCGGATATTGCCGGTGATGGCAAAGGTCGTGGTGAAGCCGGATGTCGATCCGTCGCGCAGAAGCGTGTCGGCAAAGTCGTTCAGCCCCGACGTCACGCGCATCTCGTTCGCGCTGGTCTGGGCGGGGGCGAACAGGGTCCAGACCTCGGCCATGCGGACGGCGTTGAAGGCGTTCACCATGCCGTAGCCGTAGCTGGCATGGATGTGATGGCCCCCGCCGTTCCATGTGTTGGCCGCGTTGGTGAACCAGCCGCCGACCTCGGTCGGCGCGGGGGTGCTGCCCGGAAGCCTGCCCGTCAGCGTGGCCGAATGGGCAAGGATGTTCTGCACATCGCGCCAGCCAAGCCCCGCATTGGCATCGAGCATCAGCGCCACGACACCGGACACGACGGGCGTCGCCGCCGAGGTGCCGTTGAAGGTCGTGGTGTAATCGCCCGCGACATAGCCCGCCGCCCCCGACCTGTCGGTCGTGACCGCCGCCGCCGGCGCGGTGACAAGGATCGTGGCCCCGAAATTGCTGTAGGACGCGGCGACGCCGTCCGCCTCGGTCGCGGCGACGGTGATCGTGTGGCGGCTGGCATTCACCCCGTCGCCGCTGGCATCGAGCGATTCGTTACCCGCCGCCTGAACGATGATCGTGCCCAGCCCGGCACGCCCGAATTCCGAAAGACTGTCATAGGCCGCGGCGACCGTCTGCGTGAAGCCGCCACCCAGCAGGCCGTTCCCCGCGTTGAACGACGGGGTGGCGCCCCAGCTGTTCGACATCACGTCGAAGCGTGTCTCTGCCTGTCTGATGATATTGGCAAAGGCGGAAGGGCTGCCCCCGTTGATCGACCCGTAAAGGCCCGTATTGTCGAAATCGATGTTCACGCCGCTCAGCGTCACGCCATAGGCGACACCGACGCCGCCGACCCCGTTGTTGGCCGCCCCGATGATGCCCGCGCAGGCCGTGCCATGCGCGTCACCCGCCGCGATGGGGCGACCCGAAATGGGTATTCCGCCAGGGGTGCGGACGTGAAGGCTGGCGTCGTAATTCGCCGCAAGATCGACATGCCCCGCCTCGACCCCGTCGTCATAGACCCCGACGCGGATGCCCGTTCCCGTGAACTCGGTCCAGATCCGCTGGATGTTGCCGATCAAGGGAAAATGCCACTGGCTTGCAAACAGCGGATCGGTCGGTGTCACCATCACTTCACCCAGAAAAGAACGCCGCATCGCGATGCCGCCATGCCCGCGCGCCCACCCCAACACAGACTAAAGAATGTGTGAAGCCCATACCGATTGCAACGCGCTTTTCCCGCAGGCGCGCATCAGGCGCCCGTGCCCCGTGGCCACCGCAGGCCCGTGCCGGTCGAGGGGGAGAAATTCGCCTCTCGCCCGCGTCGCCGCTTCCCCTCGGCCCGCAACGCGGCCAGAGTGCGCGCAGTCTGTCAGGGGCCTGCGCCCGCGCGCGCGGCCCCAAGAAAGGGAAGAACATGCGGAACGGTGGCCAGTTGCTGGTGGACAGCCTTGTGGCGCTTGGCGCGACGAAAAGCTTCGGCGTGCCGGGGGAAAGCTATCTGGCGGTGCTCGATGCGCTGCATGACACGCGGGGGCGGCTCGACTTCATCCTCTGCCGGAACGAGGGCGGGGCCGCCTTCATGGCCGCCGCTTGGGGCAAGCTGATGGGCAGCCCCGGCATCTGCCTTGTCACCCGCGGGCCGGGGGTCACCAATGCCGCCATCGGCATCCACACGGCGATGCAGGATTCCGCCCCGATGATCGTCTTCGTGGGTCAGGTCGGCACCGACATGCGCGGGCGCGAGGCGTTTCAGGAAATCGACTACCGCGCCATGTTCGGCACGGTGGCGAAATGGGCGGTGGAGATCGACCACGTTGACCGCCTCCCCGAAATCCTGTCGCGGGCATGGACGACCGCGCTGTCGGGACGCCCCGGCCCCGTGGTCGTGGCCCTGCCCGAAGATATGCTGACCAGCCTGACCGATGCGCCGCCGCTGTCACGGCCCGTCCGCGTCGCCGAACCCGCCCCCGACGCCGCCGCACTGGCCGAGGCCATGGCCCTGCTGCGCGGTGCGGCGCGGCCGCTGATCCTGACCGGCGGCGGCAACTGGACCGATGACGGCAAGGCCGCGCT
>JBEEOG010000124.1:0-18355 GCA_041191745.1 Pseudomonadota bacterium | reverse complement strand
CCACCCGTTCCGCCTGTCCGCCCCATCCACCGCCCCCATCCAGCGCCCGCATCGAGCGCCACTGGCCTTCCGCCTGCCATGCGCCAACGTCGTTGCGCGCCGGCCCGTCCCGTGGCTACATCATCGCGCCGGATTTCTGGAGTAGCTCTCGTGTCCCGTTTATCGATTTTCCGCCAGTTGGCCCGTGTCACCGGCCTTTTCACCGCCCTCGCCACGCTGCCCGCCCCCGCACTGGCCGCCTTTTGCAGCGATACGGGCGGCGAATACGAGGCGTGGAAACCCCTGATGGCGGCCGAGGCCGAAGCCGCCGGCGTCGGCCCGCGCGGGATCGAGGCCTTGATGGGCACGCGCTATTCCAAATCCACCATCGCCGCCGACCGCAACCAGAAGAGCTTCCGCTACAGTCTCGAGAAATTCATGCAGGTGCGCGGGGCCGATGCCATCGTCTCGCAGGGGCGCAGCCGCAAGGCGAAGAACCCCGATTTCTACGCCGCGCTCGAGGCGCAATATGGCGTGCCCGCGGGCGTCATCATCGCCATCCACGGCATGGAGACGGGTTTCGGCGGCTTCATGGGCGACACCAACGTCGTCTCGGCCATCGCCACGCTGGCCTATGACTGCCGCCGTTCGGATTTCTTCACCCCGCATCTGATCGGGGCGCTGAAGCTTGTGGACATGGGCAGCATCGACAGCACCACCGTCGGCGCCAAGCACGGAGAGCTGGGCCACACCCAGTTCCTGCCCGGCAATGCCCTGACTTATGGCGTGGACGGCAATGGCGACGGGCGGGTCGATCTGTCCAACGTCACGGATGCGCTGGCCTCCACCGCGCATTTCCTGAACCGCAAGGGCTGGCGGCCCGGTGCGGGCTATCAGCCCGGCGAGCCGAATTTCGACGCGATCCGCGCATGGAACGCGGCCAGCGTCTACCAGCAGGCCATCGCCATCATGGCCGCGCGGATCGACGGCTGAGGCGCGCGTTTTCCCCCTTGCACCCGCCCGCCGCGTCGTCTATCCACCCGCCACCGACAGCGTGGCCCGTTCGTCTATCGGTTAGGACACCAGGTTTTCAACCTGGGAAGAGGGGTTCGACTCCCCTACGGGCTGCCACTTCCCTCCCCCGACATCGGACCCTCGTCGCACGCAGTTTTGCCGCCGCTTGCGGTGCCGCTGATCGCGGTCCTGCCGTTCTCTTGCCTTACCCGACTCCCTTTGCCGTGATTTTCCGTTGAGCGGCGGGCAGAGCGGTCGTATTCAGGGGCATGCTCACGCAAAAGATGAAATACGCGCTCAAGGCCCTGATGGAACTCGCCGCCGAACGGGCGGGCGAGGGACAGCCCTTGCGGATCGAAGAAATCGCCAAGCGGTCGGGCACGCCGAAGCGGTTTCTCGAACACATCCTGCTCGAGGTGCGAAACGCGGGCTTCATCGCCTCGACCCGTGGCCGCAACGGCGGCTACATCCTGATCAAGGACCCGCGCGAGGTGCCGCTGAGCGAGTTGATGCGCCTGATCGACGGCCCCATCGCCCCCCTGCCCTGCCTGTCGCGCCGCGCCTACCAGCGCTGCGAGGATTGCACGGACGAGGAAACCTGCCGCCTGCGGAAAGTCTTTGGCGAGGTGTTCTGGTCCTATCTGGTGCTGATAGAGTCGCTGACGCTGGCCGATCTGGTGGGCCCCTCCGAATCCTCTGCCTCCGGCGAAACCGCCCGCGCCCTCGGCGTCTGACGCGGTTTCCTGCTGCCCCCTGCCACGGGCGGAGAATCTTTGTCTCTTTTCACGACAAAGTTTGACGTGATTATTCCGTTGTTTTTATCGACTAACTCTGTCGTGATTATCGACATAGGGGCGACGTGCCCCAGTCGTGTGACACAGGAGGGCAGTTGCCATGATCCACACCCTCTTCATCTCGGCCTATGTGCAGGCGCAGGGGTTTCTGGTCGAACGGCTGTCGGACGGCCGTGTCCTCATCGACGTGGGCGGGCGCAAGGTCGCGGGCCGACCCGTCGCATCGGGCTGGAAGGCCGCCGTCGCCGCCGCGCTTATCGGCGTCGCCACGCTGGGCGGCACCGCGCCGCAGGCCAGCGCGCAGGAATTGCTGAACGTCAGCTATGACCCGACGCGCGAATTCTACCGCGAGTACAACGCGTGGTTCGCCGACTGGTGGGTGAAGCAGGGCAATCCCGCGCCGGACCTGCAGACCTCGCACGGCGGATCGGGCGCGCAGGCGCGGGCGATCATCGACGGGCTGGCGGCGCAGGTCGTGACGCTGGCGCTGGCCTCGGACATCGACCAGATCGCCGCGCGCACCGACCTGATCCCCGAGGACTGGCAGACGAAACTGCCCAACAACTCCTCGCCCTACACCTCGACCATCGTGTTCCTCGTGCGCGAGGGCAATCCCAAGGGCATCACCGACTGGGATGATCTGGTGGCCGAAGGCGTGCAGGTCATCACCCCCAACCCCAAGACCAGCGGCGGCGCGCGGTGGAACTACCTTGCCGCATGGGGCTATGCCGAAAAGAACGGGCTGGACCCCAAGGAATTCGTGGGCAGCCTCTACCGCAACGTGCCGGTGCTCGACACGGGCGCACGCGGATCGACCACCACCTTTGCCCAGCGCGGGATCGGTGACGTCCTGCTGGCTTGGGAGAACGAGGCCTATCTGGCGCTGAAGGAACTGGGCGATGACCAGTTCGACATCGTGGTCCCCTCGGTCTCGGTCCTCGCCGAACCGCCCGTCGCGCTGGTCGAAGGGCATGTGACCGACGAGACGCGCCCGCTGGCGCAGGCCTATCTTGAGCAGCTCTACAGCCCCGAGGCACAGGCGCTGGCGCTGAAGCACTTCTACCGCGCGTGGGATACCTCGCTTGCCGATCCGGCCGATGTGGCGCGCTTTGCCGATGTGGAGCGCCTCTCGATCACCGATTTCGGCGGCTGGGCCAAGGTGCAGCCCGAACATTTCGGTGACGGCGGCATCTTCGACCGGATCTATCAGGCGCAGTGACCATGGCCGCGCGTCCCCATGCCCTGCGTGCGCCCACCCCGATGCCGGGGTGGGGGCTTTCCTTCGGGATCATGGTCACGATGCTGTCGGTCGTGGTCCTGATCCCGATGGCCATGCTCTTGTGGCGCGGCTTCGTGGGCTTCGGTCCGGCCGGCCTGTGGGAGGTGGTGAACCGCCCCCGCGTCTGGGCGGCGCTGTCGCTCAGCTTCCGCGCGGCCTTTTTCGCTTCGGTCTTCAACCTGTTCTTCGGCGTCGTGCTGGCCTGGGTGCTGGTGCGCTACCGCTTTCCGGGCAAGCGCCTGATCGACGCGGCGGTGGACCTGCCCTTCGCCCTGCCCACCGCCGTGGCGGGGATCGCCCTGACCGCGATCTATGCCCCGAACGGCATCTTCGGCGCGGCGATGCTCGATGCCTTCGGGCTGCGGATCGCCTATACCGAGCTGGGCATCTGGCTGGCGCTGGTCTTCGTGGGCCTGCCCTTCGTGGTGCGAACCGTCCAGCCCGTGATCGAGGAGATCGACCGCGAGACGGAAGAGGCAAGCGCCACGCTGGGCGCCACGCGCCTGCGTACGATCACCCATGTCATCCTGCCGATGCTGATGCCCGCCGCACTGACGGGGTTCGCCCTGTCGCTGGCACGGTCGGTGGGCGAATACGGGTCGGTCATCTTCATCGCGGGCAACCTGCCCAACGTGACCGAGATCGCGCCCCTGCTGATCGTCATCCGGCTGGAGGAGTTCGACTATGACGGGGCCGTGGCCATCGCCATCGCGATGCTCGCCATCTCGTTCACGCTGCTTCTGGCCATCAACCTGATCCAGATCTGGAGCCGCCGCATGGGCGCGGTGTGAGGGGAACCGACATGACCGCAACACCCGCATCTCCGACCCGCCCCCGCTGGCGCCCCGCGACGACCGAACCCGTGGCGGTGAAATGGGCGCTGGTCGCGTTCTGCCTTGCCGTACTGGGCGTGCTTCTCTTCGCGCCGCTGGTCGCCGTCTTTGCCGAAGCGCTGCGGCAGGGCTGGCGGCTGGCGCTTGCCTCGCTGTCCGATCCCGACGCGATCTCCGCGATCCGGCTGACGCTGACCGTGGCCGCGATCACGGTGCCGCTGAACGCGGCCTTCGGCATCGCCGCCGCATGGGCCATCACCAAGTTCGACTGGCGCGGCAAGGCATGGGTCATCACGCTGATCGACCTGCCCTTCTCGGTCTCGCCCGTGGTGGCGGGGCTTCTGTTCGTGCTGCTCTTCGGGGCGAATTCGGCGCTGGGGGCGTGGCTTGTGGCCAATGGCCTGCCCATCGTCTTTGCCGTGCCGGGGATCATCCTTGCCACGCTCTTCATCACCTTCCCCTTCGTCGCGCGCGAGCTGATCCCCGTCATGCTGGAACAGGGCCGCGCCGAGGAGGAGGCGGCGCTCACGCTCGGCGCGTCGGGCTGGCGCACCTTCGTGACGGTGACGCTGCCCAACATCCGCTGGGCGCTGCTCTATGGCGTGCTGCTCTGCAATGCGCGCGCGATGGGCGAATTCGGCGCGGTCGCCGTGGTGTCGGGCAAGATCCGTGGCGAGACGACGACCATGCCGCTGATGATCGAGATGTTCTACAACGAATACCTCTCGGTCGCGGCCTTCACCATGGCCGCGCTGCTGGCGCTTCTGGCCCTTGTGACCCTGACCCTGAAATCCGCACTGGAATGGCGCTATGCCGACCAGCTTGCCGCCACCCACCGCCATTGACGGAGAGAGAGAGCCATGAACATCGAGATCGAGGAAATCTCAAAGGATTTCGGCGCGACGGCCGCGCTGAACCCCGTGTCGCTGACGATCCCGTCGGGCACGCTGGTCGCGCTGCTCGGCCCGTCGGGATCGGGCAAGACGACGCTTCTGCGGATCCTCGGGGGGCTCGAATTCCCCTCGGCGGGGCGGGTGCTGTTCGACGGGGTGGATGCGACGGGGCTGACGGTGCAGGAACGCCGCGCGGGCTTCGTCTTCCAGTCCTACGCGCTGTTCCGCCACATGACCGTGTTCGACAACATCGCCTACGGCCTGCGCGCGCGGCCCCGCAAGACCCGCCCGCCCGAGCCCGAGATCGCCCGCCGCGTGACCCGCCTGCTGGAGCTGATCAAGCTGCCCGACATCGGCGCACGCTATCCCGCCCAGTTATCGGGCGGCCAGCGCCAGCGCGTGGCGCTGGCCCGCGCGCTGGCGATCGAGCCGCGCATGATGCTGCTGGACGAACCCTTCGGCGCGCTGGATGCCAAGGTCCGCAAGGAGCTGCGGCAGGGCCTGCGCGACATCCACGACACCACCGGCCTGACCACCGTCTTCGTGACGCATGATCAGGAAGAGGCGATGGAACTGGCCGACCTTGTCGTCGTGATGTCGATGGGCCGGATCGAACAGGTGGGCCGCCCCGAGGACATCCGCGCCCGCCCCCTGACCCCCTTCGTGCGGGAGTTCATCTCGGCATGACATCCCCCATCCCGCTCGACCGGATCGACCGCCGCATCCTTGACGCGCTGATGCGCGACGCGACCGTGCCCGTGGCCCAGCTGGCCGATCGTGTGGGCCTGTCGCAAACCCCCTGCTGGAAGCGTGTCCAGAAGCTGGAGGCCGCGGGCATCATCACCGCGCGCGTGGCGGTGGTGGACCCCGCCGCCGTTGGACTGGGGCTGACGGTGTTCGTGGAAATCACCGCCGCCGACCACACGCCGGAATGGCGCACGGCCTTTGCCGCGGTGGTGGCGGACTGCCCCGAGATCCTCGAGGTGCACCGGATGGCCGGAGACGCGGACTATCTGCTGAAGGTCGCCGTGCGGGACATGGCCGCCTATGATGCCTTCTACCTCGACCTGACCGGTCGCATCCCCTGCCGGAACGTCACCTCGAAATTCTCGATGGAGCGCATGAAGACCACGACGGTCCTGCCGCTCGACCTGCAGTCGATCTGATCGCCGCGCGGGGCCGCGATCCGGCGGTCAGGTCGGCGCCCCGCGACGGCGGTCACAGCTGCGGCACCTTGAGGCCCTGCGCCGACAGGCTGACGATCCGCGCAATCCGGGCGCTGCGCGTGTCCGGCTTTTTGGCGCCATGTAGCCAGCGCAGGACATTGCGCCGGTAACTGGGGGCTGCGGCATGGAAGAAGGCCGCCGCCGCAGGGTCCGCCGCAAGCGCCCCATCCAGATCGGGCGGCACGACCAGCGCATCGACGGCGGCGGTTTCGTCCCAGCGGCCCGCCGCCCGTGACGCCGCGATGGCGGCGCGGCCTGCGGGATGCATCCGGCCCTCGGCCTCGAGCCGCTCTGCCCGCCGCTTGTAGCTTGCCGCCCAGGCCTGCTGGCGGCGCGGAGAGATCAGCTGCATCGTGCGCCCGTCATCGCGCTTGCGGCGCAGGCCGTCGATCCAGCCGAAGGCGACAAGTTCGTCCAGAACCGCGTCCATCGGGACATGGGGCGCGCCTTCGGCCTTTTTCCATGTGACCAGCCAGACGCTTTCGGTCTGCATGTGATGGGCGCAAAGCCAGTCGCGCAACTCTGCCGCCGAACGCACGGCGACCTGCGCGAAACCGTCGGTGGGGATCATCTGTCGCGGCAATCGGCGGCCCCTGTCATCGGCATGGCACCTTGTGGCGGGCAGCGGTGCCGCGCCGCGTGCAAGTCTAGCGCAGAAGTTTCAGGCTGCCAGTCAGCGACCGGACCCATCGCTCCGGCCCCGCGATGCCCAGCCCGTCCAGCACCTCGGCCGCGAGATCGTGCCGGGGAAAGGCGGCCTGGTAATCCGCAAAGGCATGAAGCGCGCGGGCAAAGCGCGGAAAGGGCACGAGGATGCCCCCTTCGGGCACGGGACAGGCTTTCACGAGCAGCGCCCCCATCACCTCGGGCGTGGCCTGCAGGATCGGCACCGGACGGTCGGCGCTGTTGTGGACGCGGCGCCCCGCCGCATCGGTCAGCACCGTGTTGCCAAAGCGCGTCTGGACCGCGCCGATCCCGACGGACACCGTGGCCACGGTATTGGCCAGCAGGCCCACGGGCAGGCTCGGGTCCACGATCACGGCAATACGCAAGGCTTCTTCGGTCATGGCGGGTCGTTCCTTTCCGGGTTTGCTCGGCGGTGATCGGCGTAGCCCCCGCGCGCGGCGGGCGCTGCGCGCGTTTTCGGCGCTTGTCCTGTCGGGGCGCAAGGCCGCGCGTCATTCGCCCGCGATGCGAAGCTGCGGCGCGACGGGCCGGTCTTCGCGCAGGGGCGGCCCTGCCGCCGCCGGAACCGGACGGACGCGGAACCACGCCGCATAGAGCGCGGGCAGGAAGAACAGCGTCAGCACGGTGGCCACGATCAGCCCGCCCATGATCGCCAGCGCCATCGGCCCCCAGAAGACCGACCGCGCCAGCGGGATCATGGCAAGGATCGCCGCCAGCGCCGTCAGCACCACGGGCCGCGCCCGCCGCACCGTGCTTTCGACGATGGCCTGCCAAGGTGCCGCCCCCGCCGCAAGGTCGTGGTCGATCTGGTCCACGAGGATCACCGTATTGCGCATGATCATCCCCGCCAGCGCGATCACCCCCAGCAGCGCCACGAAGCCGAAGGGCGCGTTGAAGGCCAGAAGCGCCGCCACCGCCCCGATGGCCCCGAGCGGCGCGGTCAGAAAGACGAGGAACAGTTTCGAAAAGCTGCGAAGCTGGATCATCAGAAGCGACAGCATCACCACGAACATCAGGGGAAAGATCTGGAAGAGCGCCGCATTGGCCTTGGCGCTTTCCTCGACCGCGCCGCCCGTCTCGATCCGGTATCCGGCGGGCAGCGCATCGATGACCGGCTGCAAGGCGGGCAGGATCTGGGCCGTCACCGTCGGGGCCTGAATGCCCGCCACCACATCGGCCCGCACCGTCAGCGCCATGTCGCGGTTGCGCCGCCACAGGATCGGCTCCTCGAAACCATGGGACACACGGGCCAGGTGCGACAGCGGCACCGCCGCCCCGCTGGGCAGAAGGATCGTCAGCTCCGGCAGGCGCGATGGATCGGCCCGCTCGTCCGCAGGGGCGCGCACCACGATATCGACGAGTTCGGTGCCGTCGCGGAATTCGCTGACCTTCACCCCCGAAAGCAGGGTCTGCAGCGTGTTCGACACATCCGCCGAATTCAGCCCCAGCGCGCGGATGCGGTCCTGATCCAAGGCAACCTCCAGCGTCTTGGCCTGTTCGTTCCAGTCGAACTGCGGCTCGACCGTGTTGGGATTGGCGACCATGACATCGCGCACATCAGCGGCGATCCGGCGCACCTCTTGCGGGTCGGGGCCGATCACGCGGAACTGGACGGGAAAGCCCACGGGCGGGCCGAAGACGATCTGGTCCACGCGGATGCGCGCCTGCGGAACCGCGCCCGCCGCCACCGCCGCCTCGATCCTCGCGCGCAGGCGGTCGCGGGCCGCGGCATCCTGCGCCATGATGACGGTCAGCGCGAAGGACGGGTTGGGCAGCGCGGGGTTCAGCGCAAAGAAGAAGCGCGGCGCCCCCGCCCCGACATAGGTCGAGGCATGGCGCACGTCGGGATCGCCCTTGACCAGCGCCTCTCCGGCCAGCGCGGCGCGGGCGGTCGCCTCGATCGACGATCCTTCGGGCATGCGCGTTTCGATGAACAGCTCGGCCCGCGCCGAGGTGGGGAAGAACTGCTGCTGCACGAAGCCCATGCCGACCCCCGTCGCCACCAGCGCCGCCACCGTCGCCCCGATCACCCACCAGCGTGCACGCATCGCAGCCGTCACCCCCGCCCGCAGCGCGCGGTAAAGGCGGCTGTCGTAGCTCGCATGATGCGCGCCTGGCTTGGGCGGGGGCAGCAGCTTCAGCCCCAGATAGGGCGTCACGATCACCGCGACGAACCACGACACGATCAGCGCGATGCCCACCACCCAGAAGATGTTGCCCGCATATTCCCCGCTCGTGGACTGGGCGAGGCCCACCGGCAGGAACCCCGCCGCCGTGACCAGCGTGCCCGTCAGCATGGGAAAGGCCGTCGATGACCACGCGGCCGAGGCGGCGGCGATGCGGTCATAGCCCTGCTCGATCTTCACCACCATCATCTCGACCGCGATGATGGCGTCATCGACCAGAAGGCCCAGCGCGATGATCAGCGCGCCCAGCGTGATGCGGTCGAAATTCATCCCCCATGCCTGCATCACGACAAAGACGACGGCCAGCACGACGGGCACCGACAGCGCCACCACGATCCCCGTCCGCCATCCCAGCGTGACAAAGGATACGACCAGCACGATCACCAGCGCCTCGATGAAGGTGGTGATGAATTCGTCGAAGGCTTGGGTCACGACATCCGCCTGATCGGCGGTCTGCGTCACCTCCACCCCCAGCGGCAGGTCGGCGCGGAAGGCGTCGACCTCGGCCCCCAGACGCGCGCCGAGGGCGACCACATTGGCCCCTTCGGCCATGGCCACCCCCACGCCCACGGCGGGCTTGCCGTCGAAGAAGGCAAGATAGGCGGGCGGTTCCTCGTAACCGCGGCGCACTTCGGCGATGTCGCCCAGCCGGATGACCGCCCCGCCCGCGGGCACCGGCAGATCGCGCAGCGCGGCAAGGCTGTCCACGCCGCCGCTGACGCGCACCTGCACCTCGTCGGCCTCGGTCTGGATCGCGCCCGCCGCCGTCATGGCATTCTGCCGCCCGATGGCATCGAAGATCGCCTGCGGGGATATCCCCAGCGTGGCAAGGCGGCGGTGGCTGATCTCGACCCAGACGCGCTCTTCCACCTCGCCGATCAGCGCGACCTTGGCGGCATCCTCGACCGCCAGAAGCCGCGTCCGCAGCGCCTCGGCATAGGCCTTCAACTCGGCCCGCCCCAGCCCGTCGCCCGTCAGCATGTAGATGGCGGAAAAGACATCGCCGTATTCGTCGTTGAAGAAGGGGCCGATCACGCCCTGCGGGAGCGAGGGCCGCAGGTCGCCCACCTTCTTGCGGATCTGGTACCAGACGGGCTGCGCCTCGCGCACGGAATCCTTGAGCTGCACCTGCAGCACCGCCGCCCCCGCGCGCGAGAAGGTTCGCACGTAATCCAGTTCCGGCAGTTCCTGGATGCGCTTCTCGATCGGTTCGGCGACAAGGTTCTGCACCTCTTCCGCCGTCGCCCCGGGCCAGACCGCCGTCACCACCATCGTCTTGATGGTGAAGGTCGGATCCTCGGCGCGGCCAAGGTTCACATAGGCCAGCGCGCCTGCGGCCAGCGCCACGAGGATGGCAAAGAGCGTGACCGCCGGATTGGTGACGGCAAGGCGCGACAGGTTCAACTCGCGCATGGCTCAGCCCCCCGTCGCGCCGGTGGTTTCCACGACGCGCACGGGGCGCGCGGGGTCGATCTTGTGCGCGCCAAGGCTGACGACCAGATCGCCCTCGGCCAAGGCACCGCGGATCGCGGCCACCCTGTCGCTGACTGACGCCACCTGAACCGCGACACGCTCGACCCTGTCGCCCGCGATGCGCCAGACGGCAGGCCCCGTCCCATCCTCCAGCACGGCGGCCAGCGGGACCGCGGCCACGCGTTCCCCCATCCCCGCAGAGACCCTCACCGTCACCGTCCGTCCGAAGCCGCCCGCACCGTCCGGCAGGTCCAGCGCCATCCGCACGCGATAGGTCCGCCCCTGCGGGTCCACATCGGGCGAGATGTCGCGCAGCACCAGCGCATGGTCCGCCCCGTCATCGCCCCAGATCGCCCCCCGCGCGGTGCCGCCTTCCAGCAGGGGCCGGTCCGTTTCGGGCAGCGGAAAGACCACATCCACCGCCCCCGCACGGGCCACCGACACGACCGGCGTGCCCGCCCCCACGACCTGCCCCGCCTCGGCCGGCGTGGCGGTCACGATCCCGTCTGCCGTGGCCCGCAACTCCGTATAGGCCAGCCCGTTTCGCGCCAGCGCCAGCGCCCGTGTCGCCCGATCCAGCCGCGACGCGGCTTCGGCCCCCGCGCTGACGGCACGGTCAAGCCCCGCCTGCGCCAGATGCCCACGGGCAAAGAGCGCGCGGCTGCGCGCAACCTCGGCCAGCGCGCGGTCGTGGTCCACCCGCGCGGCCCTTTCCTCGGCACCTGCAAGTTCGGCCTGTAGCCGCGCGTCGGTGGCATCCAGCCGCGCCAGAAGCTGCCCCGCCGTCACGCGGTCACCGACCTCGACCCCGCGCCAGACGATCTTGCCCGCGACGCGGAAACCCGTCGCCACCTCGTGCCGCGGGCGGATGGTGCCGGTATAGGTCACGACCCGCTCGGCCGGGGCAAAGGCGATGCGGCTGGCGCGCACGGGCTGCGCGGGCCGCCCCTCGGCCACGGCGACGGCATCGCCCCGATCCGGCGGCACCACCATGCCCGCCGCCGCCAACCCGCCCAGGGACAGGGCGACAAACGCCGCAAGGGCCCAAACCCGCCGTCCCGACTTCCGCGCCATGGCAACCCCGCATGATTCTTGCAAAGTAAGTGACGCTAACTTATGTAAGTGATGCTAACTTTGCAAGCCCGTTGCATCCGCCCGCGGTTTTGCCCTTAACTTTCGCCTCATCGCAGCGGTGCCTGCACATGTGGAAGATGGCCCATGTCCGACCGGACCCCAGAGCAGACCGCCCCGCGCAGCAGCTATCACCATGGCGACCTGCGGGCGCAGCTGATCCGTGCCGTGCGCGATCTTGTCGAAACCCACGGACCCGACGGCTTTTCCGTGGCCGAAGCCGCACGCCGCGCCGGTGTCAGTTCGGCCGCGCCCTACAAGCATTTCCGCGACCGTCCCGAATTGCTGCGCGCCGTGGCCAGCGAAGGCATGGACCGCCTGCGCGATGCGATGCAGGCCGCGGCGGACCGCCACCCCGCAGGATCGTTCGAGTCGATCGCCGCGATCGGACAGGCCTATGCCGACTTCGCCCGCACCGGACCGGGGGTCTTCCGCCTCGTCTTCGGGCTGACCGAAGGCCATGAGGACGACCCCGAGCTTGAGGAGAAGGGCCTGCGCTGCTTTTCCGTCGTGCTGCAGGCGGTGGCGGCCGTGCTGGGCAAACCTGCCGAGGATGCGGGCGTCCGCACCCGCGCCTATGCGCTGTGGACCTGCGTGCATGGCCACTGCTTCCTGACCATCGACCGCAAGACGACCGGCAAGTTCGAGATGGCCGACGAATGGGCCTTTCTGATGCAGGTCAGCACCGCGATCCTGCGCGACGCCTGACGGCCCGCCCTATCCCAGCGCGTAGCCTGAACCGCGCACCGTGCGGATCGGGTCTTCGTGGCCATGCGCGCAAAGCGTTTTTCGTAGGCGGCCCACATGGACATCGACCGTCCGCGTATCGACATAGATGTCGCGGCCCCAGACACGGTCCAGAAGCTGGTCACGCGACCAGACCCTGCCCGGTTTTTCCATGAAGGCCGTCAGCAGGCGGAATTCGGTCGGCCCCAGACGCAGCACCTTGTCGCCGCGATAGACGCGGTGGCTTTCCGCATCCAGCCGGATATCGTCGAAGGTCAGGACCATCCCCACGGTCGATGGCCGCACCCGCCGGATCTGCGCCCGCGCGCGGGCCATCAGTTCCACCATCGAATAGGGCTTGATCACATAGTCATCGGCGCCGGTTTCCAGCCCGCGCACGCGATCCACCTCTTCGGCGCGGGCCGACAGCATGATGATCGGGATCGACCGCGTCTCGGGGCGCATCTTCAGGCGGCGGCAGACCTCGATCCCCGACAGCTTCGGCATCATCCAGTCAAGGATGATGATGTCGGGGTGATCCTCGTCCACCAGCATCATCGCATCCTCGCCATTGTCGGCCTGGATGACGTCGAACCCTTCGGCCTCGAGGTTGTAGACCAGCACCTCGCGTTGCGCGAACTCGTCTTCCACGAGCAGGACCTTGGGCTGCTGGACCATGCTGCGCTCGTTCATCTCAGGCATCCCCGGCCATGTCGGAAACCGCGGTCACGTCGGCCTTCGGCCGCTCCTCGTCCGGAACCTCGCCGGTGACGAGGTAGATCACCTGTTCGGCGATGGCCGTGGCATGGTCGCCGACGCGTTCGACGTTCTTGGCGATGAAGTGCAGGTGCATCGCGGGCGTGATGGCGCGTGGGTCTTCCAGCATGTGGGTCAAGAGTTCGCGGAAGAGCGAGTTGTACATCTGGTCGATCTCGCGGTCGCGGTCGCGGATGTCGGAGGCCATCGCGGGATCGCGGCCGATGAAGGCATCGAGCGATTCCTTCAGCCGCAGCACGGCGGTCTTGGCCATGCGCCCGACCGATCCGGTCGTCCCCCCCAGCGGGGACATATGCGCCAGGATCAGCGACCGCTTGGCAAGGTTCTTGGCGTAATCCCCGCAGCGTTCCAGCGCGGCGGCGACACGCATGACCGACAGCACCACCCGCAGGTCCGATGCCGTCGGCGCGCGCAGCGCCAGAAGGCGGGCACATTCGGACTGGATCTGCTGTTCCAGCGCGTCTACCGCCTTGTCGCCGTCGCGCACCCGCTGCGCCAGCGCCTCGTCCCGCATCTCGAGCGCCTCGGCCGCGTCCTTGATCGCGCTTTCCACCAGCCCGCCCATCCGCATCAGAAGCGCCTGCACGGATTCCAGTTCGCGGTCGAAGGACGAAACGATATGCGGTTGGGTCATCCTGTTCGCTCCCTCAGCCGATCCGGCCGGTGATGTAGGCTTCGGTGCGGGGGTCTTTCGGGGTGGTGAAGATCTGCCCCGTCTCGCCGTATTCCACCAGATGGCCGAGGTGGAAGAACGCCGTGCGCTGCGAAACGCGCGCCGCCTGCTGCATCGAATGCGTGACGATCACGACCGAGAACTGCGCGCGCAATTCATCGATCAGCTCCTCCACCTGCGCGGTGGCGATGGGGTCGAGCGCCGAGCAGGGCTCGTCCATCAAAAGCACCTCGGGGCTGGTCGCGATCGCCCGCGCAATGCAGAGCCGCTGCTGCTGGCCGCCCGACAGGCCCGTGCCCGGCGCGGTCAGGCGGTCCTTCACCTCGTTCCAGAGCGCGGCCTTGCGAAGCGAAGTTTCCACGATCTGGTCAAGCTCGGCCTTGTTGCGGGCAAGGCCGTGGATCTTGGGCCCATAGGCCACGTTGTCGTAGATCGACTTGGGGAAAGGGTTGGGCTTCTGGAACACCATGCCCACCTTGGCGCGCAGCTGCACCGGATCGACGCGCGGGTCGTAGATGTCCTGCCCGTCCAGAGTGATCTTGCCGCCCACCCTGGCCGAGGCGACGGTGTCGTTCATCCGGTTCAGGCAGCGCAGGAAGGTCGACTTCCCGCAGCCCGACGGGCCGATGAAGGCCGTCACCGTGCGGTCGAGGATCGCCACATCGACGTCCTTCAGCGCGTGCTTGTCGCCATACCAGACCTGCACGCCACGGGCATCCAGCTTGTTGCGGGTGTCGTTCACGGTTCTCTCCACCACGGTCATCACGTTCATCGGCCCAAATCCTACCAGCGGCGTTCGAAGCGGCGGCGCAGCAGGATCGCCGCCACGTTCATGATCAGAAGGAAGCCCAGAAGCACGATGATCGCGCCCGAGGAGCGTTCGATGAAGGCGGGGTCGGACCGCGAGGCCCAAGAATAGACCTGCACCGGCAGCGCCGTGGCGGGGTCCATGAAGCCGCCTTCCAGCGGACCCGCCGGATAGGTCGTGACAAAGGCCACCATGCCGATCAGCAGCAGGGGGGCCGTCTCGCCCAGCGCGGTGGCAAGGCCGAGGATCGTGCCCGTCATGATGCCGGGCATGGCAAGCGGCAGCACATGGTGGAAGACGATCTGCATCTTCGACGCGCCCACCCCCAGCGCCGCGTCGCGGATCGACGGCGGCACGGCACGGATCGCCGCCCGCGTGGCGATGATGATCGTGGGCAGCGTCATGAGCGAGATGACCAGCGCGCCCACAAGGCTCGACGATTGCGGCAGACCCATGAAGTTGATGAAGATCGCAAGGCCGAGGATGCCGAACACGATCGACGGGACGGCGGCGAGGTTCGAGATGTTCACCTCGATCAGGTCGGTCAGCCAGTTCTTCGGGGCGAATTCCTCGAGGTAGATCGACGCGGCGACGCCCACGGGCACGGTGAACAGCGCGACAAGCACCATCATGTAGAGCGACCCGATGATCGCCACGCCCAGCCCCGCGGATTCGGGCCGCAGGTCGGAGGCGTCGGGATCGGTCAGGAAGCCCGTGTTGAAGGACGAGGACAGGATGCCCGCCGCGACCAGACGGTCGGCAAGGTCAAGCTGCGCGGGGGTGATCAGGCTGTCGCGTTCGGCCGTCTCGCGCGTGACGCGGCCCTTCAGATAGCCGTCGATCCGGCCCGTGGCATAGGCGTTGACGGTGATCGTCTGGCCCACCAGCGACGGATCGGCCAGCACGCGGTCGCGCAACCGCCCCGCCGCATCGCGCGAGATCAGGTCGCCCGCATCCTTGGCCGCCACCGCGCCCAGATCGATGCCCTTCTCCTCCAGATGGGCAAGGAAGGCTTGCGCCAGCAGCCGCTGGTAGCCCACGGTCGTGACCTTGGCCATCTCCTCGACGTTGCGGGTGCCGTCCTTGTCGACGATGGCGGCATCGACCGTCACCGGAAACGTCAGCCGCGCCTGATAGAAGGCCTGCGATCCGTCGCGCAGGATGGTGAACAGCATCACGGAGAGCGTGAGCAAGCTCAGCCCGATGGCGGCGATGCCATAAGCCTTCATCCGCCATTCCCGCGCCTTGCGGCGGCGCAGCGACGGGCTTTGCGCGACAAGCGGATGCCCGGCCGCGCCGGCATGTCCCTTCGGCGCGTTTGCGGCGGCGTCGGTCATTCGTATTGCTCCCGGTACTTGCGAACGATCCAGACGGCGACGATGTTCAGCGCCAGCGTGATCACGAAAAGCGAGATGCCGAGCGCAAAGGCCACCAGCGTCTCGGGCGAGTTGAATTCGGTGTCGCCGGTCAGCTGGCTGACGATCTTGACGGTGATCGTCGTCATCGCCTCGAACGGATTGAGGTCGAGCTTGGCCGCCGCCCCCGCACCCATCGTCACGATCATCGTCTCACCGATGGCGCGGCTGGCGGCCATCAGGATGGCACCGACCACACCGGGCAGGGCGGCGGGCAGCACGACCTGGCTGATCGTCTCGGCCTTGGTCGCGCCGAGGCCCGTCGATCCGTCGCGCAGGCTTTGCGGCACGGCGGTGATGATGTCATCGGCCAGCGACGAGATGAAGGGAATGTTCAGGATGCCGATCACGATGCCCGCAGTCATCACCGACGACCCCGAATTGCCCAGCCCCAGCGGCATGGCGAACCAGTCGCGCAGCGCGGGGCCGACGGTGACCAGCGCGAACAGGCCGAAGACGACCGTGGGGATGCCCGCGATCACCTCGATCAGCGGCTTGACCACGCTGCGTACGCGGGCATCGGCGAATTCGGCCAGATAGATCGCGGCGAACAGGCCCACGGGCACCGAGACCAGCATCGAGATCGCGCTGATGTAAAGCGTGCCCCACAAAAGCGGCGCAAGGCCGAGCTGCGAGCTGCCCTGAAACGCGGGCGACCATGTCAGGCCGAAGAAGAAGTCCCACGCGGGGAACATCCCGAAGAAGCGGAAGCTTTCGGACAGCATCGACAGCACGATCCCGACCGTCGTCAGGATGGCGATGAGCGAGGCCAGCATCAGCAGAGACAGCATCACCCGCTCCACGCGGTTGCGGGCGCGGAAATCGGGGGCGGTCACGCGCAGGGCATAGGCCAGCCCCGCCAGCGCCACCACCAGCACGGCCAGACCGCGCCACAGATGGCCCTGCACGGCGCGCGCGCGGTATTCCTGCGCGGCGGCCAGCGTTTCGGGCGCCACGTCAGAGCCGAGCGCGATGCCCACCGCCTCCAGCCGCGCGCGGATCGATCCGTCGGTCGTGGTCAGCGCATCGGCATCGGCGGCAGTCATGCGGCCCGACGCGATCGCCTGCTCCAGCCCCGACGCGATGCGCCGCACGTCGGAAAACAGCAGCGTCCGCTCGGACGGATCGGCGACCATCGCGGCGGGGAACATGCCTTGCAGCTGGCGTTCGATCAGCATCGGCTGGGCGATCTGCCAGACGGCCAGCAACAGCAGCGCGGGCACGGCGGCCATCAGCGCCGCGTGCCATCCGTAATATCCGGGAAGCGAATGCAGGCGGCGGGTGTCGCCGCCGACGAGGTGCAGCGCGCGGGCGCGGCACAGGACGAAGCCCGCAAGCGACAGGACGAAAAGGACCGAAAGGATCAAAAGGACCGACATGCTGCGCCCAGTGCCTGCGTGAAGGAAGCGGGGCGGCCCCCCGAACGGTGCCGCCCCCTGTGCCGGATGCTTATTCCAGCGGGCCCATGACGGTCTCGGCGGCCACGGCGGCCTGCGTCGCGGCCAGTTCCGGATCGGAGACGAGGCCGTATTCCGCCAGCGGGCCGTTCGGGCCGGCGATGTCGTCGGACACGAAGAACTCGATGTATTCCTTCAGGCCGGGGATCACGCCGATGTGCTGCTTCTTGACGTAGAAGAACAGCGGGCGCGACACGGGGTATTCGCCCGAGGCGATGCTTTCCACGCTGGGCACCACGCCGTCCATGGTGGCGACCTTCAGCTTGTCGGTGTTGTTCTGGTAGAAGGACAGGCCGAACACGCCGATGGCGGTCGGGTTGGCTTCCAGACGGGCCAGCGTTTCGGTGTAGTCGCCGTCGATATCGACCGACAGGCCATCGGTCCGCAGCGTCATGCACAGCTCTTCGGCCTTGTCCTCGTCCCCGCCATTGGCGGCGGCGAAGGCTTCGAAGGCGCCGGTGGCCTCGCAGCCCGCCACGATCACCTTGGTGTCGAACACTTCGCGCGTGCCGTGCTTGGTGCCCGGCACGAAGGCGAGGATGTCCTGCGCCGGCAGCGCGGCATCGACCTCGTTCCACGCCTTGTGCGGGTTGGCGACCAGCGCGCCGTCCTTCAGCACCTGCGCGCCCAGCGCGTTGTAGACCTGCGCGGGGGTAAAGGCGAAGTCGGGGCCGTCCACCGCCGAGGCAAAGACGATCCCGTCATAGCCGAAGCGGACTTCCATGATCTCGGTCACGCCATTGGCGGCGCAGGTGTCGATGTCCGACTGCTTGATCCGGCTGGAGGAGTTGGCGATGTCGATCGTGTTCTCGCCCACGCCTTCGCACATCTTCTGGCGACCGGCACCCGAACCGCCGCCTTCCACCACGGGGGCGGGGAAGTCGAAGTTCTCGGCGAAGAGTTCGGCCACGATGGTGGCATAGGGCAGCACGGTGGACGATCCGGCGACCTGCACGTTGTCACGCGCGAAGGCGAGGCCGGTCGAGGCGGCCAGCATGGCGATT
>JBEEOG010000123.1:0-4109 GCA_041191745.1 Pseudomonadota bacterium | reverse complement strand
CGAAAGGTTCGACCGCAGCGTCGAATCCATCGACAAAAGCACCGCCTTTTGGGCATCGGCCAGCGATGTCGACGGCTTCACCACCCGATCGAGGATGGGCTTGCCATATTTATGCTCGCCGATCTGCAAAAAGGGCGTGTCCTCGGTTGCCTCGATGAAGTTGCCTTCAGGGTAGATCAAGAACAGCCGCATCGCGCCGCCCTTCCTTTGCCCTGCCACGATCATGCTGGCCGATGCGCCCTGATTCATCGCGTTCAGCTTCTCGTCCACCTCGGCGCGGACCTGCGCCAGCATGTTGCCCGCGATCTCGGCAACCTTCAGCATGGTGGGGGCCTTCATGATCGAGGTGTCGCCATCCGCGTCGGGATCCTCCACCGCCTCGCGCAGGCGGGCGAGCGTGGTCTGCGTCACCGACAGGCTGCCCGCCGTCATGATGACGATGACCCGTTCGCCCGGTTCCTCGAAGGTGAACATCTTGCGATAGGTGGAAATGTTGTCGAGCCCCGCATTGGTGCGGGTATCCGACAGCAGCACCATGCCCTCGTTCAGAAGAAGGCCCACGCAATAGGTCATTCCGTCCCCCTGTGATCCGTGCGGACCCTATTGCTGCACGGCACGGACCGCAACCGTGACATCCAGATGTTCCGCCCCCGCCCCGCGCGCGACGCCCCGGATCGGGGCCGCATCCTGCGCGTCGAAGCCCGATCCCAGACGGATGTAGCGCCCGTCGGGGCAGCAGCGGTTGGCCGGATCGAAGCCGACCCAGCCCAGCCCCGCGACATGGAGTTCGGCCCAGGCATGGGCGGCCTCGTGCAGGTTGCCGTCAAGGTCGGCGAACAGATAGCCCGAGACATAGCGCGCCGGCAGCCCCGCCACGCGGGCGCAGGCGATCAGGGCATGGGCATGGTCCTGACAGACCCCCTCGCCCAGCGCCAGCGCCTCGGCCGCGGTGGTATGGGCGCGGGTCACGCCGGGGCGATAGGCGATCGCATCGGCCACGGTGGCGGCCAGCGCATGGGCCGCGGCCAGCGGGCCATCGGCCCCTTCGGCCGCACGGGCCAGCGCGGACAGCGCGGCATCGGCCACCGTCGCCTGCGTCTCGCGCAGGTAGCATTCGGGCGGCACGCTTTCGCGGTGGCCGCGCAGCACGCCCGCCAGATCGACGGTTTCGATCACCCCCTGCACATGCACCGCGATTTCCGACACGGGGCCCTTGACCGTCCAGCCCTGCACCACGTCGCCCGCCCCGTCGCGGAAGCGCCCGCCCGCGATGCCGTCGGTCACCGTCACCGTCCAGTCATGCACCTTCTGCCCGTCAAAGACCGACGGCGTCAGCCGGTGGCTTTGCGCCACCCCGCGCACGGGCTGGTCGTAGAGGTAGCGCGTCACATGATCGACCGTCAGCAGCATCAGCGCATGTCCCCGCTCAGATAGGTGTCGCGCACCAGAAGGCCGAGTTCCGCCGTCTCGCGGATCACGCGCGACAGGAATTCGTGCAAGCCCTCGTCGAAGATCTGCTCGACCGTCAGCGCCTCGAGCCCCGCCCGCATGGCCCGCGCGCGCAGATGCACGTCCGAACAGATGCCATAGGCCTTGGCCAGACGGTCCAGATGCAGGGTCGTCCCGTCGATGCTGGCAATGAGCGAGCGCGGGCATTGCGGGTTCAGGATCAGGAAATGGGCGATCTTGCCCGCCGTCACCTCGCCGCCATAGGCCCAGTGGAAGGCGCGGTGCGCCGACATCGCGCGTAAAAGCGTGGTCCACTGGTAATTGTCGTAGCCCGATCCGACGAAATCGGCCTTGGGCAGCAGGACGTAGTATTTCACGTCCATCAGGCGGGCGGTGTTGTCCGCGCGCTCCAGATGGAAGCCGAGGTTCAGGAAATCCCAGCCGTCGTTTCGCAGAAGCGTCGCGTCGATCGCGCCCCGCACCATCGCGGCATGGCGCATCGTCCATTCCGTCAGGCGCGACAGTTCCATCTCGGACCGCGGGGTGCGCTCCATCTGGCGCAATTCCTGAAAGGCGGTGTTCAGCGCGTCCCAGACCTGCGCCGTTAGCGCGGTCCGCACGATGCGCGCATTCTCGCGCGCGGTGGTGATGCAGGAGGCGACCGAAGAGGGGTTGTCGCGGTCGAAGAACAGGAAGCTTTCGATGTTGCGCTGCACCGGATCGCCGTATTTCGCGGCGAAGGCATCGGCATTGCCCCCCGCCTGCAAAAGCGAATCCCATTCGTTGCGGTATCCCGCCGCCGAGGGCAACAGGGCGATGCGCGCCCCCACCTCCAGCAGGCGCGCGGCGGTTTCGGCGCGCTCCATGTAGCGGGCGATCCAGTAGAGGTTGTCTGCGGTCCGGCTCAGCATCTCAGGTCACTCCGCCAGAACCCATGTGTCCTTGACCCCCCCGCCCTGCGAGGAGTTGACGACAAGGCTGCCCTCCTTCAGCGCCACCCGCGTCAGGCCCCCGGGGACAAGTTCGATCCGTTCCCCCACAAGGCAATAGGGCCGCAGGTCCACATGGCGCGGCGCGATCCCTTCGGCCACGAAGGTGGGCGTGGTGGACAGCGCCAGCGTCGGCTGGGCGATGTAATTGGCAGGGTCCGCAAGGATGCGCGCGCGGAACAGCTCGATCTGGTCGGTGGTGGATTTCGGCCCCACCAGCATCCCGTAGCCGCCCGATCCGTGCACCTCCTTCACCACGAGTTCCGGCAGGTGTTCCAGAACGTATCTCAGGTCGTCGGACTTGCCGCATTGCCATGTGGGCACGTTCTGCAGGATCGGCTCCTCGCCCAGATAGAAGCGGATCATCTCGGGCACGAAGGTATAGACGGCCTTGTCATCGGCCACGCCCGCGCCGGGGGCCGAACAGATCGACACGCCGCCCGAGCGGTAGACATCCATCAGCCCCGGCACGCCCAGCATGCTGTCGGGGCGGAAGCAGAGGGGATCGATGAAGGCGTCGTCGATCCGGCGGTAGATCACGTCCACCCGCCGCGGCCCTTCGGTCGTCCGCATCCAGACGAAGCCGCCCTCGACGAACAGGTCCTGCCCCTCGACCAGCTCCACCCCCATCAGATCGGCAAGGAAGCTGTGCTCGTAATAGGCGGAATTGAAATGCCCCGGCGTCAGGATCACCACCGTGGGCTCGCCCTCGCATTTCTCGGGCGCGACGCTGGCAAGCGTGCGGCGCAGCAGTTCGGGGTATTGCTCCACCGGCTGGATGCGGTTTCCGCGGAACAGGTCGGGGAACATCCGCATCATGATCTCGCGGTTTTCCAGCATGTAGGACACGCCCGAAGGCGTGCGGCAGTTGTCCTCCAGCACGAAGAACTCGTCCGGTCCCGTGCGGACGAGGTCGATGCCCACGATATGGGAATAGACGCCCTTGGGCGGCACGATTCCCGTCACGGCCTTTTCATAGGCCTCGTTCTGGTAGACCAGCCGCGCCGGAACGCGGCCCGCGCGGATGATCTCGCCCCGGCCGTAAACATCGACGAGGAACGCGTTCAGCGCCCGCGCCCGCTGCTTGATGCCGCGTTCCAGCCGCATCCATTCGGCGGCGGTGAAGACGCGGGGGAACATGTCGAAGGGGATCAGCCGGTCGGGATCGCCGCCTTCGCCATAGACGGCGAAGGTGATGCCGATCCGGCGGAACAGCGCCTCCGCCTCGGCCTGCTTCATCTGGCGCAGTTCGGCGGGCATGGCGCGCATCCAGTCTTCCAGCCGCGCATAGGGGGGGCGGACCGTCTGGCCCTGATACATCTCGTTGAAATAGGTCGTCACGAAAGGCCCCTTCCACCGTCCTCGGGCTGATCCAAACATGGCGGGGCGGGCAGTGGAAGGGTTTGGGCGCGTGGAAACGGGTGCGACATGTGCATTTGCACAAAATTCAGGCAAGCACCCCGCCCCAGCCGGACCCGCCCCCCCAGCCCCCCCCCCAGCCCCGCGGCACGGCGCGGCTTGCGCGCCCGTCCCGCAGGGCGCGGATCGGCGCGCGCGGCGTTTGGATGTCGGCCCGCCCCGCCCTATCATCAGCGCCATGCCCCGCGCCCCCCTGACACGCGACACCATGACCCGCGACCCGCTGCTGACCTTCACCGACCGCGGCATCTA
>JBEEOG010000122.1:0-19360 GCA_041191745.1 Pseudomonadota bacterium | reverse complement strand
CAGCCGCTGCACCACCTGCAACTGCTGCCAGTCCTTCTGCCCGAAATAGGCGCGGTCGGCCTGCGTCATGCCGAACAGCTTGCTGACCACCGTCGCCACGCCGTCGAAATGGCCCGGGCGCAGCGCGCCCTCCAGCGGTTCGGACACGCCGCCGACCGAAACTGTCGTGACGAAGCCTTCGGGATAGACCTCGTCCGGCGGGGGGGCGAAGATCGCCTCGACCCCCACCCAGCGCAGCAGGGCGGCGTCGGCATCCTCGGTCCGCGGATACTTCTTCAGGTCTTCGGGATTGTTGAACTGCTTGGGGTTCACGAAGATCGTGGTGATCACCCGCCCGCATTCCGCCTTGGCCCTGCGCGCCAGCGACAGGTGTCCGTCATGCAGCGCGCCCATGGTGGGCACGACGCCGACGACATGGCCTTCGGCCTTCCAGCCGCGCACGACTGCGCGCAGCTCGGCCACCGTCCGCAGGATGACCGTCACTGCTTCACCTGATCCGCAAAACCGTGCTCGGCGGCGGGGAAGGCGCGGGCGCGCACCTCGGCCGCGTAATCGGCGATGGCCTGATCGGCCAGTTTTCCAAGCTCGGCGTAGCGTTTCACGAACTTGGGCCGGAAATCGGTGAAAAGGCCCAGCATATCGTCGACGACCAGCACCTGCCCGTCGCAATCGGCCCCCGCCCCGATGCCGATGGTGGGGATGGAAAGCTGCGCCGTGATCTGCCCCGCAAGGCCCACCGGCACCTTTTCGAGGACGATGGAGAAGGCCCCCGCCGCCTCGCAGGCCCGCGCGTCAGCCATCACGCGGGCCGCTTCCTCGGCGCGGCCCACGACCTTGTAGCCGCCCAGCGTGTTCACGGACTGCGGCGTCAGGCCGACATGGGCCATCACCGGCACCCCGCGGGCGGTCAGGAAGGCGATGGTCTCGGCCATGTGCTGCCCGCCTTCCAGCTTGACCGCAGGCGCCCCCGTCTCGGCCATCAGCCGCGCTGCGTTGCGATAGGCCTGTGCGGGGCTTTCCTCGTAACTGCCGAAGGGCATGTCGATCACGGGCATCGCGCGGGTCAGCCCCCGCACGACCGCGCGGCCATGCAGGATCATCATCTCCATCGTCACGCCGAGGGTGGAGGGCATGCCATGCAGCACCATGCCGACCGAATCCCCCACCAGCGCGATGTCGCAATGGGCATCGACCAGCCGCGCGACCGGCGTGGTATAGGCCGTCAGCACGACGAGGGGGGTGCCCCCCTTGCGGGCCTTGATATCCGGCGGCAGCACCGGACGGACGGGGGCGGTGGCGCTCATCGGCCTCTCCCTGTTCATCTTCTGCCCAGTATAGAGGCACGAAGCGCGCGGCGGCGGCAAGTGTCTATCGCCGCATCGCAGCGTCACGCGACGCCTTGACGCCCCGCCCCGCGCCGCCCCCCATAGGCGCGCATAGCGAACGGAGCCGCCAATGACCCTGATCGAACGCCTAACCCGCGACACCATCACCCCCGAGGTGGACCGCCCCGACCCCGCCAAGGTGATCGCGGGCGATCCCGTCCACACGACATGGAATCTGGAGGACCGCGACGGGCTCTATTCCGGGCTTTGGCAATCGACACCCGGCAAGTGGCGGATCGACTATGCCGAATGGGAATATGTCCATATCCACGCGGGCCATTCGATCCTGACCGATGCGGCAGGGGTCGAGACGCATCTGAAGGCGGGCGACAGCTTCGTGATCCGCCCGGGCTACAAGGGGACGTGGGAAGTGGTCGAAACCACGCTGAAGGATTACGTCATCCTGTCCTGACCGCCATTCGCGGGGGCAGGGGGGCGGGCCGCTGGCCCGCCCCTTGCGCGTTTCAGCCCGCGGGCGCGACCGCGACTTCGGTGCCGTCGGTCAGCGTCACCGTTTCCGCCGGAAGGGGCGCTTCGGGCAGGGGGCAATCCGCTTCGGCGATGCCCTGGTTGCGGCAGCGGCGCAGGGCGCGGCGGCGGTCCCTCTCGGCCTGTTCGGCGGCTTCCTCGGCGGCGATTCGCGCGTTTTCGGCGGCCTGCGCCTCGCGTTCGGCGATGGCGATGATGTCGGCCTCTTTCTGGGCGATGTTCTCGGGCGTTTCGGGGACGGCGCGGCCATAGGCATCGTCCATGTAGGGCCCTTCGGCGGCAAGGCTTTCCTCCAGCGTGCGGACCTTGACCGAGGCGCCGCTTTCCACGCGGTTGAACAGGTCAATGATGTCCTGATTGAACAGCCGGATGCAGCCCGCGCTGGTTGCCCGCCCGATCGAGGCATTGTCGATCGTGCCGTGGATGCGGAACATCGTGTCCCGCCCGCCGCGATAGAGATAGAGCGCCCGCGCCCCCAGCGGATTGTCGAGGCCCCCGGGCAGGCCCGCCGCGAATGCGGCGTAAAGGTCGGGGCGGGTGCGGATCATGTTGGCGGTGGGCTGCCAGCTGGGCCATTCGGCCTTGCGCCCGATATAGCCCGTGCCCTTGAACGACAGCCCCTCGCGCCCGACGGCGATGCCGTAGCGCATGGCGCGGCCCCCCTCCATCACGAAGTACAGACGGCGGGCGAAGATGTCGACGACGATGCTGCCGGGCCGTTCGGGGCCTGCGTAATCCACTTCCTGACGCGCGTTGTCGCCAAAGAGGTGCAGCGCCTCGACCGCCGGAATCTGGTATTCGCCATCGAGCAGCGCCTGATAATGCGGCGGCACCTCGGCGGGCGGCGGGGGGGCCTCTTCAACCGGCGGGGCGGCACAGGCGGCCAGCAGGGCAAGCGAAAGGACGGCGAACAGGCGGGCAAACAAATGGGACACGGTCAGTCTCTGCAATTTGGACGTGTCTAGAAGAACCTCCTTCCCCGACCCGTCAAGTGCCGCATGGCCCCGCCGCCGCGAAATCTGCGGCGCGCCGCGCTTTCCGGCGCGGATCGGGCTGAAATCGTCGTGAAGCGCGGCAGGCCGCGCCCCTGCGCCTTGTGTTCGGGCGCGGCGACCCCATCTCGGACGGGAAGAGCCATTCAGGGAAGGAATCGCCCATGCGCTGCCCCGTGGACAACGAAACGCTGGTCATGGCCGACCGCAACGGTGTCGAGATCGACTATTGCCCGAAATGCCGCGGTGTCTGGCTGGACCGTGGCGAACTCGACAAGATCATCGAACGGGCCGAGGCCGCGCCTGCCCCCGCCCCCGCGCCGCGGGCCGCCGCCCCCGCGCAGCCGCAATATGCCCCGCCCCCGCCGCCGCAGGCGCACCAGCCGCAATACCAGCACCCGCCGCGCCGCCATGACGACGACGACGATTACCGCTACGGCTACAAGAAGAAGCGCAAATCGCTCTTGGGCGAGATCTTCGATTTCTGACCGGCGGGCGCAGGCCACCTACCAGCGGCCGAGCGCGTCCTCGTCGGCATCCTTGGCGGCGACCCATGCCGCGCCGTCCGCGCCGATCTCCTTCTTCCAGAAGGGCGCGCGGGATTTGAGGTAATCCATCAGGAACTCCGCCGCCGCGAAGGCATCGGCGCGGTGCGGCGCGGCGGTGGCGACCATCATGATCGGCTCGCCCACCGCAAGGCGCCCGTGGCGGTGGATCACCAGCGCATCGGCCAGTTTCCAGCGCGCCACGGCTTCCTCGGCGATGGTGCGGATCGCGCGTTCGGTCATGCCGGGGTAATGCTCGATCTCCATCGCCGACAGCCCGCCATCGCCCCGCACGATCCCCGTGAAGGTCACGACCGCCCCCGCGCCCGTCACGGCGGCGCTAAAGGCATTCACCTCGGCCCCCGCGTCGAAGGGCGCGGTCTGGACGGACAGGCGCACGGGTCAGCCCCCCGTCATGGGCGGGAAGAAGGCCACCTCGCGCACGCCCGCAAGCGGCGCGTCGAAGCTGGAAAGTTCCTGATCCAGCGCCACGCGCAGGCTGGACGTATCGGCAAAGGCGGCGGCGTAGCGCTCCTCTCGCGCGGAAAGCTCGGCCACCAGTTGCGCCACGGTCGCGGCTTGGGTCGCAACCCTTTCGCGCGGAACGCCGATCCTTTCGCGCACCCATGCGAAATAGAGGATGTCGATCATCTGTCGTCCTTGAGGAAGGGCATGGCCTTGCGGAAGTAATCCCATCCCGTGATCAAGGTGAGGATGGCCGCCACCCAGATCAAGGCCAGCCCGACCAAGGTGGCATAGGACGAACAGCCCCGCGCCCCGCAGGACCGGATCGGATCGGCCAGCCCCTGGCTGACGAGTTCGGCGTATTGCTCGGTCGTCATACCCTGGCTTGCGATGCCTTCCAGATGTTCCAGCCCCGTCCCGAGGAAGAGGACCGCGATGGCCACCATCTGCGCCGTGGTCTTCCATTTGGCCAGCGGCGTGACCTTCAAGAGACCCGCCTTCGCGCCGAGGAATTCGCGCAGGCCCGACACGAAGACCTCGCGGAACAGGATCGCCGTCACGGGCAGGATCAGCCACGGGTTCATGCCGGAATAGCCCGTGATGATGACCAGCGCGATGACCACCATCGCCTTGTCCGCGATCGGATCGAGCATGGCGCCGAAGCGCGATTCCTGCTTCCATGCGCGGGCGAGGTAGCCGTCGAACCAGTCCGTCACCGCGGCGGTGATGAACAGCGCCAGCGCGAACCAGTCGGCCCAGGGGCGGTGGAAATAGAGGAACATGATCGCGACGCCGGGGGCGGCGATCAGGCGGATGACGGTCAGGATGTTCGGAAGCGTCCATCTCATGCGCGCAGGTCTATCAGGGGAAGCCGCCGGAGTGAAAGGGGCGACAGACAGCTTTCCGCCGCAACCGCTGGCCGTTTTGCCGCCGCCCCGCTAGGTTTTCCCCAACGTCACGAGGGTCACGCATGTATATCCCCGACCATTTCCGCGAATCCGACACGGCCGAGGTCGCGCGCCTTCTGTCCGATCACCCGCTGGCCTGCGTGGTGGGCCAGACCGCGCAGGGGCTGGTGGCCAACCATATCCCCCTGTTCCTGACGCCGCGGAACAGCCTGATCGGCCATGTCGCCCTGCGAAACGACATGCACCGCCTGATGGAGGCGGGCCAGCCGGTGCTGGCGATCTTTCGCGGCGGCGAGGGCTATGTCTCGCCCAACCGCTACCCGTCGAAGGCGGACCACCACCGCCATGTGCCGACGTGGAACTATCAGGTCGTCCATGTCGAAGGGCGGATCACCTTCGACCATGACGCGCAGGCCAAGCGCGCCGCCGTGGCGCTGCTGACGCGCGACCACGAACGCCGCGCCAATGGCGATGCGGCTTGGCGCATGGCCGATGCGCCCCCCGATTACATGGAGCAGATGCTGGCCGCGATCGTGGCCTTCCGCATCGACATCGACCGCATCCTTGCCAAATCGAAGCTGAGCCAGAACCGCGACCCGCAGGACCACGCCGCCGTGGCCGAGGATTTCGCCGCGCGGGGGCTGGATGCGCTGGCCGCGCGGATGCGGCGGGACGGCGCGCGGCAGGCGGTCAGGCCGCCAGATCCGCCGAAGTCAGGCCGTCGGGGGTGACGACATCGACCCGCGCGGCCCCCATGCGCGACAGGATGTGCAGCAGGTAGGGCGTGGCGAAATCGGCATCGGGCATGGCCGCGCCTTCGTCTGCCACGGCCAGGATCACCCGCTTGCCCGTCAGCACGCCCGCGCGGCCCCGCGCGGCAAGCCCCTGGCCCGCGCCGCAAAGGTGGTCGATCCATGCCTTCAGCGGGGCAGGCAACCCGCCGGTCTGGAGTTCGACCCCGATCAGCACAAGGTCGGCTGCCGCCACCTCGGCCCGCAGGCGCTGCGTCGGGGCCATCAGGCTGCACTGGTCGTCATCGCGCGCCTCTTCCGGCAGGGCCGCCGCGTCGCGCCACGGGGCGGTGACGGGCGGCAACCCGCCCGTCAGGTCGCGCAGGCGGACGGTTGCGGCGGGATGGGCGGCGGTCAGGTCCGACAGCAGCCGGTTGGCCAGCGCGCGGGCAGGGGGCGTGCGGCCCGCCGTCGCGGTTTCGATGCGGAGGATGCGGGTCATGCGGTGTCGTCCAGAGGCAGGCCCGCCAGATGCCACCCGCCGCCCCCGCGCGCAAGGGCGCTGCACGCAGGGGTTGCGTCATCCTTTGGCATGGGGCCCTAACGGTCGTGGAAGTGGTCGTAGATCGTCTGGGCCATCGCCTCGGATATGCCATCCACCGCCATCAGGTCCGACAGGCCCGCGCGGCTGACCGCCTTGGCGCTGCCGAAATGCGCCAGAAGCGCGCGCTTGCGCGCCGCCCCCACGCCCGGCACGTCATCGAGCGGCGTGGCCCCGATCGCCTTGGACCGTTTGGCGCGGTGGGCGCCATTGGCCCAGCGGTGCGCCTCGTCCCGCAGGCGCTGCACGAAGTAAAGGACGGGGTCGTTGTGCGGCAGGGCGAAGGGGCGTTCGCCGGGGCGGTGGAATTCCTCTTTGCCCGCATCGCGGTCGATGCCCTTGGCCACACCGACAAAGGGCACGTCATCGACGCCCAGTTCGGCCATGATCTCGGCCACGGCCGAGACCTGCCCCGCGCCGCCGTCGATCAGCAGAAGATCGGGCCATGCGTCCGACTTGCGTTCGGGGTCTTCCTTCAGCAGGCGTTCGAAGCGGCGGGTCAGCACCTCTTTCATCATGCCGAAATCGTCGCCCTGCCTGCCCGCGCTGCCCTTGATGTTGAACTTGCGGTACTGGCCCTTGATGAAGCCATCCGCCCCCGCCACGACCATGCCGCCCACGGCATCCGAGCCCTGGATATGGGCGTTGTCATAGATCTCGATCCGGCGGGGGGGCGCGTCCAGATCGAAGGCCTCGGCCAGTGCCGCCAGCAGCTTCGACTGCGCCGCCCCTTCGGCCATGCGGCGGGCGAGGGATTCGCGCGCGTTGCGGGCGGCGTTTTCGACCAGTTCGGCCTTCTCGCCCCGCTGCGGCACGGCCAGTTCCACCCGCCGCCCCGCCCGTTCCGACAGAAGGGCGGTCACGAGGTCCTCGTTTTCCACCGGATGGGACAGAAGGATCAGGCGCGGCGGGTCCTTGTCGTCGTAGAACTGGGTCACGAAGGCTTCGAGGATTTCGGACTCTTCCGCGCCCGAACCCGTGCGGGGATAGAAGTCGCGGTTGCCCCAGTTCTGGTTGGCGCGGATGAAGAAGACCTGCACGCAGGCCTGCCCGCCCTCCAGATGCAGGGCGATCACGTCGGCCTCGGTCACGCCACGCGGGTTGATGCCCTGCGCCGACTGCACCTGCGTCAGCGCGCGGATGCGGTCGCGGATTGCTGCGGCGCGTTCGAATTCCATCGCCTCGGACGCCTCGGCCATCTGGGTGGCAAGCTGGGCCTGCACCTCGGTCGATTTGCCCTGCAGGAAGCGTTCGGCATCCTGCACCTGCGCGCCATACTGGTCGGGCGTGACGCGGCCCACGCAGGGGGCCGAGCAGCGCTTGATCTGGAACAGCAGGCAGGGGCGCGTGCGGCTTTCGAACATCGCGTCCGAGCAGTTTCGCAGCAGGAACACCTTCTGCAACTGGTTCAGCGTGCGGTTCACCGCCCCCGCGCTGGCAAAGGGGCCGAAATAGCTGCCCTTTTCGGACCGCTTGCCGCGATGCTTCTTGATCTGGGGAAAGGCATGTTCCTTGCCGATCAGGATGTTCGGAAAGGATTTGTCATCCCTGAGCAGCACGTTGTAGCGGGGTTTCAGCTGCTTGATCAGGTTCTGTTCCAGAAGCAGCGCCTCGGTTTCCGTCCGCGTCGTCAGGAACATCATCGACGCGGTTTCCGAGATCATCCGCGCGATCCGGCCCGAATGCTGCGGCGAGGGGCGCGCATAGTTCGACACCCGCGCCTTCAGGTTCCGCGCCTTGCCGACATAGAGAACCTCGGATTTCGCGTTCAGCATCCGGTAGACCCCGGGCGAGGCGTCGAGCGTGCGAAGATAGCCGTGGATCACCCCGTATCCGGTGGCAACGGGGCCGTCGGACGGCGGGGGGGCGGGGCTGGCCGCGGGGTCGCTGGGGGGGTGGTCCGTCATGGCGTCATACCGGAATCCGCGGTGTGTCGATTCCTCTGCTGGCTGCAATGAAGCCGGGCGGCTGGCAAGAGGAAAGCTGTCCACGATTTCTGTGGATAAGTTTGGGCAAAAGTTTTCGGGAGGGCCGGAATCCCCTTGTTTTCTGACGGCTTCGTGAGGCTGCCCAAATTTTGTGCAGATTTGCAAGCCATTGAAATCATTCAGAAGATTTTCACATGCAGGGCAAATCCCTGAAAAATCAAGGATTTCGTAACGAATTCACGACGGCGTTCGGCAAAGTGGACAACTTCTGCGGACATCGTCCGTGACAGTGCCCGCAACAGGGTCTGTGACGGGGTCACTCTACCCCCATCACATCGGGCGTTTCCCATGCCAGATGCTGCCCGCCATCCACCATGATAATCTGTCCGGTGACGCTCTCCGCGTCCAGAAAGTAGCCGAGCGCGCCGGTGATGCCGGCGGGATTCGCCCCCCGCCGCAGCAGCGTCGCGGCGCGCTGGCGGGCAAAGGCGGCGGGGTCCTGCCGGCCCCCTTGCAGCGTGGGGCCGGGGCCGATCGCGTTGACGCGCACGGCAGGGGCCAGCGCCTGCGCGCCGGTCTGCGTCAGCGCCCAGAGGCCCATCTTGGCGATGGTATAGCTGGCGAATTCCGGCGTGGGCTTGCGGATGCGCTGGTCGATCATGTTGACGACCAGCGCCTGCGCGACCGGCTCTCCGGCGGCATCCGGCACGGGCGGCGGGGCCTGCCGCGCGAAGTGCTGCATCAGCACGAAGGGCGCGCGCAGGTTCGATTCCATATGCCGGTCCCAGCTGTCGCGCGTGCCGGTCAGAAGCGTGTCGTATTCGAAGACAGAGGCATTGTTGACCAGCACCCGAAGCGGCCCGCCCAGTGCCTCGGCCGCTGTCGGAATGAGACTCTGGGTCTCGTCCTCGCGCAGCAGATCGGCGCGGATCGCCACGGCGCGGCGCCCCATCGTTTCTATTTCGGCAACAACTTCAGCCGCTTCGCGGGCCGATCCAGCGTAATGCACCGCGACGTCATACCCCCGCCGCGCCAGATAGATCGCCATCGCGCGGCCCAGCCGCCGTGCCCCGCCCGTCACCAAAGCCCGCATCGCCTATCCCTTTTTGCGGCAGTCGCAGCCGCCCTTGCCGATCAGATAGCGCCCGCAGGACGGACAGACAGTGGACCGCACGACCGGAAGCCTGCCGATCATCCGCCGCGTCGCGCCGGGAAACAGCCATTTGCCGATCAGGCCGATCAGCGCCATGCCGCCAAGGAACAGGATCGCGATCTTGAACAGCATCTAAAGCCCGTAGCGCGACCAGAGCGCGCGCTCCTCGACCGCGGCAAAGGCCATGTCGGTCGCGGCAAGGCCGAAGCGCGACAGAAGGCCCCGCTTCTGGCCGAAGGGCACGATGCGGACCTTGTCGCCGTAAAGCTCCATCAGCTTGGGCCGCGCATGGGCAAGGCCATCCACCAGCCCCAAGGGCACCGCCTGCGCGCCGACCCAGACATCGGCGTTGAACAGGTCCGCCGCCATGTCGAGCTTGCCGCCGCGCCGCGCCTTCACATGGTCGATGAAGGCCTGATGGATCGGCTCCTGCAGGCGTTTCAGACGCTCCACGTCCTCGGGCTTTTGCGGCAGGAAGGGATCGGCCAGCGATTTCGACCGCCCCGCCGTGATCACCCGCCGCTCCACCCCCTGCCGCGCCATCAGTTCGGGAAAGCCGAAGCTGGCGAAGATCACGCCGATGGAGCCGACGATGGACGACGCATCGACCCAGATGTCATCCGCCGCGCAGGCCAGCCAGTACCCGCCCGAGGCCGCCACATCCTCGACAAAGGCATGGACGGGGATCTTCTTGTCGTCCGCCAGCCGCCGGATGCGTGCCGCGATGAGCGAGGACTGCACCGCCGACCCGCCGGGCGAGTTGATGACCAGGGCCACCGCCGCAGGCCTGCCCCGCGCGAAGGCACGTTCGATCAGGGGCGCGAGGGCCGCGTCGTTCAGCCCCCGCGTGCCCATGCCGATCGCGCCCTGCAGGCGGATCAACGACACATAGGCGGGTTTCGGCAGGAAGGGGAGGAGATGTCTCATACCCCAGAGGTAAGCGCGCAAAGCCTTGCGGACAAGCGCCCTGTCGGGTCAGGCTGCGTCACATGATCGACAAGCTGGAAATGTTCATCGCCCTTGCCAACGAACGCCACTTCGGCCGCGCGGCCGAAGTCTGCGGCGTGACGCAGCCCACGCTCTCCTCGGCCATCCGGCAGCTCGAGGACCAGCTGGGCGTGCAGCTTGTCTTTCGCGGCAGCCGCTTTCAGGGCCTGACGCCGGAAGGCCAGCGCGTGCTGGACTGGGGCCGCCGCATCGTGGGCGACATGCGCGCGATGAAGGACGAGATGCGGTCCGTCCGCGCGGGGCTGTCGGGGAACGTGCGGATCGGGGTGATCCCCACCGCGCTGCCGATGATCGCGGGGCTGACCGGCCCCTTCACCGCGCGCCACCCGAACGTGCGCGTCGCCGTCCTGTCGCGGACGAGTGCCGAGATTCTGGCGGGGATCGAATCCCTCGATCTGGATGCGGGCGTGACCTATCTGGACAACGAACCCCTTGGCCGCGTGGCGCAGGTGCCGCTTTACCACGAATTCTACCGCCTGCTCTGCGCGCGCGGGTCGGCCCTTGCGGATCGGGACAGCGTGACATGGGCCGAGGTCGCCGAACAGCCGCTGTGCCTGCTGACGGGCGACATGCAGAACCGCCGGATCGTGAACCAGCATCTGGCCGAGGCAGGCGCGCGGCCCGCGCCGCAGATCGAATCGAATTCGACCATCGCCCTGACCGCCCATGTGATGACGGGCCGCTGGGCCAGCGTGGTGCCCCGCGAACTGGCGCTGATGTTCGCGGGCGGCGGGCAGTTGCGCGCCGTGCCCATCGTCGCGCCCGAGGTGGAACACACCGTGGGCCTGATCGCCGCCCGCCGCGACCCGCTGACCCCCGTGCTGGCCGCCCTGATCGCGGAAGCCGAGCGGTTCGGGAAACAGGCGGGGGTGTGACGGCAGGCGGTCCGCCGCCCCCCTCACCCTGCCCTCTCCCCCGTCGGGGAGAGGGGGGGGGTGCGCTTGCGGCCGGCCTTGCGCGCTTGTTTCCGTAAGGGGGCCGCGGACCGCCATCCCTACGACGCCGGCAGGATCGGGACCCCTCTCCCCATCGGGGGAGAGGGTAGGGTGAGGGGGCATCGCGCAGATCAATAGAAGAAACCTATCAATCAACGGGATATCATTATTGAAATCCCTATCAATCAGCGTAAACAGCGCGCAGCTACCAAAGGGGCCGCCGCGATGCTTGATGTGACCGAAACCTCCCAGCGGGTCGGGGAAATCCTCGACGCGCATGACGGCTTGGAGGGGTCGCTGCTGCCGATCCTGCACGCCATCCAGTCCGCCTTCGGTTACGTGCCGCAAGATGCCCTGCCGCAGATCGCCAAGCGCCTGAACCTGACCCGCGCCGAAGTGCATGGCGTGATGTCCTTCTACCACGATTTCCGCGAAAGCCCTGCGGGCCAGCATGTCGTGAAGCTCTGCCGGGCCGAGGCCTGTCAGGCCATGGGCGCGGACCGCGTCGCCGCGCATGCCCGCAAGGCGCTGGGGATCGACTGGCACGAAACCACCGCGGACGGTCGGGTCACGCTGGAGCCTGTCTTCTGCCTTGGCCTGTGCGCCTGCGCGCCTGCAGCGATGGTGGATGGCCGTCTGCTGGGCCGCGTCGATGAAGCGGCGGTGGATGCGATCGTGGCGGGGGTGCGGACATGAAGATCTACGTTCCCCGTGACGCCGCCGCCCGCGCCCTCGGGTCCGATGCCGTCGCAAGCGCCCTGCTGGCCGAGGCTGCCAAGCGCGGCATCAGCATCGAGCTGGTCCGCAACGGATCGCGCGGCATGGTCTGGCTGGAGCCGCTGGTCGAGGTAGAGACGGATCAGGGCCGCGTCGCCTTTGGTCCCATGACCCCCGCCTCCGTGGCGCAGGTCTTCGACGGCGGGCCGCTGGCCCTTGGCCCGACCGATGCGCTGCCGTGGATGGCGCGGCAGACGCGCCTGACCTTTGCCCGCGTCGGGCTGATCGACCCGCTGTCGCTGGCCGATTATCAGGCCCATGGCGGGCTGGTCGGGCTGCGCCGCGCGCTGGGGATGGATGGCGCGGGGATCGTGCAGGAAGTCACCGACTCCGGCCTGCGGGGCCGTGGCGGCGCGGGCTTTCCCACGGGGATCAAGTGGAAGACCGTGGCGGACGCCAAGGCCGACCGGAAATACATCGTCTGCAACGCCGACGAGGGCGACAGCGGCACCTTCGCCGACCGCATGCTGATGGAAGGCGACCCCTTCACCCTGATCGAAGGCATGGTGATCGCAGGGCTCGCCACGGGGGCGACCAAGGGCTTCGTCTACATCCGCTCCGAATATCCCGACGCGATCGAGGTGATGTCGGCAGCGGTGGAGATCGCGCGGCAGAACGGCATCCTCGGGGCCTGCGTCCTCGGGTCTGCGAATGCTTTCGACATCGAAATCCGCGTCGGCGCGGGGGCCTATGTCTGCGGCGAGGAAACCTCGCTTCTGAACTCGCTCGAAGGCAAGCGGGGCGTGGTGCGTGCCAAGCCCCCGCTGCCCGCGCTGCAGGGCTTCATGGGCAAGCCCACGGTCGTGAACAACGTGATCTCGCTCGCCACCGTGCCGGTGATCATGGAACGGGGTGCAGGGTTCTACCGCGATTTCGGCCTTGGCCGGTCGCGCGGCACGATCCCGTTGCAGATCGCGGGCAACGTGCGCTTCGGGGGCCTGTTCGAATGCGCCTTCGGCCTGTCCTTGGGCGAGATCGTGAACGTCATCGGCGGCGGCACCGCCACGGGCCGCCCCGTGAAGGCCGTGCAGGTGGGTGGCCCCTTGGGTGCCTATTTCCCGCCGTCGCTGTTCGACACGCCCTTCGGGTATGAGGAATTCGGCGCGAAAGAGGGGCTGATCGGCCATGCCGGTCTGGTGATCTTCGACGACAGCGCCGACATGCTGAAACAGGCGCGCTTCGCGATGGAATTCTGCGCCATCGAAAGCTGCGGCAAGTGCACCCCCTGCCGCATCGGCGCGGTGCGCGGGGTGGAAACGGTGGACCGCATCGCCAAGGGCGATGCCGCTGCCATCCCGCTGCTGACGGACCTGTGCAGCACGATGAAATCCGGCTCGCTCTGCGCGCTGGGGGGCTTTACCCCCTATCCGGTGATGTCGGCGCTGACGCATTTCCCCGACGACTTCGCCCCGATGAAGGAAGCCGCCGAATGACCGACAAGGTGCAGGGGCCGGCCTCCTACTTCCCGTCCATCGAAAAGACATACGGCCAGCCGATGCAGCACTGGTTCGATCAGATCGCCGCGATGCTGGACCGCCCGCACATGCAGATCGTTTCCTTTCTGAAGGAAACCCACGCGATGGGCCACGGCCATGCCAACGCCATCGTCGCCCACCAACTCGCCAAGAAGAAGGGTGCCTGAGATGAAGGACTTCATCATCCCCGACCGCGATTTCGGCACGCCCGCCGCGAAATCCAAGACGATGGTCACGCTGACCATCGACGGGTTCGAGGTGACGGTTCCGGAAGGCACCAGCATCATGCGCGCGGCGGCCGAGATCGGGATTTCGGTCCCCAAGCTCTGCGCGACCGACAGCCTTGATGCCTTCGGGTCCTGCCGGCTGTGTCTGGTGGAGATCGAGGGGAGGAACGGCACGCCCGCCTCCTGCACCACGCCGGTGGCGGCGGGCATCAAGGTCCACACCCAGAACGCCAAGCTGAAGCAGCTGCGCCGTGGCGTGATGGAGCTTTACATCAGCGACCACCCGCTGGACTGCCTGACCTGCGCGGCCAATGGCGATTGCGAATTGCAGGACATGGCCGGTGCCGTGGGCCTGCGCGACGTGCGCTATGAAAAGGGCGAAAACCACTTCGAGGTCCGCAACACCAGCGGCGAGGTGAACCCGAACTGGCTGCCCAAGGACGACAGCAACCCCTATTTCGCCTATGATCCGGCCAAGTGCATCGTCTGCTCGCGCTGCGTGCGGGCCTGCGAGGAAATCCAGGGCACCTTCGCGCTGACGATCGAAGGGCGGGGTTTCGACAGCCGCGTGTCCTTTGGTGCCAAGACCGACAATGCGCTGGCATCGGACTGCGTGTCCTGCGGGGCCTGCGTGCAGGCCTGCCCGACGGCGACCTTGACGGAAAAGTCGGTGATCGACATCGGCACGCCGGAACGGTCCGTCATCACCACCTGCGCCTATTGCGGCGTGGGCTGTTCGTTCAAGGCCGAAATGCGCGGCGACGAACTGGTGCGGATGGTCCCCTACAAGCACGGCAAGGCCAACCGTGGCCATAGTTGCGTGAAGGGCCGCTTCGCCTATGGCTACGCGTCCCACAAGGACCGCATCCTGTCGCCGATGATCCGCGACAGCATCAACGACCCGTGGCAAGAGGTGACGTGGGCCGAGGCGATGGAATTCGCCGCAAACCGCATGAAGGGCATCATCGCCAAGCACGGGCGCCATTCGGTGGGGGTCATCACCTCCAGCCGCTGCACGAACGAGGAGACCTTCCTCGTCCAGAAGCTGACCCGTCAGGTCTTTCGCAACAACAACACCGACACCTGCGCGCGGGTGTGCCATTCGCCCACGGGCTATGGCCTTGGCCAGACCTTCGGCACCAGCGCGGGCACGCAGGATTTCGACAGCGTCGAACATACCGATGTCGTCATCCTGATCGGCGCGAACCCGACCGACGGGCACCCTGTCTTTGCCAGCCGCCTGAAAAAGCGGCTGCGTGCGGGGGCCAAGCTGATCGTCGTCGATCCGCGCCGGATCGACCTTGTCGATACCGCCCACATCAAGGCCGCCCATCACCTGCAACTGACGCCCGGCACCAACGTGGCCGTGGTCACGGCGATTGCCCATACCATCGTCACCGAAGGGCTGTTCGACGAGGCCTTCATCCGTGAACGCTGCGACTGGGACGAATTCCAAGACTATGCCGAATTCGTCAGCGATCCCCGCCACTCGCCCGAGGCGACGCAGTTCCTGACCGGCGTCAAGGCCGACGAGCTGCGCGCGGCGGCGCGTCTTTACGCGCGCGGCGGCAATGGCGCGATCTATTACGGGCTGGGCGTCACGGAACACTCGCAGGGATCGACCACCGTCATCGGCATCGCCAACCTTGCCATGCTGACGGGCAACATCGGCCGTCCGGGCGTGGGCGTGAACCCGCTGCGCGGGCAGAACAACGTGCAGGGCTCCTGCGACATGGGGTCCTTCCCGCATGAATTGCCGGGCTACCGCCATGTGAAGAACGATGCCGTGCGGGATGTGTTCGAAAGCCTCTGGGGTGTGGCGATCGACAACGAGCCGGGCCTTCGCATCCCCAACATGCTGGATGCGGCGGTCGAGGGCACCTTCAAGGGCCTGTACTGCCAGGGCGAGGATATCCTGCAATCCGACCCCGACACGAAACACGTCGCGGCGGGTCTGGCGGCGATGGATTGCGTGATCGTCCACGACCTGTTCCTGAACGAGACCGCGAATTACGCCCATGTCTTCTTCCCCGGTTCGTCCTTCCTCGAAAAGGACGGGACCTTCACCAATGCCGAACGTCGCATCAACCGCGTCCGCAAGGTGATGGCGCCGAAGCAGGGCTATGCCGACTGGGAGGTGACCCAGCTTTTCGCCAATGCCATGGGCGCGGGCTGGGCCTATACCCACCCGTCCCAGATCATGGACGAGATCGCCATGCTGACCCCGTCCTTCGCGGGGGTGAGCTACGAGAAGCTCGAGACGATGGGCTCGGTCCAGTGGCCCTGCAACGAGAAGGCGCCCGAAGGCACGCCGCTGATGCATGTCGACGGCTTCATGCGCGGCAAGGGCAAGTTCATCCGCACCGAATATGTGGCGACGGACGAAAAGACCGGCGCGCGCTTCCCGCTTCTGCTGACGACGGGGCGCATCCTGTCGCAATACAACGTGGGCGCGCAGACGCGGCGGACCGAGAACGTGGTCTGGCACGAAGAGGATCTGCTGGAAATCCACCCGCATGACGCCGAAGTGCGCGGCGTGCGCGACGGGCAGTTCGTGAAGCTGGCCAGCCGCTCGGGCGAAACCACGCTGCGGGCCAAGCTGACCGACCGCGTGTCGCCCGGTGTGGTCTACACGACCTTCCACCATCCGACGACGCAGGCCAACGTCATCACCACCGATTTCTCGGACTGGGCGACCAACTGTCCGGAATACAAGGTGACCGCCGTGCAGGTCAGCCCGTCGAACGGGCCGACCGAATGGCAGGAGGACTACGCCGCACAGGCCGCCAATTCGCGCCGCATCCTCGCGGCGGAATGATGCAGGGCGCGCGCCATACGCCCCGTCTGGCCTTTGGCTCGGGCGGGATCGTGCGGGGGGAGCGCCCCCTGCCCGAAGAGGTGGCGGTGGCGCTGTCCTTCAACGGCTCGACGCAGGCGGTGATGATGGCGACGCCCGCCGATCTGGTGGATTTCGCCTATGGCTTTGCCCTGACCGAAGGCATCGCCACGCCCGACCACATCAACAGCGTCGAGGTGGTTCAGGCCGGTCGCGGCGTCGATGTGCAGGTCTGGCTGGCCGGCGATGCCGAGGCGCGGCTGGCCGCCCGCCGCCGCAGCATGGCGGGGCCGGTGGGCTGCGGGCTCTGCGGGATCGACAGCATCGAACAGGCGCTGCGCCCCGTGGCGCATGTGCCGCCCTCGGCCTTTCGCATGACACCGGATCAGGTGCATCGGGCGGTTGGCAGTCTGACCGCGCTCCAGCCGCTGCATGACCTGACCCGCGCGGCGCATTGCGCGGCCTTCTGGGCCGGTGGTCTGGTCGCCGCGCGCGAGGATGTGGGGCGGCACAACGCATTGGACAAGCTGGCGGGGCATCTGGTCCGCCAGCCCCGTCAGGACGGCGCGGTGGTGCTGACCAGCCGCGTTTCCATCGACATGGTGCAGAAGGTGGCCGCGCTCGGCGCGCCTGTCCTGATCGCCGTATCCGCCCCCACTGCCGCCGCCGTGGACCTTGCCGAGGAGGCGGGGATCACCCTCATCGCCCTTGCCCGGCCCGACCGGTTCGAGGTCTTCACCCATTCCGACCGACTGACAGAGAGCGCCGATGTCCGCTAACCCGCATGAAAAGCTGATCTACATGGCCAACCAGATCGCCAAGTTCATGGAATCAAAGCCCCATGATGAAGGCGTGGCGATGCTGGCCGCCCATATCAACGATTTCTGGGAACCGCGGATGCGCCGCCACCTGTTCGAGGTGATCGACGCCGGCGGCGCGGGCCTGCGCCCGCTGGTGCTGGAGGCATCGGCGCGGATCAAGCGGCCCGTGGTGCAGGCCGCCTGACCGCCCGCCGCCCGCGCGCCGTTCAGCTTTCGAACAGCTCCGTCACGGCGAAGCGGGTCACGTCGATCAGCCCCTTGTCGGAAATCCGCAATTCGGGGATCACGACCAGCGCCAGCAGGGAATGCTGCATATAGGCGTTGTTCAGCGTGCAGCCGCAATCGGCCATCGCGGCGACCAGCGCCTGCGCCTTGTCGGCCACCTCGCGCGCGGGGCGGTCGGACATCAGCCCCGCGATGGGCAGTTCGACCAGCGCCTGTTCCACCCCGTCGCGCCACAGCGTGACGCCGCCCCCCACCTCGGCCAGACGGTTCGCGGCCAGCGCCATCTGGGCGCGGTCGGTGCCGACGACGATCATGTGGTGGCTGTCATGCGCCACGGTAGAGGCCATCGCCACGCGGCCCCTGTAGCCGAAGCCCGACACGAAGGCGTTGACGACCTGCCCCGTCGCGCGGTGGCGTTCGACCAGCGCGATCTGGGCCACGTTGCCCTGCGCCTCGACCAGCCCCGCCGTCACCTCCAGTTCCGCCGTCAGCGCGCGCGTGGGGGCCTGGTTTTCCACCACGCCGATCACGCGTGCCGTGACGCGGTCGGCGCCCGCGGGGGCGGGAATGGCGAAATCCTCCCCTGTCAGCCGCCGCGCCAGATGCACGGTCGCCCGCGCCTCGGCCGGCCAGTCGTAATGCGGGCAGGCGACGGTCAGCCGCCCGCCTTCGGCCACCTGCACCCCGCGGGCAAAGACCATGTCGATGGGCAGGGCACGCAGGTCCGAGGTCAGGATCACATCCGCCCGCCGCCCCGGCGCGATGGAGCCGAGTTCGCGTTCCAGCCCGAAATGAGTGGCCGTGTTGATCGTGGCCATCTGGATCGCCACCAAGGGATCGCAGCCGCAGGCGATGGCATGGCGCACGACGCGGTTCATGTGCCCCTCGTGCACCAGCGTGCCGGAATGGCAGTCATCGGTGCACAGGATGAAGTTGCGCGGATCGAGGCCCTTTTGGGTGATCGCCGTGATCTGGCTTTCCACGTCATACCAGGCCGAGCCCAGCCGCAGCATCGACCGCATGCCCTGACGCACCCTGTCGATGGCGTCGGATTCGCGCGTGCCTTCGTGATCGTCGGCGGGGCCGCCCGCGACATAGGCGTGGAACGGGATGCCGCGGTCGGGGCTGGCGTAATGCCCGCCCACCACCTTGCCCGCGCGCATCGTGGCGGCGATCTCTTCCAGCATCTGCTGGCTGCCGTTGATCACGCCGGGATAGTTCATCATCTCGCCCAGACCGATCACGCCGGGCCAGCGCATCGCCTCGGCCACGTCGTCGGGGCCGATCTCGTATCCCGTGGTTTCCAGCCCCGGGGCCGAGGGCGCGCAGGACGGCATCTGGGTGAAGATGTTGACGGGCTGCAACTCTGCCTCGTCATGCATCATCCTGACGCCCTTCAGGCCAAGGACATTGGCGATCTCGTGCGGGTCGTGGAACATGGTGGTCGTGCCGTGGGGGATCACGGCGGCGGCGAATTCGGCAGGGGTCAGCATGCCCGATTCGATATGCATATGCCCGTCGCAGAGACCGGGGATCAGGAATTTGCCCCCGGCCTCCACCACCCGCGTGGCGGGGCCGATGCAATGGCTGGCGTCTGGGCCGACATAGGCAAAGCGCCCCTCGGCCACGGCGACCTGCCAGCCCTCCAGCAATTCGCGGCTTTGCACGTTCACGAGCGTGCCGCCCCGGATGACCAGATCGGCGGGGCGGCGGCCTGCGGCCACGGCGACCAGCGTCGGCGCGGCATCGGCCCAGGAGAGGAGGGGTTTTTTCTGCATGCCCCAGTTGCACATGAAGCGGGCCGGCAGGTCAAGCCCGCCAAGCCCCGCCACCCGCCCCCGCCCCCGAACGTCGCGCGC
>JBEEOG010000121.1:0-18322 GCA_041191745.1 Pseudomonadota bacterium | reverse complement strand
ACGAATGGGGGTTGCGCCCCGCATCGGACCCCGCTAAATCCCCCGCTCACAAGACGACCCCCAAGCGCGGAGAGGTGGCGGAGTGGTCGATCGCGCCGGTCTCGAAAACCGGAGTAGGTGCAAGCCTACCGTGGGTTCGAATCCCACCCTCTCCGCCAGATATCCAAGATAACCAGTCTTTTGCGCGTCACGCCGCGGGCGCGGCCCCTTGCGGGATGTGCGGGGTCCCGACGACGGACGGGCCGCCGGGCAATAGCCTCGCAGGGCTTTGCCGCCCCACCGCCTGCCCCGCCCGGACCGTCGCCCCCGGGCGCAGCCGGAAACCGGACCGCGCGCCCGCATGGCCGTTCCCGCCGCGGGACCTGCGGGCGGGACGCCCCGCATATGGCCGGATGAAGCGTCTGCCAACAAAGCGATGCCCACCGATACCTTTGGCAGGATTTCCCGCGCCCGATGCGGCCCGCAAACCTGACGGGCGGATCGGGACCGGCGCAGGTCCGGCTGGTCCTGTCCACCTTTGCCGGTCAAGCCCATGGCCCAGCCGCCAAAACACCGCTTGCACATGAAGTCGCGGATATGCGAGTAATCTTTGTTAACGCGCCCCTTCCCGCAAGCGCTGCACAAAATCCGTTGGCGCCGTGACGAAGGCCGGGTGGCGATTTTCAATGATGAACCCCGACGGATGACAGCCAGCAGACCGGCCGTGCCGCAAGAAAGGGCCGCCCCGAAAAACGCGGGCAATCGATGGAATTGATGGAAACCGCAGACCTCAAACGCGACAAGAAGGCTTTGGTGTCTGCAGCGGTTGCCGCCTTTGGCGCGGGGCGCATGAGCGATGCCTATCGTGACCTGCTTCAGGCGGTCCGCCTCAATCCACGGGATGCCCTTGCCCATTATCTGCTTTCCGAGGTCTGCATCCGGCTTGGCGCGATCGAATGCGCGTGGATGTATTCCAGTTACACCCTGCGGCTGGACCCGAATTTCAAGGCGGCACTCGCCGTCCAGATCGAGGTGAGCGTCCGCCGGAACGATCTGGCCCGTGCGCGTTTGCTGCTGTCGCGGTATCCGGCAGATGGCGAACATGCACCGATGCACGCCCTGTTGCAGCAGCGCATCGCCTTTTCCGCGGGAGATATCGAAGTCAGCCTCCTCGACACGGCGCTTCTCGTCGAGGGCAATCCCGCCCTGACGATCGCGCGCGAACTTTTCGCGCAACATTTCGAACGCTTCATGCAGTCGGAGGATAAAGGCCGCTTTACCGATTTCACCCATGCCGTGGGATTGCACCTCGATCCGGCGGGCGCGGATGAACGGCGGGTGCCGTGGTCGGAACCGGATCGCGGGTCGATCGACATCATCATTCCGGTGCACAACGCCCTGCGCGATCTTGCGGATTGTCTGGCGTCGATCCGGCGATGGCACGATCCGGCGCTGAAAAGGATCATCCTTGTCGATGACGCATCCGACCGCGTCACCAAAGCCTGGCTGGATCGCTACGCGGCGCGCAATGCCGATGTCGTGCTTGTCCGGAACACGGTGAACCTGGGCTTCACGGCAAGCGTCACCGCAGGCATTGCACAAAGCGACGCGCCGTTCTTCGTCCTGCTGAACAGCGACACCCTCCTGTCGCCGGGCTGGATGACCGGTCTCTGGCGCGGGCTGGCCGCCGATAGCCGCCATGCGATGGCCGGACCGCTGTCGAACAACGCCTATTTCCAGTCGATTTCCCCCGCGGATGCGCCACGCGAGCAAACGGGAAGCGATTTCACGCGGATGACGGAACGGTGGGCCGCTTTCGTGCGGGCCTATGGACAGGCGTCCTATCCGAAGGTTCCCTTCCTGAGCGGCTTTTGCCTGATGCTGCGGCGCGACCACTATGATGCCGCAGGCGGTCTGGACGCCGACACCTATCCCCGCGGTTACTGGGAGGTGCAGGACCTTGCCCTGCGCCTGATCGACCTTGGTCTTTATCCCTGTCTGGTGGACGACACCTATGTCCACCATTCGCGGTCGGGCAGCATCGAAGCGGAACGCCGCGACAAGCTGGTTTCCGACGGATTTCGCCGGATCTGCGCGCGCCACGGCGCGATCCGCGTTCTCGCCGCCGAGGAAATCTGCCGCCATCTCCCCGAGGTTCTGCGCCAGACGCACGGCCTTTCACGGTTCTTCGAACCGCCGCCGGCGGCACCCGTCACGGCTGGGCCCGTCCGATCCCTGCCAGCCCGTCGCTGGGCCGTTCCGCTGCCCGAAGGGGCGGTTACCCCCGATGCCGATCTGTGCCTTTTCGTGGCCCATGCGCCCCACGGGCAACTGCCGGACCTGACGGCGCATTACCTGCAGGAATTGCGGCAGTCGGGGCTCAAGGTCGTGGTTTGCCTTGCGGTTGACGATGTCGCCACCACTATCTGCGACGGCTGGGCACGGCGGGCGGATGCCGTGGTGCTGCGCGAAAACGTCGGCCTCGACTTCGGCGCATGGGCAGACCTTCTCAGATGGCGCCCCGACCTGTGGTCCGCACGGCGCCTGATCTTTGCCAATGACAGCGTCACGGGCCCGTTCCGCCCCCTGTCGGGGATGTTCGAACGGCTCCGCCACAGGGATGCCGGCTTCTTTGCCCTGACAGATTGCACGATCCATCAATACCACGCGCAAAGCTATTTCTTCGGCTGGTCACAGCGCAATCTGGCAGCACAAGCGCTGCGCGCGTTCTGGCGCGATGTCGAGAATTATCGCGACAAGGATCAGGTGATCCGGAAATACGAAATCCCGCTTCTGTCGCTCAGCGATGCCCTGCCCGATCCCAGTCACCAGATCCTGTTCGGGATGCAGGACATTTTCGGCCGCTTCGCCGGAACGCTACCGCAGTTCAGCCCCGCACATCATGCGTGGCAGGCCCTGTTTGAGAGTGGAAACCCCTTTGTGAAAACGGCGGTCCTGCGGGAGGACGCCCGCGCGATCGACGTCCTGTCCGCATTGACGGGGGCCGATCCGGCCCTGTTGCGCCGTCATGTCGAACAATCGAACCTGAACCGACTGTGACCCGCCATGGCCGATAGAAGACGCGTCATCCTGCATATGGGCTTTCACAAGACAGGCAGCTCTGCCTTGCAGGTCTTCTTTTCCTCTGCCGCGGACGATCTTGCCGTGGCCGGCATCGACTACCCCTCGCCAGAGCCTTCGCACAACATTGCCGCAGGACTGGCCGTCGGAAACCTGCCCATCCTGATCCGGCAGATGTCGGGCGACGATGTCTTCGACCTCGATCAGGCCACGGAATTCCAGAACCGCTTTTCCGCGGGTGTCGCGCGGGGCATCTGCCAGCTTGTCGATGAGACGCCCTTCGAGACCGTCCTGATCTCCGGCGAACTGTTTCCGCTTGTTCCGGCAGACCGGCTTTCCGGTTTCCTCGCGCAACTTGCACAGCGGCACGATCCTGAAATCCTCTGCCTCGTGCGCGATCCCTTCGACTTCCTGCTTTCGATGTGGAAGCAGCAGGTCCGCGTGCAGATCTACACCCGCGGTTTTGAAGCATACATCGACGATGTGCTGTCGGGCAGGCAGCAGGCCTCGATGCTGACATGCTTTGACGCCCTCGCGCAGTGCGGGATTCCGATGACCGTCCTGCGATACGAGCGGGTGCGCGGGGATATCGTCGGGGGCACGTTGCAGGCCCTTGGGCTGGCAGAGCCCGATCTGATGGCCCTTGCACGCCCCCGGATGCGGATCAACGCGTCGGAACCGGCATCGCGGACGGCGCTGGCCATCGAATTGCTGCAGGAAACGGATGATCCCGATCTGACCGATGTGGTGATGCGGACGCTGGCGGCGCGGTCTTCCGCACCGGCCGGTCCGGAGCCCTACGACCCGAACCTGCATGCGCGGATACTCGACCATTTCGGCCGCACCATCGGACGGATCAATTCCTTCCTGCCGCCGGAAGATGCCCTCGCCACGGACATCCGCGCACAGGAATTCAGGCCGCCTGCGGTGCATGAACCCGACCGGCACCTTGCCCGCGCGATCCTTGCGGAACTGGCGCAGACATCCTCGGGCCGGCCCGAAGACACCCGCGACCCGGCGCTGCCCGTCGGCTTCGATCCGGCGGTCTACCTCCTTCGCAACCCCGACCTCGTGGCGGCGGGGGTGGACCCCGTCGAGCATTTCCTCGGCTCGGGCCGCAGGGAAAACCGACCGTGGCGCACAAGGCGCGACAGGTCTGGCCAGCCCGCAGATGCCGGACAGCGCGCGATCTGCAGCGGAGACGCATGATGACCGAGCGCCCCCCCGCGAAGCCCCGTGTCTCGGTTGTCATCGCCACCTACGACAGGCCCTTCAACCTCGCCCTCGCCATCGAAAGTGTCCTCGGGCAGAGCGAACCCTGCCACGAGATCTTGGTCATCGGCGACCGTTGCAATCCCGAAACCGCCGAGGTGCTTGCCGGCATCGCAGAGCCGAGGCTGCGCTATGTCAACCTGCCGTCGCGTTGCGGAGAGCAGTCGATCCCGAACTCCGTCGGCATGGCCTTGGCCACGGGCGATGTCATCGCCTTCCTCAATCACGATGATCTCTGGCTGCCCGACCATCTCGAAACCGCTCTGGCCGCGCTGGCCGATCCGTCGGTCGATCTGGTGACCACGGCGGCCGCCGTCTTCCTGACCGACCCGAAGAGCGGCGCGCCGGTGGTGGGCGAGATTTCGGCCGGAAGCCGAAGCCTGCGCGATGCCTTCTTCCACCCCAATTTCTGGTTCGAGCCGATTTCGACATGGGTGGTGCGGACGCGCGTTGCACATGCCATCGGGCCGTTCAGCCCCGCCGTCACGCTTTACCGCATGTCCCCGCAGAACTGGCTGATGCGGGCATGGCGGGCCGGCGTGTCCTATCGCGACCTTCCGGCCGTGACAGTGATGAAGGACTGCACGCTTCCGCGCCATTCCGACCTTCCCTCCTATGCCGAAGACCGCTTCGGCCTTGCCGATTTCACCGATCTGGCCTTGTCAGCGACGGCGGCCGAGACGCGGGCGGCACTCGTGCAAAGCCACCGCGCGGCGACCGCGGCGGCCGTCCCCGTGCGCGCGCCCGATCCGGAGGTGGGCGAAGCGCTCGCGCAGCTGGGCCCGGCCGAGGCGGACGCCTTCCTGCGCGACGGTGTCGATGCCTTCGAGACGGCCTTGCGGATGCGGGGATTCTCCCCCGGCTGGCGCATGGCCAGACTGTTGCAGTCGCGGACCGGCGAAAGCCTTGGCATGCCGCCACCGCTGGAAGACCTAGTCCGCACCGCGAGGGAAGCCCTGAATGATCGCTGAGTGGATCGCCGCAAGACGGGCCGCGACTGGCGGCGAAATCCGTGCCGTCGCCCTGTCGGCCTGCCGCGACTGGAGCCTTGGTCCCGACCGGCTTTCCCATCGCCTCGGCGCGTTCTTTTCGGTGATCGCGGTGGAACAGGACGATGGCCGCGGCCCGCCGCGCCGCTTTGCCATGATTGACCAGCCGGAAATCGGCATCCTCGGGTTCTGCGTCACCCGACAGGACGGCGGCATCCAATGGCTGTTGCAGGCAAAGGCGGAACCGGGGACCGTCAACATGGTGCAGGTCGGCCCGACCGTGCAGGCCACGCGGTCCAACTATCTGCGCCGCCATGGCGGGCAGGCGACACCCTACCTGCAGCATTTCCTGTTGCCGGACGGAACCGGCACACTGGGTCTTGCCCAGTCCGAACAGGGCACGAAATTCCTTGGAAAGTACAACAACAACGCGACTGTGATCCTCGATCACGCCACGCCGCCGGACCATCCCAACTGGCGCTGGATCGACACGGATGATGTGCGCCGCGCTCTGGCGCAGGATTTCCTGATCAACACCGATGCGCGCTCGACCATCGTGTCCGGTGACTGGGGTCTCTTGCGGGCGGATGGCCCCCTGTTCACAGGCGACGCAGGGGCCGGGACCGCCCGCCTGCGCGCAGCACTTCTGTCTTCGTTGGCGGTGCCTGCGGGCAGGGCCGTCGCCCATGCGACCGAACGGCTGGAGACGGCACGCCGCGCAAGCCGCCCCGCGCTGCGCCGGATCCCCCTGCAGGACCTGCCGGGCTGGCACGCGGCAAGCGGTGCCCCCGACGCTCTGGGGATCGGGGCGGGGATCGCCTGTTTCCGCGTCCACCTGAACGGCCGCGAGGTGGAGGCATGGGATCAACCCTTCCTCACCTCGCCCCGTGACCATGTCGCGCGGCTGATCCTTGCCGATTGCGACGGCTGCAAATGCGTCCTCTTGCGCCTGTCGACAGAGCCCGGCTTTGCCGAAGGGGTGCAATTCGGACCGACGGTGCAGACGGATGTGCCCTGCTGTCTGCCTCTCGCCGTACTGGGCGAGGCCATGGGCGAGGGCCCGCTCCTGTCCGCCCGCCAATCCGACGAAGGCGGCAGGTTCATGACCGTCGTCACGGATTATGCGATCCACGACCTTGGCGACAGCCGCCTTGCGCGCGACCTCTGCGCCCTGCCCGAAATCGTCGCCGTTCCGATCTCGGCCCTTGCGGTGCTCTGCGCGACATCGGGGATGACGACGAACGAATTGCGCTCGGCGGTTTCGGTGCTGCTGGCCCTTGGCTGAGGTCGCGTGGCCGTCGCCGCATGTGGCGGCCGCAGCCCCAAGGCAAGGGCCATCGACGCGACGCCCCGATGGGGTCGGGCGGTCCCGACCGCAGCCCGCGGCCGAGGGCCGCACCAGACCCGCGCCACAGGGCGGACGGGCCGCATCATCGCCGTGAACCGTGCAAGACGCTGCAGGACCGCGACCCCGGCGGTTGACGGGCAAAGGCGGCATTAGCCTTGCGCCACAGCCGGAACGGAGCGGGCTCAGCGCTCCAGCGCGCCGAAGATATGCCCCAGCCTCTCGCGGCCGGTCACGCAGAGCCGGAACCAGTCTTCGCCGACGACCACGTCGGTCGTGATGGAAAGCGCCTCCTGCGGGTGCGGCTTGCGGCAGGTGATCCGCGTGAGCAGGAATTTACCCCCGCCCTCGCCATGGCCGGCCGGGGCACAGTGCAACAGCACGTGCCGCTTGGCCGCCTGGATGAGGCGCGGCCAGACATCCGCCTCGGCGTCCGGACCGCCCTGCGCGGACGGGGGCCGGATCTCGGTGCGTCCCTCCGCATGGCGGATGTCCGGCAGGAAGTCGGCGAACCTGTCGGGCTGATGCGGGGCGCTGACGGGCGTTTCGGGATTGATGAAACAGAAGGACCGCTCGCCGACCCGTGCATTTGCCGCGGCGTCGGCACGGGCCCCCTCATCGATGACCACCCGCACGCCCGGACGCACTTTCTGCCGCAGGCGCAGGTCGACAGGCAGGCAAGGCAGGTCCGGCGGCTGGAAACGGTCAAGGAAATTCAGCAGCGTGGTGGAATGGACATAGTCCCGCGTTCCGATCAGGGGAAAGGGGTCCGAGATCGGGGTCATGGCGCGGCTTTGGGATGCAGGATCAACGCGGGATGAACCGACGGGTCGGTAAAGGGGCCGCCCGCGACGGCAGCGGCAAGGTCGGCCTGAAAGAAGCCAAGCCCGCTGATGACATCGAGGACGACATGGTTGGCATGCCCGCGCACGGCAACCGCCTCTCCGGCACCGGACTGGACAAGGTGGCGGGCAAAGTCGGTGTCGCGGGGGTGTTCCCCGCCATAGTAATAGCGCACGCGGCAGTCGTCGCCGGTGCCAAATCCCTCCAGAGCATCGAAGGGCAGGCCGGCCGCGGTGATCCGGTCGCGCAGGCGCTGGACCGGCGGGCGCGTGTCGGCAGCGTCGATCCGCGTCGGTCCGGCCAGTCCCATCACATGCGAGGCGGACAGCGCGCGCGCGTAATGCAGCGCCGCGTAGGTCCCGCTCGAGGAGCCGACAAGGATGCAGCGCCGGACGCCGGCCTGATCCATCTTCTGCCGGATGCGCGCGATCAGCGCCGCACGCCCGCCGCCATCGCCAAGCCCGTCGCAGAACACGGTGCGTGTTTTGTCCTTCAGATACAGGACGGGGCATCGTGCCGCTTCGAACAGACCGTGCACCAGCGGCAAGGGGAAGCCCACCCGATGGGCATTTCCGGTAAAGACGACGATCAGCGCCCCTGCCCCTGCTGGCCCGTCGAAATACTCGAACTCCGCGTCGGGATCGTGGCGCGCGGTGAAGGCGGCCGCGTCATAGCTGGCAGGCAGGGCCTCGGCCATGCGGAAGATCGCGGCGAAGGCTTCGGCGTTGTGCTGCAGGCCCGACCGCGTCAGGAAGTCCCGCAACGTCCCGAGCGCCCCGCGCGAAATCAGATCCTCAAGCGCCAGACGGATGACCGAGTGATCCGTCACCCCGTGCGGAAAGGTGAACCCTGCCCGCACCCACAGTTCCATCAAAAGCGCCAGATGCGCGGGTGAAACGGTGATGGAATAATTCTCGATCCGCAGGTTCATTCCGCTAGTCCTGCTCTTTCAGGCGGTCTTGGAAATGAACGACGATATCCCGAAAGGATTTGCCACTTTCCGGCGAGGCGATCTGTGAAATCCCCAGCAGGTCGGACACCTCGATATAAAGTTCGGCCTCGGACAGGGAATCCAGCCCCACATCGGCGGGCGAAAGCCGGTCGAGGTCGGCGCCCGTCATTTCCACCGCATGGTCACGCTTGAGGACCAGAAGCAACGCCTCTTCCACTGATTTATCGGACATCGGTCGCGTCTCCAGACTGGTGATTTCATGCGTTATCCGTCGTCGGATGCCTTAGAACAGGCGGCGCGATTTTGGTAGCCGCGGACATGCATTCTTCCGGATTTATCCCGCGCGGCGTTGATCGAACACGGCGCACGGGCCTGCGAATTGGCGGCCGATATAACCTTATCGCTGAGTGGGAATGACTTTCGGATATTTGCGATACACAAAAGGAATATCCATTCGACCTTTACGGGAATTGAGAAGGGCGCGGGCGAACGGATCGGGGCGACGGGATGAAAAAGGCGCGGGATCGGTCGCGCATCCTGATCAGGGCAGGACAGCGGGGCTGCGCTGTCCCTGCGCCGCGCAAGGGATGTGCGAAGGGGCGAGGGGGCGATCCCCTGTCATCCCGCCGTGGTCATCCGGAACCCCACGCACATGTTGGGGCGGCCGGACCGCCAAGATCGGGGCCATGGCGCAGGCCGGCACCGTCCCGACGGGCGGGCAGATGGGCCCGCAGCCCATTCCGCGCCCCGCGCGATGGCATGCGGCGGGCGATGCCTTTCGCCCGCAGGATGTGCCCGCAATTGCGCTTGCGCCCTGACGGGCAGGACTGCAATAAATGCACATTAACGACGCGACCTGCGTCGCATGCGTGACGAGTGACCTAGGGCATCTTCCGGAAACAGCCGTTGGTGGCCGTATGCATGCTGGTTTGCACGAGGTAGCGCCCCCCCTTTCAGCCCCGCAGGTCCTGCGGCGCGGATCTATCGCCCCCATGCCGTGGCGCGCCCTTGCGGCGGGTCTTCTGTCAGGTCTGCCGCTGGCGGGCGCGGCCGTGGCACAGACGGGCACATCCGCCCCCGCAGAGGTCTATCGGGGCGTGCTTTCGCTTGCCAATGTGGTGGAATCGCTGGTCGTCGCGGTCGTCGCCATGATGGCGCTGACCGTCGTCTTCCGCACGCGGATGCTGCGCGCCCAGCGCGCGCGCGACGCGACCGAAACCGCCCTGCGCGAGCGGATCCGCTGCCATGACAGCCTGCACGCCGCGTTCGTGGCGACCGAGGACATGGACCGCCCGATGGCGCAGATCCTGCGCGAACTGGCCGACGCGATCCGCCTCGGCACGCGCCAACCCGCGCTGGCGCGTATCCGCATCAGCCTGTTCGGCACGGTCCATGACGAGATCGGGGCCTCCCTGCCCGCGATCCGGACCACACGCGACATTCCCCATGCCGAGGGCGGGGCCGACAGCATCACCGTGGCCTATGACGCCGCGCCCGACGACGGCCCCGCATTCCCGCAGGCCGAGGAAGTGAACCTCTCCCTCATCGCCTCGCGCGTGGGAGAGCGGGCTCTGGGCCACCGCACGCTGCGCGAGATCCGCGACAACGAGGTGAAGTTCCGCGAGGTGTTCAGCCAGCAGGCCGTCGCCACGCTGGTGATGGCCGACCGCCGCTTCGTCGCGGCCAATGGCGCGGCGGCGGCGATGCTTGGCTATCCGGATCCCTCGGCGCTGGTGGGCAAGACACCGCTCGACATCTCGCCCCGCTACCAGCCCGACGGGCGCAGCAGCCACGAGGCGGCGCTTGCCCTTCTGGAACGGATGGAGGCGCTCCGGACCTACCGCTTCGAATGGGAACATCTGTCCGCCGACGGACAGGCGGTTCTGGTCGACATCCATGCCTCGACGGTGCAGGACGCGCAGGGCCGCACCATCTCTTACCTGATGTGGAACGACATCACCGTGCGCCGCCGTGCCGAACAGGCGCTGGCGGCCTATCAGCGCACGCTCGAAGCGCAGGTGGCCCTGCGGACCGAGGAGTTGTCGCGCCTTTATGACGAGGTGCGCGCCATCCTCGCCACGGCCTCGTCCGGCATCGCGCTGCTGCGCGACGGGCGGATCGTCAACGGCAACCCCGCCCTCGCCCGCATGCTGATGGTTTCGGAAAGCGATCTGGCCGGGGCACCGGGCGAACGGATGTTCCGCGGACAGGCGGAATGGGAAAACGTGCTGGCCCAGACGGAAACCGCCCTTGCCTGCCATGGCCACTGCATGCTGGAACAGGAATTCATCCGCAGCGACGGGTCGAACTTCTGGGGGCGGCTGCGCGTGGCGCCGGTCGATGCGGGCGATCCCGCGCGCGGGGCGGTCTGGGTTCTGGACGATGTCACCCATGACCGCACGGCGCGGCACGAGCTGGCGCAGGCGCGCGAGATCGCGGAACAGGCGGTGCAGCTGAAATCCGACTTCCTCGCCCAGATGAGCCACGAGATCCGCTCGCCCATCAACGCGGTGCTGGGCTTTGCCGAACTGCTGCTGAACACGCCCCTCACGGGGCTGCAGCTCGACTACCTCCGCAAGGTGCAGGCGTCGGGGCGGCACCTTCTGATGATCATCAACGACATCCTCGACCTCTCCAAGGTCGAGGCCGGAAAGCTCCGGATCGAGATGACCGAATTCGACCTCGACCCCGTTCTGGCGGCGGCGGTCGATACGGTCGCGCGGGTGGCCGCCGACCGCGATGTCGAACTGCTTGTCGATGTCGATCCCGATCTGCCCGCGCGGTTCATGGGCGATCCGCTGCGGCTGACGCAGATCCTGATCAACCTTCTGTCCAATGCGGCCAAATTCACGCCCAAGGGCGAAATCCGCCTGACGGTGCGCCCCGCGGACCTGCCGCCGGATCGCACCGGCCTGCGCTTCAGCGTCAGCGACACCGGCATCGGCATGGCCGCCGAGCAGGTGGCCCGCCTGTTCCAGCGCTTCTCGCAGGCCGAAGCCTCGACCGCGCGCCACTATGGCGGCACGGGGCTGGGCCTGTCGATCTGCAAACACCTCGCCCTTCTGATGGAGGGCGATCTGGGGGTATCGAGCGTCGAGGGCGCGGGCAGCGATTTCTGGCTGGTGCTGCCGCTCGCCCCCGCATCGCCGCCGCGCAGCCCGCTGCGTCCGGCCGCCCTTGCCGGACGGATCGCGCTGGTCGTGGACGACAACGCCGCCGCCCGTGCGCTGATCACCCGCCACCTGCAGCGCGCGGGAATGGAGGTGGAACAGGCCGCCAGCGCGGCAGCCGCCGTCGAGGCGATGGAGGCCGCCGCCGAGGCGGGCCGCGAGGTCGCCGTCGCGCTTGTCGACCGCAAGATGCCGGGGCTTTCGGGGGTCGATTGCGCGCGGCGCATCCGTGCCCTGCCGCTGCCGCATCCGCCACGCATCGTTCTGATGACAAAGCGCGGCGGTCAGGATGTCGTCGATCTGGTGGCGGCCGAGGGGCTGGACGATCTGGTCACCAAACCCGTCGCCCCCGATGCGCTGGTCGCGCGGGTCGCGGCCGTCCTGACCGCACCGCCGAAGCAGCCCCCCGCGCCGCCCGCGGCGTCGCGCAAGGCACGCGCCGCACCGGACGCGCCCCTGCCCGCCCCGGCGGGCGGATGGTCGGGCCGCAAGGCGCTGGTGGTGGATGACAACCCGATCAACCGGGAACTGTCGGGGGCGATCCTCGTCAAGAACGGCTTCGCGGTCGAAGGGGCCACGAACGGGGCCGAGGCGCTGGAAGCCGTGCTGCAGCAGGATTTCGACGTCATCCTTCTGGATGGCAACATGCCGGTGATGGACGGGCTGGAAACCGCCCGGCGCATCCGTGCCCTGCCCACGGGCAAGGGACGGGTGCCGATCATCGGCCTGACCGGACGGACCGAGGACGGCGACCGCGAGGCGGGCCTTCTTGCGGGCATGAACGACTATCTGGTCAAGCCCGTCGCGCCCAGCGCGCTGCGCGAGGTGCTGGAGCAGTGGGTGCCGCGCGCGCCCCATGGCGGCGGCACGGGCGCGGGGCGCAAGCGCGCGCACTGACGCTCAGCCAAGCCCCACGTCGCGCTGCGCCACGGCAAGCGACTTGATCACGGCATGGACCTCCATCCCCTCGGTCAGGGCCAGCGCCTCGGCCGAGCGGCGGGTGATCCGCGCCAAGAGCAGGTCCCCGCCCGCGCGGAGCTGCACCATTACCCCCGGCCCGTCGCCCTGCCTAAGCGTGACGATCCGCGCGGGCAGGATGTTCAGCGCCGACAGGCCCGTGGGCCGGTCGCGGGCGATGATCACATCCTGCGCGGCGATGCGGAAGCGCAGGGCGGTGCCCACCGCCGCCTCGACCCGCGGCAGCCAGACCGGACCGGCCGAGGTGTCAAGGCGCGTCAGGCCGTCCGCCTCGTGCGCGGCGACGGTGGCGGGGATCAGCGCGCCCGCCTCGCGCAGGCCCAGCGCGGGGGCGGCGGCGGGATCGGACAGGACCGTCGCGGCAGGCCCCGTGGCCATGACGCGGCCCGCCTCCATCACCACGACGGTCGTGGCCAGACGCGCGATCTCGCTGACCGAGTGGCTGACGTAAAGGATCGGCACCCCGCCCTCGTCGCGCAGCCGTTCCAGATAGGGCAGGATCTCCATCTTCCGCGCGGGGTCGAGGGCAGAGAGCGGCTCGTCCATCAACAGCATCCGCGGGGCCGACAAGAGCGCCCGCCCGATGGCGACGCGGGATTTCTCGCCCCCCGACAGGGCGGCGGGGCGGCGCGTCAGCAGCCCCTCCAGCCCCAGCAGGGCCACCACGCGGTCCAGATCGCCGCCGCCGCGGCCCAGCCCGCGCATCCAGCGCCCGTAAAGCAGGTTCTGCCGCACGGTCAGATGCGGGAACAGCCGCGCGTCCTGAAAGACATAGCCGATGCGGCGGCGGTGGACGGGCAGGCTCTCGCCCCGCGCGCTGTCCAGAAGCACGGTGCCCTCCAGCTCGATCCGCCCCCTGTCGGGGGCCAGAAGCCCCGCCACGGCATTGACGACCGTCGTCTTGCCCGATCCCGACCGCCCGAACAGCGCCGTCACCCCCTGCGGCGCGTCAAAGGCCGCGCGCAGCGCAAAGCCCTTGAAATCATGCTCCAGCTGGACGCGCAGCATCAGGTCCCCCCGATCCGCGCGGCGACACGGCGGCCGATCCATTCCGACAGAAAGAGCGCCAGCAGCGCGATGGCGGTGGCCACGATGACCAGCCGCAAGGCCGCCCCATCCCCGCCCGGCACCTGCAGGAAGGCGTGGATCGCCGAAGGCACGGTCTGCGTCTGGCCGGGGATGTTCGACACGAAGGTGATCGTCGCGCCGAATTCGCCCATCGCCTTGGCAAAGGCGAGGATCGCCCCCGCCACCACGCCGGGCAGGATCAGGGGCAGCGTCACCGTGGCAAAGACCGCCAGCCGCGAGGCGCCGAGCGTCGCCGCGGCCTGTTCGAGCTTCGGATCGACCGCCTCCACCGCCAGGCGGATCGCGCGGACCATCAGCGGAAAGGCCATGACCGCCGCCGCCAGCACCGCCCCCGTCCAGCGAAAGGACAGGACGATCCCGAACCAGCTTTCCAGCCACGCCCCCGCCGGCCCCCTGCGCCCGAAGGTCAAGAGAAGGACATACCCCGTCACCACGGGCGGCAGGATCAGCGGCAGATGCACCAGCCCGTTCAGCACCGACTTGCCCCAGAACTGCCAGCGCGCCAGCGCATAGGCGGCAAGGATGCCGAAAGGCAGGCTCAGCACCGTCGCCCAGAGCGATACCCGAAAGGACAGCGCGACCGCCTGCCATTCCGCCTCACCCAGCCAGTCGGCCATGCCTCAATCCAGTGTGGTGAACCCCTGCGCCACGAATACAGCCTTTGCCGCATCCGTCGACAGGAAATCGAGGAAATCCTGCGCCGCCGCCTTGTCCGACGCGGCGATCACGGCGGCGGGGTAGCGGATGGGCGGATGGCTGTCTGCGGGAAAGGTGCCGATCACGCTGACGGCATCCCCGCCTTCGTCATCGGCCACCGCGTCCGAGGCATAGACGATGCCCAAGGGCGCCTCGCCCTGCGCGACAAGGGCGAGTGCCGCGCGCACGTTGTCCACCTGCGCGACATCCGCCGCGACCGCATCCCAAAGGCCGAGGCGTTCGAGCGCCGCCTTGCCGTATTGGCCCGCAGGCACGCTGTCGACCTGCCCCATCGCCAGCTTGCCGCCCCGAAGCATCCCCTTCAGGTCCATCCCCGCGGCGATCTCGACGGCGGGTGCCGCGCCATGCGCGACCAGCACCAGCCGGTTGCCCAGAAGGTCGCGCCGCGTCTCGGGCCGGATCAGCCCCTCGTCCTGCAGCACATCCATCCAGTCCACCGCGGCCGAGATGAAGACATCCGCCGGCGCGCCCTGCTGGATCTGCCGCGCGAGCTTGGCCGATCCGTCATAGGCGATCACCGCGCTGTGGCCGGTCGCGGCCCCCCAGTCGGCGGCGATGGCATCGAGCGCGTTCTTCAGGCTGGCGGCGGCAAAGACCGTGATCTCCTCCGCCGCGGCGGGCTGCGACAGGGACAGCAGGGCAGTCAGCAGAAGGGCGGGTCGCATGGGCGGAGTCCGTTATGTTCCTGCGGACATATCACCTGCGCCGCAGGGATCGCGCAAGCGTTATTTCCCGTCAGGCATATCGCGCAGCATCGCGGCCAGCGCCGCAAGGTCCCCTGCCCCCGCCTCGGCCGCCGCGCGCAGCACCGCGTGGTAATGCGCCAGCACCGCCGCGCCGGCCTCGGTCAGGTGCGCGCCGCCCCCGCCCGCCCCGCCACGGCTCGATGCCACCAGCGGCGCGCGGAAGGCGGCGTTCATCTCCTCGACCAGCGACCACGCGCGTCTGTAGCTCATGCCCATCGCCCGCCCGGCGGCCGAGATGGAGCCCGTGTCGCGGATGCGTTCCAGAAGCTCCACCTTGCCCGGCCCGATCATGGCGGCGGGAAACAGAAGGCGCAGGCGCAGGCGGGGCACGGGGGGGTGGCTCATGCCCTGACCATCCACCCTGCCCGCGCGCGGCGCAAGCCTCAGCCCATCCGCTCCGACGCGTAGGACCCGGGCGAGGCGGGAAAGACCACCGTCTTGTTGCCGTTCAGGAAGACGCGGTGATGGATATGGGCATGGATCGCGCGGGCCAGAACCGCCGCTTCCACGTCGCGGCCAAGGCTGACATAGTCGTCGGGGCTTTGGGCATGGGTGATGCGGACCGTGTCCTGTTCGATGATCGGGCCTTCGTCCAGATCGGCGGTGACGTAATGCGCGGTCGCCCCGATCAGCTTCACCCCCCGCTCGTAGGCCTGCTTGTAGGGGTTCGCCCCCTTGAAGGACGGCAGGAAGGAATGGTGGATGTTGATGATCCGCCCCGACATCTTCTGGCAGAGCGCATCCGACAGCACCTGCATGTAGCGCGCCAGAACGACAAGCTCGGCCCCCGTCTCCTCGACCACGGCCATCAGCTGCGCCTCGGCCTGCGGCTTGTTCTCCTTTGTCACCTTGATGCAGTGGAAGGGCAGGTCATGGTTCACCACCACCTTCTGGTAGGTCATGTGGTTGGATACCACGCCCACGATGTCGATGGGCAGCGCCCCGATCCGCCAGCGATAGAGCAGGTCGTTCAGGCAATGGCCGAAATTCGACACCATCAGCAGAACCTTCACCCGCTCGGCCCCGTCATGGATCGCCCAGTCCATCCCGAAGGGATCGGCGACGGCGGCAAAGCCCGCGCGCAGCGCGGAAAGCGGGGTGCCGGTTTCGGCCTTGAACGAGATGCGGGTGAAGAACTTGCCCGTCGCCAGATCGTCGAACTGGGCGGCATCGGTGATGTTGCAGCCCTGATCGGCCAGATAGCCCGTGACGGCGGCCACGATCCCCCGCCGCGACGGGCATTGGACGGTCAGCACATAGGTGGAGGGAAGGGACATGGAGAACCACTTTCAGCGAGGAGGAAAGGCGCAGGCGGAACAGACCGCTCCGCCCCCCCACAAGAAAGCGCCGCCTTGCGCCGCGCTAGGGGCGATACGCCCCGTCATGGGCAATTTCCGACATCGGCGCGGGCGAAACGCGACAGCCTGACGCCGAAAGGAAACCCGCGCCGCCGAAATGCGCCGCGGCCTGAACGGGAAACGCCCGCCGCGCGGGGCGCGCGGCGGGCCTTTGCCATCGTGCAAGGGGAGCGGGATCAGTCCGCCTTGGCGACCAGCAGGCCGTCGGCCTTCAGCCCCGCATAGCATTCGTCGAGCGATTTCTTCGCGCGGTCGATCAGGATGTCGATCTCGTCGGGGCGGATCACCAGCGGCGGGGCGATGATCATGCGGTCGCCCACATGGCGCATGATCAGGTTGTTGGCAAAGCACCGCTCGCGCGTCCGCAGGCCCACCGTCCCCGCCTCGGAGGCGAACTTGGCCCGCTTGGCCTTGTCGGGCGTCAGGGCGATGGACCCCATGAGGCCGACAAGCTTCGCCTCGCCCACCAGCGGGTGGTCGGTCAGCGCGTCCCAGCGCTCCTTCAGATAGGGATGCGCCACATAGCGGACGTGGTCGATGATCCCTTCCTCGTCGATGATCCGCAGGTTCTCCAGCGCGACCGCCGCCGCGACCGGATGGCCGGAATAGGTGTAGCCGTGGAAGAACTCGCCCCCCTCGCCCACGACCTGCGCGACCTCGTCGCAGACGATCGACCCGCCGATGGGCTGGTAGCCCGACGAGAGGCCCTTGGCGATGGTCATGATGTGGGGACGGATGCCGAAGGTCTGGCTGCCGAACCAGTTGCCGGTGCGGCCGAAACCCGTGATCACCTCGTCCGCGATCAGAAGGATGCCGTACTTGTCGCAGATGCGCTGGATTTCGGGCCAGTAGGTCGCGGGGGGCACGATCACCCCGCCCGCGCCCTGGATCGGTTCGCCGATGAAGGCCGCCACATTCTCGACCCCCAGTTCGAGGATCTTGTCCTCGAGCTGCTTGGCGCGGGCGATGCCGAACTCCTCCTCGGTCATCTCGCCGCCCTCGCCCCACCAGTAGGGCTGATCGATATGTTCGATGCCGTCGATCTTGCCGCCATGGGCATGGATCGGGGCCATGCCGCCAAGGCTGCCACCGCCCATGGTGGAGCCGTGATAGCCGTTCTTGCGCGCGATGATCACGCGCTTTTCGGGCATCCCCTTGACCTGCCAGTAGCGGCGGACAAGGCGGATGTTGGTGTCGTTCGCTTCCGAGCCCGAGCCTGCGAAGAACACATGGTTCAGGTCGCCCGGCGCGACCTCGGCGATCTTGGCGGCCAGCGCGATGGCGGGAACGTGGGTCGTCTGGAAGAAGGTGTTGTAATAGGCCAGTTCTTCCATCTGCCGCGCCGCGACCTCGGCCAGTTCCTTGCGCCCGTAGCCGATGTTGACGCACCACAGGCCCGCCATGCCGTCGATGATCTGGTGGCCTTCGCTGTCGGTCAGCCAGACGCCCTTGCCGCGGGTGATGACGCGGGCGCCCTTTTTGGCCAGCCCGTCGGCATCTGTGAAAGGGTGCATGTGATGCGCGGCATCCAGCGCCTGCAACTCTGCCGTGGGCAGGTGATTGGTGATCATGTTCATGGATAGGCCCTCGCGGAATCAGCGGCCCGCCAGTCGCTCTGGCAGGCGATGGGCACAGATTAGGGGCAAAGGACGGGTGGTTCAAGAAATTTGATCAAATTCCTCGCGTCTTGTTTGGCGGCCTTACATCTCGCCCTGCGCCTGCGATTGGCGGATCTGGTCGATGCCCTGCTGGATGTCATTTTCGATGGCCCGCGCCAGCGCCAGCTTGTTGCCCGCCCGCATC
>JBEEOG010000120.1:0-20288 GCA_041191745.1 Pseudomonadota bacterium | reverse complement strand
GAGCCACGAAATCCGCACACCCATGAACGGCGTCGTCGGCATGGCCGAGCTTCTCTGCGACACGGCGCTTTCCGAAGAGCAGCGCCTTTTCGCGGAAACGATCCGCTCCTCGGGCGAGGCGCTTCTGGTCATCATCAACGACATCCTCGACTATTCCAAGCTGGAAGCCGAACGGATGGCGCTGCATCCCGAAGCCTTCGATCTGGAACGGATGATCCACGACATCTCGCTTCTTCTGCAGCCGCAGGCGCGGGCCAAGGGGATCGCGCTGCTTGCCGATTACGACATGTTCCTGCCCACCGCCTTTGTCGGCGATCCGGTGCGGATGCGGCAGATCCTGACCAACCTGATGGGCAACGCGGTGAAATTCACCGAAGCCGGACATGTCACGGTGCGCGCCGTGGGCTTCGAGGTGGCCGCCGGCCAGTGGCAGCTTCACCTCTGCGTCGAGGATACGGGGATCGGCATCCCGCCTGACCAGCTGGAGGCGATCTTCACCGAATTCCATCAGGCCGACAACGCCGCCAGCCGCCGCCATGACGGCACGGGGCTGGGGCTTGCCATCGCGCGGCGGCTGGTGGAACGGATGGGCGGCACGATCTGGGCCGACAGCACGCAAGGGCTGGGTTCGGTCTTCGGCTTCCGCGTGACGCTGCCCGTGGCGGGCGAGGTGATCTCGCCCGACCTGCCCGACGGGCTTCGCCGCGTCCTCGTGATCGACGACGACCATGCCAGCCGGTCGATCCTCGAACGGCAACTGGCGGGGCGCGGCCTTGCGGTGACGCTGGCCCGCAGCGTCGAGGGCGCGCTGCCGCATCTGGCGCAGGGGGCCGATCTGGTGATCCTGTCCGCAGGCGGGCTGCCCGATCCGGCGGCCCTGCTGCGCGATGCGGGCCATGCGGGGCCGATCCTTCTGCTGGCCGAAGAGGCAGAGGATGTCGCCGCCGACGGTCAGGTCGCGGGCGTGATCCGCAAGCCGCTGCATCGCGCCGACCTGTTCCGCCAGCTTGCCGCGCTGCGCCCCGCCGCCGTGCCGCCGGCCCCCGGCACTCCCGCGCCCGAAGCGCGCCCGATGCGCGTGCTGCTGGCCGAGGATAACCAGACCAACCGTCTGGTCTTTGCCAAGATGGTCAAGGATGCGGGGATCGAGTTGCAGCACGCCACGAACGGGCGCGAGGCGGTCGCGCTCTGGCACGAGGGCAAGCCCGATCTGGTCTTCATGGACATCTCGATGCCCGAAATGGATGGCCGCGACGCCGCCCGCGCGATCCGGCAGGCCGAAGGCGCGGCGGGGCTTGCCCGGACCCCCATCGTCGCGCTGACGGCGCATGCGATGGAAAGCGATACCGAAACGATCCTTGCGGCAGGGATCGACCGGCACATGACCAAGCCGCTGCGCCGTTCGGCCATCCTTGCCGCGCTGGCCGAATTCCGCCCCGCAGGCACCCGCCCCCTGCGTGCCGATGCCGCCGCCGAAGGTCAGGCCGCCTGATCGGCCACCGCCGCGCGCAGGAAAACGGGCGCATCGGGGGTGGACCGGTCGGGATCGAAGGCATAGCCCCCCGCGCCGAAGCCCGTAAGATCGGCCGGATCGGTCAGCCGGTTTTCAAGAATGAAGCGCGCCATCGCGCCGCGCGCCTTCTTGGCAAAGAACGAGACGATCTTCGCCTCGCCCCCCTTCACCTCAAGGAAGGTGGGCGTGATGACGCGCAGCTTCAGCGCCTTGCGGTCCACCGCGTGGAAATATTCCTGCGACGCGCAGTTCACCAGCGTTCCGGTCCCCGCCGCCTGCCCCGCCGCGTTCAGCGCGCGGGCGATCTTCGTGCCCCAGAAGGCGTAAAGGTCCGCGCCCTTTGGGTTCGCCAGCCGCGACCCCATCTCCAGCCGGTAGGGCTGGATCAGGTCGAGCGGGCGCAGCAGGCCGTAAAGCCCCGACAGAATCCGCAGATGCCCCTGCCCCCAGCGCAGCGCGTCGGCATCGAGCGTCCTCGCCTCAAGCCCCGCATAGGTATCGCCGTCAAAGCAGAAGGCGGCGGGCTTGACCGCCCCCGCATCGGGCTTGGCCTTGAAGGCCCCGAACCGGTCGCGGTTCAGCCGCGCCAGCGGTTCCGAGATATCCATCAGCGCGCGCAGGTCATCGACCGAAAGCGCGCGCGCGATGCGGGCCAGTTTCGCGGCGTCGGCGGCGAAATCGGGTTCGGTGGCTTCCAGCCCCGCAGGCAGGGCGCGGGGCATCTCGTCCAGCCGCTTGGCGGGGGAAATCACGGTCAGCATGGCAAGGCTCCTTTCGTCCCCAGTTAGGCGGGCTCAGGCCTCGCGCAAGACCTGCAGGAAGGCTTCGCCGAAGCGTTCCACCTTTTGTTCGCCCATGCCCTGTATCCGTTGCAGTTCCGACAGGGTGGACGGGCGGCGTTCGGCGATCAGCTTCAGCGTGGAATGGGTGCAGGACAGATACTTCCCCGTCCCGTCCTGCCCGCGCGACAGTTCCAGCTGCACGTCGGCCAGACGGTCGAAGACCTGCCCCTCGGGCCGTCCGGCAAGGCGCATCCGCGCAGGGTGCAGGTGTTCTTCCGACCCGTCGGCCCCCTTGATGACCGACAGGAAGACCGCGCCGAAGCTTTCCAGCTTTTTCGCGCCCACGCCGGTGATCCCCGCCATCTCGTCCAGCGTGCGGGGGCGCTTCTCGGCCATCTCGATCAGGGTGCGGTCGGCAAAGATCACATAGGCGGGCACGTTCGCCTCTTCGGCCAGCGCGCGGCGCTTGGCTTTCAGGGCGGACAGAAGCGGCGCATCCTCGTCCGACACCAGCGCCTTTGCCACATTGGCGGGGCGGGCGGACTGGATCGTGTCGCGGCGCAGCGTGATCGGCTCCTCGCCGCGCAGGATGGGGCGGGCGGCATCGGTCATCCGCAGCGCGCCGTGGCGGTCGGGGTCGGGGCGCACCAGATCGCGCCCCATCATCTGGCGGAAGACCGCGCCCCATGCGGCCTTGGTCAGGTCGCGGCCTACGGCGAAGGTGGGCAGGGCGTCATGCCCGCGTTCGCGCACCTTGGGCGTGGCATTGCCGGTCAGGATGTCGATCAGATGGCCCGCGCCGAACCATTCGCCCGTCCGCAGGATCGCCGACAGCGCCTTTCGCACGGCATCGGTCGCGTCGAACAGGTCGGCGGGCCGGTCGCAGAGGTCGCAGTTGCCGCAGGGCTGGGCGGTTTCGCCGAAATAGCCCAGAAGCACCTGACGGCGGCAGCCCACCGCCTCGGCCAGTCCAAGCAGCGCGTTCAGGCGGGCATGGTCGGCGGCCTTGCGGTCGGCGGGCGCGGGGCTTTCGTCGATCTGCTGGCGGCGGAAGCGGATGTCGTCGGGACCGTAGAGCGTCAGCGTCTCGGCCGCCGCCCCGTCCCGCCCCGCGCGGCCGATTTCCTGATAGTAACCCTCGATCGATTTGGGCAGGTCGGCATGGGCGACCCAGCGGATGTCGGGCTTGTCGATGCCCATGCCGAAGGCGATGGTGGCCACGACGATCAGCCCGTCCTCGCGCTGGAAACGCGCCTCGACCTGACGGCGCTCTTCGGGGTCCATCCCGCCGTGATAGTGGCAGGCGGAATGGCCGCCCTCGCGCAGGGCCTGTGCCAGAACCTCGGTCTTGGCCCTTGTGCCGCAATAGACGATGCCGGATTGCCCCCGCCGCGCGGCGGCAAAGGACAGGATCTGCGCGCGCGGGCTGTCCTTGACCGCGAAGGCAAGGTGGATGTTCGGCCGGTCGAAGCCGCGCAGGAAGCTGTCGGGCGGCACCCCGTCGAACAGGCGGGTGACGATCTCGGCCCGCGTTTCCTCGTCCGCGGTGGCGGTAAAGGCGGCCAAGGGCACGCCCAGCGCGCGGCGCAACTCGCCGATCCGCAGGTAATCGGGGCGGAAGTCATGGCCCCACTGGCTGACGCAATGCGCCTCGTCCACCGCGATCAGGCGGGTGCCGATCCGGCGCAGCAGGGGCAGCGTCGCGGCTGAGGCCAGCCGTTCGGGGGCCATGTAGAGAAGCTTCAGCCGCCCCGCATCCAGCGCGGCAAAGACCTCTTCCGTCTCGGCCTCGGTATTGCCCGATGTCAGCGCCCCCGCCTCCACCCCCGCTTCGCGCAGGGACCGCACCTGATCGCGCATCAGCGCGATGAGGGGCGAGATCACCACCGTCACCCCGTCGCGGCAGAGCGCGGGCAGCTGGTAGCACAGCGACTTGCCCCCGCCCGTGGGCATGATGGCCAGCGTGTTGCGCCCCGCCAGCACGGCATCCACGATCTCTTCCTGCCCCGGACGGAAGGCGGGGAAGCCGAAGACAGAGGCAAGCAGGTCGCGGGGTTCGGGCATCGCTATGAATCGCCGGGGGACGGGCAAGCCTTGCCCGCCACAGGTGAACGGGGGGTAAAGGTCAGAGGAAGGCGGCGGCGTTGTTGATCAGCACCCGTTCCGCCGCAAAGATCGCCAGCAGCACGATCAGCGGCGCAAGGTCGATGCCCCCCATCGCGGGCAGCAGGCGGCGGATGCGGTTGTAGATCGGGTCCAGAAGCCCGTTCAGCCCGTACCAGATCTGCGCCACCAGCTGCTGGCGCAGGTTCAGGACCTGGAAGTTGATCAGCCAGCTCATGATCACATGGATCAGCACGATCCATTTCGCGACCGACAGAAGCATCAACAGGATTTCGAAGATCGAGGTCATGGCCCGCCACAAGCTACTAGGGATTGTGGTCAGAGGTAGCGAATAACCTGCCAAAGGGCAACGCCTACATCGGTCGGGGTGACGCGCGGTCGCGCTTGACGCGGGCGGTGCGGGCGGGCAAGCGGGGCGCGGTCAACGGCGGCGTGCACGGGGCTTTGCGATGTATCCTTTCCTGCGGATGATGAAGGAGATGCGGAAGTTCCGCCACGCCCCCGCGCTGCCGATCACCGGCACGCATGTCAGCACGCATCTGTGCTGGCCGTGGGATCTGGATCCGTGGGTAGAGCTGAACAACGGCCGGACGCTGACGATCTATGACCTCGGCCGTCTGCCGCTGGGCATGCGGACGGGGCTGCACAAGGTGCTGCGGGCCAACCGCTGGGGGCTGACGGTCGCGGGCAATACCGTGCGCTACCGCCGCCGCGTGCGGATGTTCGACCGCGTGACGATCCATTCCCGCTGCATCGGCTGGGATGCGCGGTTCCTCTATATCGAACAGAGCATGTGGAAGGGCGACGAGTGCACCAGCCAGCAGATCGTGCGCTCGGCCGTCACATCGACCGACGGGATCGTGCCGCCCGCGCGGCTGCTTGCGGCGATGGGGCAGGATGCGGAAAGCCCCGCCCTGCCCGACTGGGTGGCAAGGTGGATCGAGGCAGAGGCCGCCCGCCCGTGGCCCCCGCAGCGCTAGGTCAGACCCGTTCGATGGCGACGGCGATGCCCTGACCGCCGCCGATGCACATGGTGACAAGCGCGGTGCCAAGGCCCCGCCGTTCCAGCGCGTGCAGCGCCTTGACCATCAGGATCGCCCCCGTCGCGCCGACCGGATGGCCCAGCGCGATGGCGCCCCCGTCGGGGTTCACGCGGGCGGGGTCGAGGTCCAGCGCACGGCTGACGGCCAGCGCCTGCGCGGCGAAGGCCTCGTTGCTTTCGACCAGATCGAAATCCTGCGGCCGCATCCCCAGTCTGGCGCACAGCGCCTGCACGGCAGGGATGGGGCCAAGGCCCATCACGCGCGGCGCGACGCCCGCCACGGCCCAGCCCATGATCCGCGCCCGCGCGCCGTCGCGCTTTCCGCGCGCCAGCACCAGCGCCGCCGCACCGTCGTTGATGCCGCTGGCGTTGCCTGCCGTCACCGTGCCGTCCTTCTGGAAGGCCGGGCGCAGGGCGGCCAGCGCCTCAGGGCTCGTGTCCTTGGGGTGTTCGTCCACGGCAAAGGTGACGGGGCCCTTCTTGCCCTTCACCTCCACCGGCACGGTTTCCGCCGTGAAATGCCCCGCTGCGATGGCCGCCGCCGCGCGGCGCTGGCTTTCCAGCGCAAAGGCATCCTGGTCGGCGCGGGAAATGCCATGTTCGGCGGCGACATTCTCGGCCGTCACGCCCATATGCCCCGTGCCGAAGGGACAGGTCAGCGCGCCGGTCATCATGTCCAGCGCGCGGACATCGCCCATCTTCGCGCCGAAGCGGGCGGCGGGCAGGATATGGGGCGACCGGCTCATCACCTCGGCCCCGCCGACGAGGGCCACCTCCGCCTCGCCCAGCGCTAGCGCCTGCGCGCCCGATACGATGGCCTGAAGCCCAGACCCGCACAGGCGGTTGACGTTCATCGCGGGCACGGCCTCGGGCACGCCCGCGCCGAGGGCCGCGACGCGCGACAGATACATGTCGCGCGGTTCGGTGTTGATCACATGGCCGAAGACGGTCGCGCCCACCGCCGCGCCCGGGGTTCCTGCCCGTTCCAGCGCGGCGCGGGCGACATGGGTCGCAAGCTCGGTCGGCGCAAGACCCGCAAGCGACCCGCCGAAGCCCCCGATGGCCGTGCGCGCGCCCGAAAGGATGTGGATGTCGGTCATGGCCTGCCCCCCCTGCTGCCGTTCTTCCCGCCATGCTGCCACGGCCGCGCCCGCGCTGCAGCCCTGACGTCGCGTCCCCCCGCACATCCTGCGGGCGATTGACAATCGCGGGCGGGCGGGAAAGAGCTTCGCCGCAGGACCCAAGCCCCCAGAACCAGACCGGACCCCCCTTTGCGCGCCCTTCCTTCCGCCAATGCCGCCCTGATCGTGGCGGGCATCCTGACCTTCGCGATGATGGGCGCGGGGCAGTCCGTCTATGGCCCTGCCCTGCCCGCCTTCACCCGCGACTTCGCCTTGGCCGAGGGGCAGACAAGCTGGCTCGTCTCGGCCCAGTGGATCGGCTCGGCGCTGGGCGTCGCGGCGATGTTCTTCCTTGGCCGCCGGATCGGGCCGCGCCATGCGCTGGCGATCATGGCGGCGGGGGCGGGGCTGATGGCGGCAAGCCCCGCGCTCTGGCCCGCGCTGGGCGCATCGGTCATCTTCGGGGCGGGCTACGGCATCGCGGCATCGGTCTTCAATCCGCGCGTCCTGCAGGCCTTTGCCGACAAGGGGCCGTCGATGCTGAGCCTCTTGAACGCGATGTTCGCGGCGGGGGCGATCCTCGCGCCCTTGGTCTTCGTCGCGCTCGGGGGCGATCCGCAGCGCGCCTTCGCGGGCATCGCGGTGCTTTGCGCGCTGGTCTGGCTGATCGCGGGCCCCGACCATGGCCGTGCGGCGGCGCAGGCCCGCCCGACCGGAACCTACCGCTTCCGCCCGCTGATCCTTGCCTTCGCCGTGGCGGGCATCGCGACCGAGGCCAGCCTGATCGGCCTTGGCCCCACCGCCCTGATCCGCGCCGGCAGCACCGAGGCCGAGGCCGCGCAGCTTTTGTCGGCCTTTTTCGTGGCTTTCCTCCTGTCGCGGGTGGCGCTGATCTTCGTGGCGCACATGATGCGCCCCTTCACGATCTATGTCATCGCCATGGCGGTGGCGGCGGGCTGCGGGCTGGCGGCGACCCTGCTGCCGCCGGGGGTGTTCTTCGTGGCGCTCGGGGCCAGTGCGGGCTGGTTCTTTCCCGGGGCCTATGTGACCGCGACGCGGCTGATGGGCGACCATCCGAATGTCGCGCCCACGATCATCGGGGCGGGGCTCGTGGGGGGCATCGCCTCGCCCGTCCTTGTCGCCGCGCTGACGGGCGGGATGGGCGAGCGGGGCTTCTTCTGGCTGGTCGGCGGGGCGGCGCTGGTGATCACGCTGGCGGCCCTTGCCCTGCGCCGCCGCTTCGACTGACCCTTACCCTTCGGCCCCGTCGAGGATCAGCTCCAGCGCCTCTTCGGCCTTGTCGACATAACGGAACAGGTCCAGGTCGGCGGGCGAGATCACGCCCGCATCGGCCAGCGCCTGCCAGTCGATCACGCGGTCCCAGAAGTCCCGCCCGAACAGGATGAAGGGCACGCGCCGCATCCGCCCCGTCTGGATCAGGGTCAGGCTTTCGAACATCTCGTCCAGCGTGCCGAAGCCGCCGGGAAAGATGCAGATCGCCCGCGCCCGCATCAGGAAATGCATCTTGCGGATGGCGAAGTAGTGGAAGTTGAAGCACAGGTCCGGCGTCACCCAAGGGTTCGGGGCCTGTTCGTGCGGCAGGACGATGTTCAGGCCGATGGACTGCCCGCCCGCATCGGCGGCCCCGCGATTGCCCGCCTCCATGATCCCCGGCCCGCCGCCGGTGACGACCACCAGCTCGCGCCCGTAGGTCTTGAGGCTTTCGACCGTGATCAGCTGGGCCAGCCTGCGCGCCTCGTCATACCATGGCGTCAGGGCGGGGTCGGTGCCCGTGCCGTCGGGGCGGATGCGGGCCGACCCCATCACGACGACCGTCGATCGCACCCCGCGCTCGTCCAGCACCAGCTGCGGCTTGAGGAGTTCGAGTTGCAGGCGGACGGGGCGCAACTCCTCGCGCATCAGGAAATCGGTGTCGGTGAATGCCAGCCGGTAGGCGGGCGCGCGGGTCTGCGCGGTATCGGGGATGCGGTCGACGGCAGCCACATCCTGCGAGCTGTCACGGAACGGGTGGCTGCGGCCTTCGTCCTTGGGGGTCATGGTCCATCCTGCATTGCAAGGGTCTTGCCCTAAGCTTATAGGGGCGCGACCGTGCAAACGGAATGAAAAGGGGGAAAGCATGTCCTACGCCGCGCTGGAAGCTGCCGTCGAAGCCGCATGGGAGGCCCGCGACGGGATCACCCCCGCCACCAGGGGCGAGGCCCGCGACGCCGTCGAGGCGACGCTGGCGGCGCTGGACACGGGCAGCCTGCGCGTCGCCGAACGGCAGGCGGACGGGCAGTGGCACGTCAACCAGTGGGCGAAGAAGGCGGTTCTCCTCGGCTTCCGCCTGAAGGACATGGAAGTGCATTCCGGCGGCCCGCAGGGCGGCGGCTGGTGGGACAAGGTGGACAGCAAGTTCAACGGCTGGGGGCCGGACCAGTGGCGCGCGGCGGGCTTCCGCGCGGTGCCGAACTGCGTCGTCCGCCGCTCGGCCTTTATCGCCAAGGGCGTGGTGCTGATGCCGTCCTTCGTCAACCTTGGCGCCTATGTCGATGAGGGCACGATGGTCGACACATGGGCGACCGTCGGCTCCTGCGCGCAGATCGGCAAGAACGTCCACCTGTCGGGCGGCGTGGGCATCGGGGGCGTGCTGGAGCCGATGCAGGCCGGCCCCACGATCATCGAGGACAACTGCTTCATCGGTGCGCGGTCCGAAGTCGTCGAAGGCTGCATCGTGCGCGAGGGATCGGTCCTCGGCATGGGCGTGTTCATCGGCAAGTCGACCAAGATCGTGGACCGCGAGACGGGCAGCGTCACCTATGGCGAGGTGCCCGCAGGATCGGTCGTCGTGGCGGGCTCGATGCCGTCGAAGAACGGGATCAACCTTTACTGCGCGGTGATCGTGAAGAAGGTGGACGCGCAGACGCGCTCCAAGACCTCGATCAACGAACTGCTGCGCGACTGACGGATCGCGGGGGGCGCCATGACGGACGAGGCCGAGAAGCCGAAGAAGGAAAAGCGCCCCCAGCAGGTCTATACGCTGGTGGTCGAGGTCGGCCGCAAGCCCGGCGACGGGCTGCCCGACAAGGCCACGGGCGCGGCGCTGATGTGCTATGCCAGCGGCGTGGACGAGGAAGAGGCCGTGCGCGAGACGGTCGCCATCCTGAAACAGGCCGATCTCGCGCCCTTGGACGTGTCGGGCTACGGCACGCTCGAGGACCGGCTGAAGGCCGGGGACGAGATCGACGCCGAGGAACGCGCCCTGATGGACCGCGCGCTGGACGAAAACAGTGTCGTCGTCGCGCAGATGACGCCCTTCTTCGACTGAGGCCCGCCCCTCAGCCCCGCTGGATCGCGTTGCGCCCGCCCTGCAGGCGCACGGTCAGGGGGATCGTCTCGTATCCTTCCAGCAGGCGGCGCGGGGCGCGCTGTCCGGGCGCGATGCGGCTGGACAGGCGGCAGCCGCCGCAGACCAAGAGTTCGGGCATCCCCAGATCGAGGATGACCCCGACCGCAAGGCTGCGCCGGTCGTCCCAGAGCGCGCATTGCCCGTCGACCAGATGGCGCGCCGCGACCAGCACCTCGTCCTCGCCGAACAGGTATTCGGCATCCGGCCCTTCGTACCAGACCGGCTGGTCGGGCGAGACGAGGAGATCTTCATTCATCCCGAAATAGGCCCCGCGCAGCAGGACGGGGGCCATGCTGCCGCGGCTGGGCAGGACGACCCGCTCGATCCCGAGGATCGGGACCAGCCCGTTGTCGGCGGTGCGAAGCCGCTCGCCCGGGCGCAACTGTCCGGCCGGAACGGGGCCGCGCGCGGTCTCGATCGGGGTGGCGGTGCCGATCCACGGCCCCGGATCGGGGATCGCACCGCCCTCCGTCGCACCGCACCACAGAAGCGACGGATGGCGTGGCGTGTCGCGGCGGCAGATCGCGTGCAGATGCGACAGGCGCGGCGCGACGGGGTTGCGCCCCTGCGTGCCCAGCTGCTCGCCCCCGTGCACCAGCGTCAGCGACAGGCGCCAGCAGGCATCGGCGACCGACCAGTCATAGGCCAGACGCGCCACGCCACCCGTTGCGGGCAGGGGGCCGGGCAGGATGTGGCGGACCAGACGGTCGCCCTGCCGCTGCAGGACCGACAGGCCCGCCTGCGGATCGGCAAAGACCGAAAACACATCGCCCGCGGCATCGCGGTGATCCAGCAGCACGGCGGGGGCCGAAAGGGGCAGCGACAGGTCGGCCACGAAGCGCCCCGCCGCCAGCACGGCGCGCGGATGGGGTTCGGGCTGCGGCATGTCCGACAGCGCGACCCAGCCCGAAGCCGCCCGCGAAAGGGCGGGGTCACGACGCCGAAGGTCGCCCGTGCGATTGCCGGCTTGCGCCATGCCCGTTTCCTCGTGCGCGGACCCGTACATCGCGGGCGCGCTTGTCCTTGCCCCAGCGATACACGCGCAGGTGGCGCAAGTCACGGATTTCATTCGTGGCCTTGGCGCAGTGTCCCCGCGCGGGTGGCGCGGGGGCCACAGGCCCCGTGGTTGCGGCGCAGGACGAGAGCCGCTATCCCTGCCCCACCCCCGCCCCGACCTGCCCCACCGACCCGCCCCCGACCCGTCCCGAGGACCGCGCCATGCCCCCTGCCCCCCCCGTCCCCTCGCCCGTCCCCGCGCCCGTCGATCCGGTCGCGCTGACCGCCGCGCTGATCCGCTGCCCCTCGGTCACGCCGGCCGAAGGCGGGGCGCTGGTGCTGCTGGAGGGGCTTCTGTCGGAGGCGGGCTTCGCCTGCACGCGGGTGGACCGGAACGGCACGGCGAACCTTTTTGCCCGCTGGGGCGCGCGCGGGGCGAACCGCAGCTTCGGCTTCAACGGGCATACCGATGTCGTCCCCGTGGGCGATGCCGCCGCATGGACGCGCGATCCCTTCGGAGCCGAGGTGGTGGACGGCTGGATGTATGGCCGCGGGGCGACCGACATGAAATCGGGCGTCGCGGCCTTTGCCGCGGCGGCGGTGGATTTCGTGCAGGCCACGCCGCCGGACGGGGCGGTGATCCTTGCCATCACGGGCGACGAAGAGGGGGATGCCACCGACGGCACGGTCGCGCTCTTGGACTGGATGGCCAAGCATGGCGAGACGATGACGCATTGCCTCGTGGGTGAGCCCACCTGCCCGAACGAGATGGGCGAGATGATGAAGATCGGCCGCCGCGGATCGATGACCGCATGGATCACGGCGACGGGCGTGCAGGGCCATTCCGCCTATCCCCACCGCGCGAAGAACCCGATGAGCGCGCTGGTACAGCTGCTGTCGCGTCTGGAGGCAAAGCCGCTGGACGACGGCACCGCGCATTTCGACCCCTCGACGCTGGCCATCACGACGATCGACTGCGGCAACCCCGCCAACAACGTGATCCCCGCGCGCGGCACCGCCACGGTGAACATCCGCTTCAACGACCTGCACACGGGCGACAGCCTGACCGCGTGGCTGCGCGCCCATGCGGATGCGGTGCAGGCCGAAACCGGCGTGCAGATCGGGATGCGGGTATCTGTGTCGGGCGAAAGCTTCCTGACCCCGCCGGGAGATCTGTCCGCCCTGATCGCGCGGGCGGTGCAGGCCGAGACGGGGCGCATCCCCGAAGCCTCCACCTCGGGCGGGACGTCGGACGCGCGCTTCGTCAAGGACCACTGCCCCGTGGTGGAATTCGGGCTGGTGGGCAAGACCATGCATCAGGTGGACGAACGGGTGGCGGTGGCGCAGATCCACCAGCTGAAGGCGATCTATGGCCGCATCCTGCGGGACTATTTCGCATGACGCCCGACATCGCGGTCACCGACGACATCGCCACCTGCCGCCGCCTGCGCCGCATCGTCTTCATCGAGGAACAGGGCGTGTCCGAGGCGGACGAGATCGACGACAGGGACGGCGCGGCGATCCACCTTCTGGCACGCCTCGGCGGCGAGGCGGTCGGTTCCGCCCGCCTGCTGCTGGATGGCCGGACGGGCAAGATCGGCCGCGTCTGCGTGTTGAGGAGCCACCGTGGCACCGGCCTCGGCGCGGCGCTGATCCGCGCGGCGGTGCAGGAATTGCGCGCGCGCGGGGTGAAGACGGCGAAACTCGGCGCGCAGACCCATGCCATCGGGTTTTACGAGCGCCTGGGCTTCGCGCCCAGCGGCCCCGAATACATGGACGCGGGCATCCCCCACCGCGACATGACCCTGCCCCTCTGACCACATGGCGCGCGGGCAGGCCCGCGCAAGCCCTTCCTGTCGGAGGCGCCGCCGCGCCTCCTCCACGCTAAGGGGCGCACGCGCCCCCTCTTGGCCGCAAGCGGCCAATTCACCCCCGTGGATATTTGGACAGAGAAAACGGGGCGCCCTGTTTTCTCTGCGGAAATATCCTCGGGGGGTGAGCCGCCTCTGGCGGCGAGGGGGGCAGACGGCCCCCCTTCCTTCGGCCGCCGCGGGCGATGCCCCCGAACGGATTCGCCTTTCGTCCCCGCCCGTGCTAGGGGCAAAAACATGAACCAGCTTCCGACCAAAGAGCAGATCCTGCAGTGGATCACCGACAATCCCGGCCTGTCGGCCAAGCGCGACATCGCCAAGGCCTTTTCCATCAAGGGGGCCGCGCGGATCGAGTTGAAGCGCATGCTGAAGGAGCTGGAAGAGGACGGCGCGGTCGCCAAGAAGAAACGCGCCTATCGCGATCCCGACAGCCTGCCGCCGGTTTCGATCCTGTCGGTGCTGCCGCCGGATGATGCAGGCGATTTGTACCTGCGCCCCTTGGAATGGCAGGGCGAGGGCGAGGCCCCGCGCATCCTGTTCATCCCGAAGAAGGGCGATCCCGCCCTTGGCGCGGGCGACCGTGTCCTCGCCCGTCTGGCCGAGGTGAACCTTGACGATTACCGCTACGAGGCGCGGCTGATCCGGCAGCTTGGCACCAATGCCATCAAGGTGCTGGGCATCTTCCGCAAGGGCAGCGAGGGCGGGCGGATCGTTCCCATCGACAAGGGCGCGGACAAGGAATGGCGCGTGCGCGCGGGCGACGATCTGGACGCCCGCGACGGCGAGTTGGTCGAGGCCGAGCAGGCGGGGCCCAAGCGCCTTGGCCTGCCGCAGGCGCGCATCACCGCGCGGCTGGGCGATCCGGCGGGGCCGAAGGCCGTCAGCCTGATCGCGATCCACCAGCACGGCATCCCCGACCGCTTTCCCGACCGCGTGATCGAAGAGGCCGATGCCGCGCGGCCCGCCACGCTGGACGGGCGCGACGACCTGCGCGATCTGGCGCTTGTCACCATCGACCCGATCGACGCGCGCGACCATGACGATGCGGTCTTTGCCGAAGCGGACCATGACCCCGCCAATCCCGGCGGCCATATCGTCTGGGTCGCCATCGCCGATGTCGCCCATTACGTCCGCCCCGGATCGGCGCTGGACCGCGAGGCGAGGAAGCGCGGGAATTCCAGCTATTTCCCCGACCGCGTGGTGCCGATGCTGCCCGATACGCTGTCGGGCGACCTCTGTTCGCTGCACGAAGGGGTGGACCGCCCCTGCATCGCGGTGCGGATGCGTCTGGACGCGCAGGGCCACAAGATCGGCCACCGCTTCCTGCGCGGCCTGATGCGGTCCGCCGCATCGCTGCACTATGCCGAGGTGCAGGAGGCCGCCGACGGCAACCCGAACGCCAAATGCGCGCCCCTGATGGATCATGTGATCCGCCCGCTTTACGCGGCCTATGCCGCAGCGACCAAGGCACGGGCGGAACGCCAGCCGCTCGACCTCGACCTGCCGGAGCGCAAGATCGTGCTGGATGACGAGGGCAAGGTCACCTCCGTCGCCTTCCGCGACCGGCTGGAGGCGCACAAGCTGATCGAGGAGTTCATGATCCTCGCCAATGTCGCCGCGGCGGAGGAGCTGGAGCGTCTGAAGCGCCCGCTGCTCTACCGCGTGCACGAGGAACCCAGCCTCGACAAGATCGACGCCCTGCGCGAGGTGGCCGAGGCATCGGGCTTCACGCTGGCCAAGGGGCAGGTGCTGAAGACATCGCATCTGAACCGCCTGCTGTCGCAGGCCGAGGGGTCGGAACATGACGAGCTGATCAACATCTCCACCCTGCGGTCGATGACGCAGGCCTATTACCACCCCGAGAATTTTGGCCATTTCGGGCTGGCGCTGCGGTCATACGCGCATTTCACCAGCCCGATCCGCCGCTATTCCGACCTGATCGTGCATCGCGCGCTGATTTCGGGGCATGGCTGGGGCAAGGACGGCCTCTCGCCGCAGGATATCGACACGCTCGAGGAAACCGCCAAGCACATCTCGGATTGCGAACGGCGCAGCATGGCGGCAGAGCGGGACACGACGGACCGCTATCTGGCGGCCTATCTGTCGGATCGCGTGGGCGCGACCTTCACGGGCCGCATCTCGGGGGTGCAGCGCTTCGGGCTGTTCGTGAAGCTGGACGAGACGGGGGCCGACGGGTTGATCCCGATCCGCGAGGTGGGGCGCGAGTTCTTCCACTTCGACCCCGACGCGCAGATGCTGATCGGCGCGGACACGGGCACGACCATCGGCCTTGGCGCGCGGGTGACCGTGCGGCTGGCCGAAGCCGTGCCCGTCACGGGCGGTCTGATGCTGGAACTGCTGGAGATCGAGGGCGGCACGATGCCTGCCCCCCGCCACGGCAAGAAGGGCCGTTTCGCCCCGCGCAAACCGGGCAAGGCCGCCGCGCGCGACGCCAAGATCAAGCGCAAGGTGGTGCGGAAGCGGCGGTAAGAAAAATCTTCGTCGGAAGATTTTTCGGGGGCGAAGAATTTTCGTACGAAAATTCTTCTTCGCGCGCTTATGCCTGACCCCAGTCGGCGCCCTGCATCTCGCGCAGCCGGCTGGCGGTGCGTTCGAATTCGAAGCTGCCCGTGCCTTCGACATAAAGCCGTTCTGGCGTGTCGGCGGCGGAACAGACCAGCCGCACCTTCGCTTCATAAAGCGCGTCGATCAGCGTGACGAAGCGCTTGGCCTCGTTGTAGTTCGACGCGGAAAGCTGCGGGATATCCTCCAGCACCAGCACCCGCACCGCCTGCGCGATGGCGAGGAAGTCGGCAGGGCCGAGGGGGCGGGCGCAGAGGTCCCAGAAACTCGCGCGGCCCACGCCATTGGCAAAGCGCGGCAGTTCCACCTCGCGTCCGTTGACGGGCAGGCGCAGCGGCTGGCCCGGGTCGCCGCCCGTCAGGTCATCCCAGACGCGCTGGATATGGCCGCGCGCGGTGCCTGCGGGGTGGAAATAGACCTGCGCCCCCTGCAGGCGGTGCTGGCGGTAGTCGTTCGGGCTTTCCAGTTCCACCACCTGAAGCCGGTCCTTCATCAGGGCGATGAAGGGCAAAAAGACCTCGCGCGTCAGCCCGTTCTTGTAGAGGTCGTCGGGCTGGCGGTTCGATGTGGTGACGACCACCACCCCCGCGGCAAAGAGCCTCTCGAACAGCCGCCCCACCACCATCGCGTCGGTGATGTCGGTGATCTGCATCTCGTCGAAGGCCAGAAGCCGCACCTCGCGCGTGACGGCTGCCGCGACATCGGCGATGGGATCCTCGCTGCCTTTCCTGCGGGCCTCGTGCATGCCCTTGTGGATTTCCTGCATGAAGGCGTGGAAATGCACCCGCCGCTTGGCGCGGATCGCCACGGTTTCGGTGAAGAGGTCCATCAGCATCGACTTGCCGCGCCCCACCCCGCCCCAGAGGTACAGGCCCCGCGGCGGCATGACGGGGCGCGCGAAGAGGCCCGCGAACAGCCCCACGCGGCGATGGGCATTGGCCTCGAGCCAGTCGCGCAGCGCATCGAGCACCGGCAGGACCGCGTGCTGCGCGGGATCGGGGCGCAGCGTTCCCGCCGCGACGCGGGCGTCGTAGATCTGGGTCAGCGTCTGTCGCATACCGTCGTATACCGCGCCCCGAGAGGCAGGGGAAGCCCGCGCCTAAAGCCTGCGCCGCCGCTGCCGTATCTGTTCCCGACCTTGATGGAGACAGGCATGAGCGAGATGGACAGGCGCGGCATCGCCGCAGGCGACCCGGTCGGGATCGAGGCGGTGGCCGAACTGGCCCGCAGTCTGGCGGGCTGCGAGGGGGCCTGCGTGCGGCTGGCCGATGACGGTCTGGGCCGCCCCGCCATCCGCTTCTTCCCCCACCGGTCCGATGCGGGCGATCTGCCGGAAGCCTTCCTGCCCGCAGACCTGCCCCCCATCGCGGGCGCGCGCGAACTGGCGGGGATCGGCTTCTGGGCCGGATTGCCCCTGCATGACGGCGAAGGCAACATCAGCGGCCTTCTGGGCGTCTATGACGGACAGAACCGCAATCTTGGTGACAAGGCGATGGGCGATCTTCTGGCGCTCGCGCGGGTCCTGTCCTCGCTCGTCGCGCTGGCGCACGAGGGCGGGGCCAAGTCGATCCTGCCCGCCGCCCCTGCCGCCGCGCGCAACTGCTACCGCTTCGATGCCTTTGCCCGCCTGCGGATCGGCGAGGCGCTGCACGACATCGGGCGGTGCGAGTCGACCGACCGGATGGCCTTTCGCCTGTCGGGCAGCAGCGAGATGTGGACCCCCCTGATGCACGGCTTCGAGGATGGCTGGCCCGAGGTCGCGGCCGAGATCATCGCCCGCACCCGCAACGCGCTGCGCGACTACATCCGGATGCACATGATCCGGAACCGCGATGCCGACGTGACGCCGGGCGAACGGGAATACGATCTTTACGGCATCCTGTGGCGCGTGCGCGGCACGGTGGACGCGGCCGAGGTCTGGCAGAGCGAAAGCGGCTGGAAGGCATTCGACACCACGCCCGTGGTCGAATGCGACGATCCGCGCGATCTGGCGGCGCAGGCCCTGATCAGCGCCGTCCCCGACCTTGACGCGCGCATCGGAGGCGATGTGAAGGGCTGGGCGCGGCGGCTGGCGCAGGGCGCGCAGATCAGCCCCATCCTGACGGCGGCCTGAAACGCGGCGGCCTGACGCGCGGCGGCCTGAAGCGCGGCGGCCAGACGCCCGCCCTGCCCGCCCGCCCCTGTCGCGGTGCGGGCGGGGTCAGTCCGTCTCCATCCGCGCGATCAGCTCGCGCAGGCGGGTGACGGCCGATTTCTTGATCTGGCTGACCCGCCCCGTCGTCACGCCGAGGATTTCGGCGATCTCGTAGACGTTCAGCTCTTCCACGAAGTAAAGCTGCAGCACCATCGCCTCGCGTTCGGGCAGGCTTTCCAGCGCGCGGCGCAGCATGCCGCGCATCTGGTCGTTCATCAGCTTGTCCTCGACCGAGCGGTTGCTGTCCGAGAAGAGCATGGAGTGATCGGTATAGACCTCGTCCAGCGACCGGATCTGGCTGGCGCCGAACTGGGTTTCCCAATCCTCCAGCTCGCCCACGGTGATGCCCATCTCGGTCGCGATCTCGGCCTTTTCGGGGGGGCGCATCAGCTGCTGTTCCAGCTTGTTCACCGCCGCGCGCATCTTCTGCTGCATCACGATCGTGGCACGGCAGAGCGATGACGAGGCGCGCAGGAAATCGATGATCGATCCGCGGATGCGGATGGCGGCATAGGCGGCGAAGGTCGCCCCCTGCCGTGGCGTGTAGCGCTGGCTGGCATCGACCAGCCCCATGTAGCCCACCTGCAGCATGTCGTCGATTTCGGCCAGCCGGCCGACGCGGCCGTACATGTGCCACGCGATCTTGCGGACAAGGTCCATGTGCGACGCGACAAGCCGCTCGGGCGAGGGGCCGTCCTGTTCGGGGTAGCGTCTGGCCAGCATCAGGCCGTTCCTCCAGATCGGGGCATTGCGGCGCGGAAGACCAGCACGTCGCCGGCGGCGGGCGTTCCGGTCGCGGGCGGTGCGGCGTGAACCGCGTCCTCTGCCTTGCGATTTCCGTGCCGGAAGACGGGGACGGGATCGGCCATCTGCGAAAAAGGCGGCGGCGCGGCAGGGCGGGAAGCATCGAGGCGGGGGGCATCGAAGCGGGGGGCCGCATCCGCAGCGGGGGCCGCGTCCCAGCCGCTGGCCCAGTGGTCCAGATCGGACAGTTCGGCCAGCCTGAGCGTGTCGAGAAGCCCCGCCCCGTCGGCCAGAAGCCTGAGGCGCAGCCCCGCCGCCGCGAGTGCGGCAAGCTCGTCCTGTTCGGGTTCCCACGCATCGAGGTTGGTCAGGCAGACCGACGCGCCGAAGCCTTGCCACGGCGCGGCCAGCGCCGCGATCCGCGCGGGATGCAGGCCCGCGGGCAGGCACAGCAGCACCTCGGTCTCGGGCAGGGCGGCCAGATGGCCTGCCAGTTCCACCGCATGGGCGGGCACGTCGGACAGGTCGATGATCTCGGGCAGCAGGGGGTGGGGTTCGGGCAGCGCAATGGCGGCATCGAGCGGCAGGTATTCGGGGGCAAGCCCCATCAGCCGCGCCCAGCCGCGCAGGCGGTCTTCGGTCAGCCGCGCGCCGTGGTGCGGGGCGATCAGGCGGGGGCGGCGGCCACTGCCGTCGCGCAGGACACGCGCCGCCAGACGGGCCGCGAGCATCGACTTGCCCGCGCCGGGGGGACCCGCCAGCACGATGCGCGGCGGCTGCCAGTCGCCCGCGCGGTCGGGCAGCAAGAGCCTGCGCGCCAGCGTCGCCGTATCGGGCAGCGGCACGGGACGGGTGGCGGCAGGGACACGCGGCCTCTCAGCCGCCGCCTCGGCCAGGGCCGAGGCGAAGCGGGGGGGGGCGGTGTCGGGTTGCGGGTCGCGGGCGGCGCGGATTTCCACCATCCCGCCCGCCTGCGTGGTGGACAGGATATAGGCATCCGCACCCAGACGGCGGATCACCTCGTCCATCGCGCGCTGGCTGTCGCGGGCGCGGACCGTCACGATGCTCATGCATCACCTCCATCGCGGCGGAAGGGAATCTGGCTTTGCCCGCCGACCGAGGCCGTCACCTCGACCCGGCGGCTTTCGGGCAGTTCGTTGATGCCCAGCACGATCGCGTCGGGCAGATGCGGGCGCAGGAAGGCCGCGAAGGCGCGGCGCAGCGCGGTGGCCACGATCACGACGGGCTGCTTGCCCTGCCCTGCCGCCGCTTCCAGCGCGTCGCCGATGGATTTCACCAGCGTGCCCGCCAGCCCCGTATCCAGCACCAGCCCGTCCTCGCCCGGACGGCGGGCGCGCAAGAGGAGCTGCTCGAGTTCGGGGTCCAGCGTGATCAGCGGCAGCGCCACGTTGATCGGCGTCATCTGCTGCAGCAGAAGCGGCACCAGCATCGGGCGCAGGTTTTCGGCCATGTCGGCTGCCGACAGGTTGCGCGGCGCAAGGTCCGCCACCCCTTCGAGGATGCGGCGCATGTCGCCCACGGGGATGCGTTCGGCCAGAAGCGCCCGCAGCACGGCGGTCAGCGTGTGCAGGGGCACGATCTTTGGGACCACCGCGCTGACCAAGGTGGGCGAGACGCGCGAAAGCGTATCGAGCAGCGCCTGCACGTCATCCGGCCCGATCAGGTCGGCGGCGTGCTTGACCAAAAGCTGGCTCAGATGCGTGGCGATGACCGAATCCGGTTCGACCACCACATGGTCATCCGCCTCGGCCTCGGGCAACTGATGGGGCAGGATCCAGACGGCATCAAGCCCGAAGGAGGGGTCCTTCACCGCGATCCCCTTCAGCTTGCGGGTGGATGATGCGCCGGGGATGGCCAGCTTGCGGTCGGGATGGACCACATCCTCGCC
>JBEEOG010000119.1:0-8142 GCA_041191745.1 Pseudomonadota bacterium | reverse complement strand
GACAGCGCCGCGATCCGTGCCGAACTCATGGCCGATCCGGTGCTGGGCGCGCTGCATGCGGCGGCCTTCCGCTGGCGCAAGGCGCGCTTCCTGTCGCTGATGCGCGAGGAAAGCTGGCGCGCGCTGTTCGGGCGGCTGATGCTGACCCCGCCAACGCGGCTGCTGACGGCCGAGGAGGCGCGGCTCGTCTGGCAGCATGGCCTGCCGCAGGCGCAAGGGGAGTGAGGCGCGCCGCCCGACCGGGGGCGGCGTGGAAACAATCGCGCGGCACTGTCCCAGCCTTGCGTCTTGTCGGGGCGGGCAGAGTCGCGCGACAATGGCGGCAGTATTTCCTCCTTCCGGCGACGGCCGGACGGTTTGCGAAGGGCCGGCCCATGACCGACACCGATCTGATCGACGCAGCCGAGGCCCCCCCCGCCGGCGCCCCGTCCGGCATGGCCCCCGACAGCATCGGGGACATGACCGAGCGCGACCGCTGGTTCGCGCAGATGGAGGAGCGCTGCCTCGAGGAGGGGTATTTCGAACCCCTCGGCAAGCGGCACTGGGCGTGGTTCCACGACGACGGCCCGACGCTTCTGGTCACCTTCGAGACGATCGACAGCATCCTTGCCCGCCCCGAACGGCTGAGCGCGGGCTTTGCCGTGGCGTCGCAGAAGGGGTGGTCGCATCTGTGCCTGATCGCGGATGGCGAGACGTGGTATCGGGACAGCTCGGTCTACCGCTATTTCGACCGTCTGGTGGACGACTCCTTCTTTGAGGATTTCGACCGCGTGGTGTTCTACGGCGCGGGCACGGCGGGCCATGCGGCGACGGCCTTCTGCGTGACGGCACCGGGATCGACCGTGGTGGCCGTGTCGCCGCGCGCGACGCTCGACCCGCAGGTGGCGGGCTGGGACCGCCGCCATCTGGACGGGCGGCGGTTCGATTTCACCAGCCGCTACGGCTATGCCCCCGACATGACCGAGGGCGCGGGCAAGGTCTTTTTGCTGTTCGATCCGCTGCATGCCGAGGATGCGATGCATGCCGCGCTCTATCGCGCGCCGCATGTCGTGTTCCTGAAGACCCGCCATCTGGGGGCGCGGACGGAAGAGGTGCTGAACGCGCTGGTCCTTCTGCCGCGGCTTCTGCTCGCGGCGGGCGATGACACGCTGGATGCGGCCCTTTTCGCGCGGCTCTGGCGGCGGCGGCGGCGCAACGGGGCCTATATGGACGGGCTGATCGCGGCGGCGGATGCCAAGGGGCAGACCCGCCGCACATGGATCATGGCGCGCGAGGCGGCGCTGCGGATCCGCGCGCCCCGCTTCCGCCGTCTGGCCGCGCGTCTGAACGCGATCTTCGCCATAGACGACCCCGAGGACGAGGCGGCGGGCTGATCCCTAGCGCGGGCGCGGCACGATCAGGAAGTTCTCGTTCCGGCGGTAGCGGCGGAAATTCGCCTTGGCGACATAGCGATGCGCCGTCATCCAGTCGGTAAAGGCCGCGCGGTTGTCGGCATCCACCTCGACAAAGATCGTGGGGCGGTGGGTGGCGATGGTGTCGGCCAGACCGGCCAGAACCTGCATCTCCATCCCTTCGACGTCGATCTTCAGGAAGCTCGGCACCTCGCCCTTCAGCAGATCGTCGCCGCGGCGGATCGACAGCCCCCCGCCTGCGCCTTCGCCCTCGCCCTCTTTGGCCACCATCCGCCCCGCGCCGAGGTTCGTGGCGGGCGCGTCGATGCCAAGCCCGTCCTCGTCATGGTCGGACAGGCCGAAGCCAAGGCGCGACAGGTCGCAGCGCGGGTCGGAGAGGTATCCGTTCAGCCCGAGGTTCGATTTCAGGACCGCGATGGCATCGGGGTTCGGTTCGAAGCAGATGACCTTGGCGGGGCGCAGGAATTTCAGCACGAACAGGCTGTGGTTGCCGATATTCGTGCCGATGTCGCAAAAGACCGCGCCGGGCGGGCACCAGCGGCGGATGATCTCAAGCTCTTCCATCTCGTAGAATTCGCCCGCGCGGTGGCGGCGCTGGATGGCGTCGCGCGGGCGGGTGATGGTGAAGAAGACAGGCTCGCCCCAAAGCTCCGCCCGAACGACCTGACCGGGGGCCGAGATGACGGGCGCGGCCGCCGCGGGGGCTGCGGCTTCGGGGACTGCGGCTTCGGGGACTGCGGGCTGGTCGAGGTCCTTCATCATGCCCCCCTATTTCGTCACGCGCGAGGGCGTGGCCACCACCTCGGGGTCGCGGCGGACCTTGTCGAAGACCGGATAGCCGCTTTCGGCAAAGGTGGTGGCATCGACGCTTTCGAAGGCGTCGAAGAAGCGGCCCACGCCGTAATCCACCAGATCGACATCGACCCATTCCTTGACGATCCTGTCATAGGACTGTTTCAGCTTGGTCGATTTCGGGTTCAGGTTCGACACCAGCACCAGCCCCGTCGGGCGGCAGTTCAGCACGGTGATCTTCAGGTCGGGACGATAGGCCTGCAGGATCGGGATCAGTTTCCAGACATCCCCCGTCCACGGGCCCCGCGGCAGGTTGTCCAGATCGCGCGTCAGCATGCCGGCATGGAAGGGCACGCAGTCATGTAGGGCGATGACGCCATCCGCCGTGCTGTTGGCTTCGGTGTTCATGAAGTCGCGCAGCAGGAATTCGAACAGATGCATCCCGTCAAGGAACGAGAATGACAGCTCGATCCCGTTCTTCTTCAGGAACCCCGTGGAATAGAAATCGTCGCTCGTCTCCTGAAAGACGAACAGGCGGCGCTTGGCGGTGATGATGTTGCCTTCGGCCTTGAAGAAGGGATCGACGGCGATGGTGTTGCCGCGCACGGGGGCGAAGGTGCGCCCCGCACGGCAGCCGATTTCCAGATACCAGTCGAAGACCATCTTCTGGTGCAGCTCGTCGAGGAACAGCGTGTAGCGCTGGCCGCGGTTGCGGCGGAAGCCGTCGCCCTGCGGGTGGGATGCGGCCCCTTCGGCCTCGTCGATGTCGGAGGTTTCGGTCTGGTCGGACAAGGACGCCTCGCACGCTGGGCTGACTGGGCTGACTGGCACACCTTTGGGTAACAAGGCATCCACACGCCGTCAATCGCGCCCGATCCAAGGGTTATTTCAATACCGTCTTTCGTTGCTGAAAAGTCGTGACAGCGCCTGCCGTTATCCGGCATATCTGCGCGCGCGGCCCGCGCGCCGCGAAACCGCGTGTCCGAGGTGCCCCTTGCCCACATTCCGTGTCGCCGCCGTGGTGAAAGAGCCGGCCGCGATCCTGCGCCGCTTCACCGGCTGGTATCTGGCCGCAGGGGCCGCGAAGGTCGTGCTCTATTTCGACGATCCCGACGATCCGGCCATCGCCGCCGTCACCGGCGACCCGCGCATCGAGGCGATCCGCTGCACGCCGGACTTCTGGCGCGGGATCGGACAGGAACCCGATGCCCGCTTCACGCTGCGCCAGAACGCGGCGATCACGGCGGCCTATGGCGCGACGGCCGAGGACTGGCTGCTGGTCGTCGATGCCGACGAACTGGTCCATGTCGCGCAGGGTACAATCCCCGATCTTCTGGCCGCGCAGGGGCCAGAGGTCCGCAGCCTGATGGTGGAGCCTGCGGAATTCGTCCATGCCCCCGTCGCGGGCGCGGCCTTCCGCCTGCCCATCGGGCGGAAATTCGTCAACCGCCTCTACGAGGCCGAGGCGGACCTGTTCCGCAAGCGGCACGGGCTGATCGGCCATTCCACCGGCAAGGCCTTTCACCGCAGCGGGCAGAAGGGCATCTGGCTGCGCCAGCACTGGGCCGTCGATGCGGCCGGCGAGACGGTGCCCTATGCCGAGGTCGGGCGCGATCAGGGGGCCTATCTTCTGCATTACCTCGCCCCCGATTACGCGGCGTGGCGGGCCAAGATGGAATGGCGCATGGCCTCGACCGGATTTCACGGCGGCGTGCGCGAGTTGATCGAGGCGATCGATGCCAAAGGCGGCGACCGCGAGGCGGGGCTTGCCGCGCTTTACGACCGGATGCACCGGATCGACACCGCGATGGCCGACAAGCTGCGCGCGGTGAATGCGCTTCTGGAATTGCCCGCCGACTTCGCGCCGGTGGCGGCATGAGGGACGGTCGCGCCGCCAAGGGGGGCCCCCTGCACGCCATCCCGCCCCGCAGCACGTGGCGGCGCTGCGCCATCCTGCAATTCGAGGCGCGGCACGAGGAAACCCTGCCCTCGATGATCGCAGCGGCCAATGCGGCGGGCTATTACCCGCATGTCTTCCTGCACAACCGCGCCAAGCGGCGGCGCGGCGACATCTTTGCCGAGGTGCCGGGCTTCATCGCCGAGGTGAGCTATTGCAACTTCGGCTCTGACGATGGCGAGGGCGAACAGGGCGCGGCAGGCATCGCCGCGCTGGAACGGGTGATGCAGCCCGACATCGACTTTGTCGTGATGAATTCCTTCAACCGCGAACGGGGCTGCGCCTGGGCGCGGGCGATTGCGAAACCCGTGATCGCGGTCGTCCACAACGTGGACCATTTCCTGTCGGACGGTTTCTCGGCCCCCGCCGTGGCGGATGCGCGGTTCCAGTTCGTCACCCTTGGCCAGCATGTGCTGGCCGAGCTTGTCGCGCGCATCGGCAAGGCGCAGATGGACCGGATCGACGTGATCGAACCCTGCGTCTGGGGCTTTTCCGACCCCGCCCCGCGCGGCGGCAGCCCGCGCCGCATCGCCATTCCCGGCGCGATCAATGCCCGCACGCGCGATTATGCGGGCCTGATGGACGCGATCGGGAAGGACCGCGCCGCCTGCCGCGACCTGCGCTTCATCCTCGGCTCCGGCGGCAAGGACCGCGCGGCGGTGGAAGAGGAGGTGAAGCGCCGCAAGCTGGCGGATTTCTTCGAATTCCTGCCCGTGACGGGGGGCGATCAGGTCAGCCATGCGGATTACTTCGCCTCTCTCCGCGACGCGCAGGCGATCCTGCCGCTGATGCCCGACGATTTCGACCAGTACCAGAAGATCAAGATCACCTCTTCCGTCTCGGCCTCCGTCGGGTTTGCGGTGCCGATGGTGATGGACCGCTGGTCGCGCGCCTGTTACCGCGCGCCGATGCTGGTGGCCGACATGGGCGTGGCTGCCGCCATCGACCGGCTGAAGGCCGCGTCAGAGGCCGAATTGCAGGCGCTGCGCGGCGATCTGGTGGCCTATCGCCGCGCGGCGATGGCGGCCAACGGGCAGGCCTTCGCACGGCTGGCGGCGCGGGCGGTGGGTTGACGCCAAGGGCGCAACGCGGGGATCGGGCCGTCGCCCAAAGCGACGGGCCGCGCACGTCCCGCCCCCTCGGGGCGTGCGCATGAAGCGCCCGCCCCGGCGTGACGCGCGCGCCCCTCGGCGGCGGAGGGTCGAAACGCTCCACCGGAGCCTTTCGTCCCTCCTTGTTCCCTTGGCTAGCCCTTCCGCCGCCGCTTGCGCCTTGTCCCCTCGGCCGCCGCCGCGCCCTCTGCCGCATCCGCCTTGCGCCGCTTGCGCCGCTTGCCCGCCTTTTCGCCATCCTTCCAGCGCACCGGACGGTTCCCGCGATAGCTGTCGGGATCGACCGATGCGGTATCGCCCTCGTGGCGGAAATCCTCGACCCGCGTCAGGAAATCGGGGGCAAGGAAATCGACCACCTTCTGCGGGCTGTCATGCTTGATGTCGAAGACCAGCAGCCGCCCCGGCTTGTCGGCGAAGAAATCCTGCACCTCGGCATGGTGGCGGTCCCAGTCCTCGCTCCAGCGGGCCAGCACCGCGCCGCTTTCCTCGTCCAGCTTCAGCGCGCGGGCATAGCGGCGGGCATAGGTGCCCGCGCCGTGATTGACGCGCGAGCGGATCCACCCCTCCTTGTCGCGCGTGTTCAGGATGAAATAGGAATTGGGATAGTATTCATAGAGTTCGCGGAAATACCGCACTGCCTCGATCGCGTGGTCGCGGGTCACCTGCTGCATGTCGGTGAAGCCCACCCAGTCGTCGATCCGCCCCGCCAAAGGCTTCTTGCCCGCCGCGATGTTGTCGCGGATGGAACAGGCCAGAAGCCCCCGCGCGAAATGGGCCGTGGGAATGCCCGAGCGTTGCAGGAAACGGTAGAGGCTGCGCGTCCCGCATTTGTTGAAGCCGATCTGGAAGATGCGCGTCGTGCGCGCCCGCCGCCCGACCAGCGGCACCGGCGGGACGAGATCGCCCAGATCGCGCGACTCCGCCCGCCCCAGTTCGGGGCGGAAGGCGGCGGCGTTCAGCGGGCCTCCGGCGGCGACGGGGTCATGCAGCAGGATGCCGGTCATTCGCCCTCGCCCGTGCTGTCATCGTCAGCGGCCTCGGCCGCTGCGCCCGCCCCGCGCGGCAGGGGCACATAGTCTTTGCCGAATTCCGCGCGCAGCCGGACAAGCTGCCCGTCGCGCCAGACGGGGTCGAGCGCGGGCCAGCCCTTGCCCGCCCCCACATAGCCGCGCGCGACCAGCGCCGCCTGCACGGCGGGCAGGTCCAGTTCGCCCATCGAAAAGCGGTCCACCCGCCCCCGTTCGGCCAGCACCCAGTCGGCGCGGATCGCGTCGATCACGTCGGGGTCGCTGCCGGAAAAGGATTTCAGGTGGATCGCGATGGCATTCGACATCGAGGACGAGCGGCGGCGGATCATCGCCACCTTCTGGTGCGGCGCGCAGGCGAAGGCCGCCAGATGCAGCGCCGATCCGTCCAGCGCCACGATCTGCCGCGCGGCGCGGTAGCGGGCGATCTGCACCTCGAGCGGGTGGTGCTGGGGGTGGAAGATCTCGTATCCCTCGGCCACCAGATGGTCCTCGAGGAAGGTCTCGCCCAGCACGCCCCCCTTGCGCGGGCCGAGGGCCGAGCGCGAGACATAAAGCCTCTCCGGCCCCTCGGGCGCGATGTCGCGGGCAAAGGCCGTGCGGAAGAAGTCGCGGAACTTCGCCGTGCCAAAGGAGATGCGGCCCAGCCCGAAGCCCTGCCCCGGCACGTGCAGACGTTCCACCCGCGTCGCGCGGCTGACGACATGGACGGGCAGGTCGCAGCCCATCAGATGCAGGAAATTGCGGTGGAAGGCCGTCACCTCGGCATTGCGCTTGTGCAGGAACACCAGCCCGTCCAGCCCCGCCACCTCGCGCAGGGCCCAGAGGCGCGGGGTGCTTTCGGTCAGGAAATGGCCGAAATGGTTCAGCAAAAGCCCGCCCCACAGCCAGTTGCCCGCCAGTTCGTCGCGCGGGCGGGGGCCGGCTTCGGGCGGCAGCAGCAGCGGGCGGCCGCGCCGCCAATGCGCGCCCGCATGCACATAGGCCCCCACCGCATCGAAGATGCCGCCCATCTGCACCGTCCCGCGCCCCGAGGTCGGCACGACCACCGCGCCTTCGACCGCCTCCACCCGTTCCGACCAGCCGCCCGTCATCTGCGGCGCGCCGCGCGGATCGTCGGGGCCGTCCCCCCCGGGCGGCACCCAGTCGCGCGCGCGGCGCGCGGCGGCCTCGGCCGCGGCCAGCGCGCGGGCCTTCAGCCGTTCGCGGCGGGCGCGGACGGGGGGGCCTTCGGGCGGTGCGGCTGCGGGCGGCGCGGGGACCGCATCCGCCGTGGCGACGGCGGGTTCCGGTTTGGCGGCAGGTTTTGGGGCGGGCGTCTTTCGGGCGGAAGCGGTGGTCTTGGCCATCGTCAGCTCTCCATATCCTCGGCCACGGCATAGGCCATGCGTTCGGCGTCAAGCAGGTCGGCCTCGCGCGTCTGCTCCCACAGGGCGCGGAAGGCATCGACCTCTTTCAGCTCGGCCGCCTTGGCGTGATGCCAGGCCAGCGCCTCCTCCTGCAGCCGCGCCAGCACCGGATCGGCCAGAAGCGCCGCCTTGGCCGCCTGCATGCGCGGCACCTGCCGCAGGATCGTGCGGTCGATGTTCCGGCTCCAGTCGTGGCGGACCCAGTAGTTCAGCCCGATGGAGCGGTCGACATGCAGCGCGCGGCCACGCTGGCGCTTGATCAGGAAGCTTTCGCGCGACCGCAGCGCGTAGTGGTTCAGCTGCACCGCATCGAAGCCGATGGACTGGATCGAATTGCGCCAGCCCTTCTGCGCCAGTTCCTTGGTCGCGTCCTTGAGCGAGCCGTTGAGCCATTTCACCACCCGCTCGCCGTCCTTCGTCAGGTGGTTCGGGCGG
>JBEEOG010000118.1:0-10552 GCA_041191745.1 Pseudomonadota bacterium | reverse complement strand
CCCAGTCGAGCGGCTCGTCATGCGCGGGGTCGGGGCGGGCGGGCGGGGCGGATTGCACGCCCTGCATCTTTTCGCGCGCCACGGCGAGCGTCGCGGCAAGGATCGTCTCGTGCGCGATGCGGACAGAGGCGGTCGCCTTCTGCACCCCGTCGAGATAGGTCACCCCCGACCCTTCGCCCCCCGCACCATGCGGCACGCCCACGACCACCGGCGTGTTGATCGACAGCCCCCGATACTGTTCGAGGAACTTTCGCAACGGCGCCTCGCCCAGACCCGAGACGAAGATCGGCTCGTTATGCGCGATCAGCCGCACGTCGAGGAACCGCCCCTCAAGGTCGAGCGTGACCATCAGGTTGATCGGCGCGCCGGAAAATCCGGGCAGCGGCGCAAGGGTCCCCGTCTCGAAGACATAGCCCGCCTCGGCCCCGCCGGAATTCAGCAGGCTCCAGACCCCCTTGTCGTTGACGGGTTCGCCCAGCGCATAGGGCGGGATGATGAAGCCCTCGACCTCGGCGCGGGTCAGGGGGGCGGCGGTGAGGGCCGCCACCGAAAGGAACCACAGGATCAGGGCAAGCCAGACACGCATGGGCCTGACCCTAAGCCCGCCCGCGCGGCGCGGGGAATTGGACCAAGGTCGCAGCGCGCGGGCGGGCGCATCTGGCATAGTCTGGCCCCATGTCGCGCCCGACCCAACCGTCCCTTCAGGATCGGCTGATCCTTGCCGCATCGCTTGCGGCCTTTGTCTGTTTCTGGTGGGCGCTGTCGGTCGTGAAGGCCGATCCCCGCGTGCTGCCCGCCCCGCCCACGGTGCTGGCCGATTTCATGGCCGAGGCGGCCTCGGGCCGGTTGCACCACCATCTGGGGGCGACGCTCCTGCGCGTGGCGGTGGCCTTTTCGCTGGCCATGGCCGCGGGCACGGCGCTGGGGCTGGCGCTGGGGCGGATGCCGCGCCTGAACCGCTGGCTGGACCCGTGGGTGACGATCTTCCTGAACCTGCCTGCGCTGGTGCTGATCGTGCTGTGCTACCTGTGGATCGGCCTGAACGAGGTCGCGGCCATCGCCGCCGTCACGCTGAACAAGACCGCGATGGTGCTGGTCACGATGCGCGAGGGGGCGCGGGCCCTGTCGCCGGAACTGGACGATCTGGCGCGCGTCTTTGCCATGCCGCCCCTGCGGCGGCTGCGCCATGTCGTGCTGCCCCAGCTTGCGCCCTATTTCGCCATCAGCGCGCGGTCGGGGCTGGCGGTGATCTGGAAGATCGTCCTTGTCGTCGAATTCCTCGGCCGCTCCAGCGGGGTGGGCTTCCAGATCCACCTGAAGTTCCAGCTGTTCGACATCAGCGGGGTGCTGGTCTATGCGCTGGCCTTCGTCGCCGTGATGCTGGTGATCGACACCGCCCTGATCCAGCCCGCCGAACGCCGCGCCAACCGCTGGCGGCGCTGAGCGGCCAAGGAAAAAGGGCGCGAGGGTTTCCCCCCGCGCCCGCACCGCTTACGCACCTTGGCCCCGGGATCAGAAGAAGCCCAGCTTGTTCGGGTTGTAGCTGACCAGCATGTTCTTGGTCTGCTGGTAGTGGTCGAGCATCATCTTGTGCGTCTCGCGCCCGATGCCGGACTGCTTGTATCCGCCAAAGGCCGCATGCGCGGGATAGGCGTGGTAGTTGTTGACCCAGACGCGGCCCGCCTCGATCGCGCGGCCGAAGCGGTAGGCGCGGGTGCCGTCGCGCGTCCAGACGCCGGCGCCGAGGCCGTACATCGTGTCATTGGCGATGGCGAGCGCCTCTGCCTCGTCCTTGAAGGTGGTGACGCTGACCACGGGGCCGAAGATTTCCTCCTGGAAGACGCGCATCTTGTTGTGGCCCTTCAGGATCGTCGGCTGGATGTAGTAGCCGTTCGACAGATCGCCGTTGAAGCGCGCGGCATCGCCGCCCACCAGAACCTCGGCCCCTTCCTCGCGGCCGATGGTGAAGTAGGACATGATCTTGTCATGCTGCTGCTTCGATGCCTGCGCGCCCACCATGGTGGACATGTCGCGCGGGTCGCCCTGCTTGATCGCCTTCACGCGGGCGATGCAGCGTTCCATGAAGCGGTCGTAGATGTCTTCCTGGATCAGCGCGCGCGACGGGCAGGTGCAGACCTCGCCCTGGTTGAAGGCGAAGAGGACGAAGCCTTCGACCGCCTTGTCGAGGAAGGCGTCATCTTCGGCCATCACGTCCGAGAAGAAGATGTTGGGCGACTTGCCCCCCAGTTCCAGCGTGACGGGGATCAGGTTCACGGTCGCCGCTTCCATAACCTTGCGGCCGGTGGCGGTCGATCCGGTGAAGGCGATCTTGGCGATGCGGTTGGACCGCGCCAGCGCGTCGCCCGCCTCGGCCCCCAGACCGTTGACGATGTTCAGCACACCCGCGGGCAGCAGGTCGGCGACCAGTTCGGCCAGCACCATGATGGCGGCGGGGGTCTGTTCGGCGGGTTTCATCACGATGCAGTTGCCCGCAGCCAGCGCCGGCGCCAGCTTCCACGCGGCCATCAGGATCGAGAAGTTCCACGGGATGATCTGGCCCACCACGCCGAGCGGTTCGTGGAAGTGATAGGCCACGGTGTCATGGTCGATTTCCGACATCGTGCCTTCCTGCCCGCGCAGGACGCCCGCGAAGTAGCGGAAATGGTCGATCGACAGCGGGATGTCGGCATTCACCGTCTCGCGGATCGGCTTGCCGTTGTCCCACGTCTCGGCGGTGGCGAGCAGTTCGAGGTTCTCTTCCAGCCGGTCGGCGATCTTCAGAAGCAGGTTCGAACGGTGTGCGGCGCTGGTCTTGCCCCAAGCCTCTTTCGCCGCGTGGGCGGCATCCAGCGCAAGGTCGATGTCGGCGGCACCCGACCGGGCGACCTCGCAGACCTTGGCGCCGGTGATCGGGGTGATGTTGTCCATGTAGCGCCCGCCGACGGGGGCCACGAACCTGCCGCCGACGAAGTTGTCGTAGCGCAGCTTGAAGGGAGAGCCGACAAGGGCTTCGGGTTTGGTCATCTCGTTCATGGGATACTCCTCCTGACAGGCGACCGCCTCCTCGCGGTCTGTCAGGCCAGACTGCGCGCGTGCCCCGAGTCGCGCAGCGGGGGGCCCGCGGATGGCGCGGCGCGGGTGTCGCAGAACTGCGACAGATCGGGCGGGGAAATGCGCGTCAGGCGCGATCCAGTTTCCGGTGCAGCGTCGCGCGGCTCAGTCCCAGCGCGCGCGCGGCGGCCGAGACATTGCCTGATGTCCGCACCAGCGCCCGCGTCAGCACCGCCCGCTCGGCCGCTTCGAAACTGTCATGGCCTTCGAGGCCGAGAAGATCGGCCACCAGACGCGGCGCGGCGGTCAGGTCGCCGTCCAGCCCCAGATGCTGCCGTGCGGCCCGCGTGGCCCCGATCACGAGATCATCGGCATCCACCGCCAGAAGCGCACCCGCCCCGCGATCCAGCCCCGGAACGGTCAGGATGCGGGCGCGGGGGAAGTGGCGGGCGAAAAGGTCGGCTTCCAGCTTGCGCGCGGCATCGCTGACCGTGCTGCCGATCAGGCCGGCCACCGCATCCCCCAGCCCCTCGCGCGCGGTGGACACGTCGAGCACCGCCTGAAGCCGCCCGTCGGGGCCATGGATCGGGGCCGAGGAACAGCTCAACCCGATGTTGCCGGCAAGGAAATGCTGGTCGCGGTGGATGGTCAGCGCCCGCCCCTCGGCCAGACAGGTGCCGATGCCGTTCGTGCCCGCCAGCGCCTCGGACCAGAGCGTGCCGGTCCAGAGCCCCGCCTGTTCGAAGGCGGGATCATCGCCCGCCGCGCCCCGCCGTTCGACCACGATCCCGTCGGGATCGGCCAGAACGATGCAGGCGCCCAGCCCCGCGACAAGCTGGAACAGACGGTCCAGATGCGGCACGGCGGCCGGCAGCAGCCCGCCCAGCCTGTCGCGCGCCCGCCCGAGGTCGGCCGAGGTGACGCGGCATCCGTTCATCCGCGCCGCGGGGTCAAGCTTGTAAAGCCGCGCCGAGCGCGTCCACGAGGCTGCGACCGCCGACTTCGCCGCGCGGTCCCCCGCGATCGCCGCCTCGATCCGGCCGACATGCCGTGACACCGGTGTTGCCATCACCCCTCCACCGCCGCCCGCATGCGGGCAAGGGGTCCCGCGCGCATGGGCTGCGGCGCGATGAAAGGCGAAAGCCGCGCCTGCCGCAACGCGACATTAGGACTATGGGCCTTACCAGCGCAGCAGCCGCGCCCCGATCAGGGTCGACGCCGCGATGACGCCGAGCATCGCCAGCCCGTACCATGTGACATAGAACAGCGGGCTGTCTTCGGTGCAGTGCATCGCATAGGCCATCGCGGCAAGGCCGCTGCCGCCCAGACCTGCCGCAAAGCCCGCCAGCGCGGGGGCCGTCGTCGCGCCCTGCCGCAGGGCCAGAAGGATGGCACCGACCGGCAGGATCGACAGCAGCGGGATGGTGACAAGGCAGGGGATCATCGTCTTTCCCACAAGGGCCATCTGCCGCCCGCCGGGCGGGGTCTGGACATAGGCCCAGACCAGCAGCCCCAGCGCCACGGCCACCGGCAGCGCGACCGGCCACAGCCGTGCAAGGCCGCGCCCTTCCGGCCGTGCGAGCAGCAGCGCCAGACGGACCCCGAGCACGCCCAGCACCGCCGTCAGCACATAGCGGATGGCGGCGAGCGGCTCGAACAGGGTCTGCGTCAGGTCCGCGCGGAAGCCGCGCACGACGCCAAGCGCCACGATTGCCGCGACAAGCGCCACCGCCAGCGCGGGCCACAGGACCCGCTTCGGGGCGGGCTCCGTCCGGCTGTCCGCGGCAAGCGCGGCGATAAGGTCATCGGTCTTCATTTCATGTGCCTTTCCCGCAAGGCGGCGAGCGTCCTGAAGGCGCGGTGCAGGGCCACACGGACCGCGCCTTCCGTCATGTTCAGGGCCTGTCCGGCGGCTGCCGTGCTTGCCCCCTCGATCCCGATCATCCGCACCAGCCGGCTTGACCGTTCATCCAGCAGTCCGATCATCTTGGCCATGTCCGCCGCATCGGTCGGATCGGGGCCCGCTTCGGCGGCAAGGACCTCGTCGAAATCCTCGATCGGCAGTTCGACCCTGCCGCCGCGCGCGCGGAAGGCATCGACGACCTTGTAGCGCGTGATGGCATAAAGCCACGGCCGGACCGGCGCGGCGGCCTGCCATGTGTGCCGCTTCAGGTGGACCGCAAGCAGCACCTCCTGCAGCACATCCTCGCACAGGGCCTCGCCCAGACCTGCGCCCTTGGCGCGAACCACGCCGCGCAGGACGGGCGTGATCTTCCGCAGAAACTCTGCATAGGCCCGGCTGTCGCCCGCATTCGCCCTGGCCAGCAGACTGCTCAACTCGTCCATCAGCACCGCATTCCTTGACCGCCTGTTCGCGTTCCACGCCCTTTTGTTACACAAGCGCCTGCAATCTTCTGCACCAACTCACCAAAGCGTGATGCCGGAAGCACCGCGCCATGGCCGCGACCGGCGCAAGGCAGGCCGCGGGTTGGCGTCAGCAAGAGCCATGCGCGGGCTGGCACCGTCGGGCAGGCAGGGGCCACAATCCGGCGCCGCGGCCCGCAGGGGCGGACGCGGGAAAAGCCCCGCGCCCTGTTGTACTGATCCGCGTCAGAAACGGGCCTGCAGTTTCAGCGACAGGCCCAGCGTCCGCGCGTCGGACGCGGTATCGGCGCTTCCGGTGACATCGGCATCAAGGGTCCAGACCTCGCCGAAGGTCTGCGTCAGGCCGAGTTTCAGGTCCAGCGCATGACCGATGCCCTGAAGGCTGTCATCGGTCATGGACAGTCCGACCCCGCCCCGCAGTTGCAGCATGTCGGCACCGGAAAGCTGACGCAGGGCGCTGAAGTCGATGCCGAGCGTCCCCTGCTGGTAATCCGACGCCACCCTGCCGACGGGAACGCCCGACGTGGTGACATAGGCCTCGGTCGCCTGCCGCACCGACGAGAAGCGCAGATAGGGCCGCAGCTCGACGCCGGACCGTTCGATCCGCCCCGATGCCTTCAGCATCAGCAGCGACCGCGTTCCGCTGACATCCTGCGCCGTCCAGCCGGCCTCGGTGATGCGGTCACTGGTCCGGCCGAACAGTGCGCGCCCTTCGAAGGTCAGTGCGGTGCCGTCGATGCGGGCCACCAGATAGGGGCCGGCCATCCAGCCCTCGCCTTCGGCGCTGCCCGTTGTCTGGTTCTGCCGGATCGTATCCAGCGTCCCCATCACGCCGAGGATCGTGTCGGGGCCCAGCTTCAGATGCGTGCCGAAGCTCAGCTGCGCGTAATGGTCGGTCATGTCGCCATCCGCCGTCGTCCGGCTGCCCGCAAGGCGGAACCAGACCGACTTGCCCATCCGCGACAGATCGAAATCGCCGCCGCTGGTGGAAATCGCGATGTCGGTCGCATTCGGCCGTTCGGCGGGGTCGAGCAGGGACAGAAGGTCGGGCTGCAACAGGATCAGGTTGCGCGCCCGCGCCCGCTGCAGGTCGGCGATCAGCTGGCGCTGGATGGCCGGATCCTCGGCCGTGGTTGCGAAGGCGCGCCGCACGGTGGGTGCCGCAACCCAGTTGGCATTGCCGGGCTGGTCCGCGGCGACAAGGCACAATCCGGCAGAAGTGACCGTCAAGCGTCCCCCCGGGGTCACCATGCAGGTCGCGGGGGTTTCGGACAGGTAGCTGACCGGAAGGCCCGAGGTCGCGGTCGCCTGCAACTGGGCCGAGGCGCCGTTCACCAGCGGGCCCGGATCCGGGAAGTCGATGCTCTGGTTGCCCTGCCCGATGGCGAAGCTGCGCGCCACAGGCTCGGCCGCGGCGTAGTTCGCGTTGCCCGACTGGCTGGCCGTGATCGCGCAGGTCCCCGCGCCGACCATCGTCACCGTCGCCCCGTGCGTCCCGCCCGTCGTGCAGACCGCGGGGCTGGTCGAGGCGAAGGTCACCGGATTGCCCGAGGCCCCGCCCGTCGCCGCCAGCGCCACCGTCCCTGCGGGAACGAAACCCTGCGCGGCGGGGGCGGTGAAGTCGATCACCTGCGCGGCAGGGTCGATCACCAGTGTCAGGGCGGCCGTCGTCCCTGTGAAGGCGGGAGAGGAGGACTCCGTCGCCGTCAGCACGATCGCATCGAAGGTTCCGGTGGCGGTCGGCGTGCCGCCGATCACGCCTTCGGCGCTGATCGTCAGGCCGGGCGGCAGGCCGGTGGCCGAAACCTGCCCATAAGGGGCCATCCCGCCATCGAAGGTCACGGTGCGGGTCAGCGCCGTTCCGAACGTCCCGTGACCGGAGGGGATGCTGGCCGTCAGGACAGGGTCGCCGACCGTGACGCGGAATGTGCCCGCCGCCGTGCCGAAGCCGTTCTGCCCGACCGTGGGCACGGTGACGCTGCCACGGAACCCCGCGGTCCACGAGGCGCGGATCCGCCCGTCGGGCTGGACCGCGAAGGTCATCCCGTCAACGGTCACTGTGGTTTGGGGTATCGGCCCCGCCCCGAGGCCCGCCGAGCTTTCCCCGTCGAAGCTGTCGGCGAGGCTTGCCGAAGACAGCACCGACGTCTCGGCATAGCGGGCCGTGGCAGGGGCCATGGCCGTGGCCAGAACAGGCGGGACGCCATAGCTGAACTGGACCGTCGCATCGCTGTTCCGCGCCGGATTGGTCACGATGACGGGCACCGTTCCCGCTCCGGCGGGGGTGATGGCGGTGATTTCGGTATCGCTGACGATGGTGAAGCGCGTCGCTGCCACCTTGCCGAAGCTGACCGCCGTGACGGCCGACAGGTCACGGCCGCGGATGGTGACCGCCGTTCCGCCCGCCTCCACGCCGCTGGACGGGCTGACCGAGGCGATGCTTGGCACCGGCGGCAGCACCGACAGGCTGAGCGTGGCGCTGGTCTGGGTGAAACGGGACGGTCCACTGATCCCGCGCGAGGAGTCCGAGACAGTGACCGCGAAGTCGAAGGTGCCGGATTGCGTGGGCGTGCCGGACAGGGTGCAATCGGGATTGATCGTCACGCCCGAAGGCAGGCTGCCGCTGGCCGGGGTCGTCGCGCAGGAATGGGGAGCCTGTCCGCCCGTTGTCTGGATCGCATGGCCCGACAGCGCCACCCCCTGCTGCGCGCCCGTGCCCGACAGCGACGAGACGAGCGTCGGATTGCCCACGGTGAAGAAGACCGGGAAGGGCTGGCTGATGCCGAACCGGTTCGCGGCCCGCACCGGCACCGCCAGCCCGCCACGGAAGCCCGGCGTCCTGGTCAGCGTCAGGGTGCCGTCCGGCGCGATCGACACCGTCCCCGCGGGGGTGGCCAGCGTCGATCCAGTCCCGTCGAAGCCGGGGTAGAACGCGGTGAAGGGCTGGCCCGACGCTGCGGCTTGCTGCTGTGTCAGGTTCAGGGTCGCGGTCGTGTCGGTATAGGCCAGCGCAAGCGGGCTGCCTGAAACGAAGCCGCTCGGCGGTGCGCCAAAGACGATGTCATCGGCGGCGCCGTTGTCGGCGCTTGGCCCGTTTGCCCGAGAGATCACCATGATGCGGCCCGTCAGCGGGGCCGGCAGAGCGGGAACTGCGGTCGTGATCTGCGTGCCATCAGGGCTGATCGTGACGGGACCGGTCGAGATGCCGGGCCCCGCGGCGGGCTGGACCAGAACCGCGATCACATCGCCGAAATTCTCGCCCTGGATGGTCAGCAGCGCGCCCTGCCCGACCGGAATGGCATTCGGCGTGACCGCGGTCACGAGGGCGGGCGACAGATAGGTGAAATCGTCGGCAGGGGTATTGGCGCTGGTTCCGGCGGCGGTCGTCACCCGCACATGGGCCGTGCCTGTCCCCGCAGGCGCGATCGCCCTGACATGGGTCGGGGCGATCTGCTGGAAGGACGTGGCCGGCACGTTCCCGAAGGAAACCGCCGTCGCGCCCGCAAGGTTGACACCGACGATATCCACCGTGATTCCGCCCGCCGCCCGTCCGGAATTCGGGGACAGCCTGTGGACCTCTGGCCGCGCGGGCGGCGCGACGGCCATACCGGACAGGGTGATTTCGAAGGGATTTTCGTCACCGTCATTCGTGGCGAAGGACAGGCCGGCAGAGAAGGGGCCCGCCGCCGTCGGCGTGTAGCTGACCTGGAACGTCGTCGTGCCGCCGCCACCGGCGAGGGTGGCATTCCCCATCGCGGTGATGGTCCCGACCGTCACGTTGACGGGGTCGGCCGCCGTCGCCTGCGCGAGCGTCAGGGGGGCCGCGCCCGTGTTCGTGACGGTGTAGGTGACCGTGACGGGCGTGCCGACGGTGCGGTTGCCCTGCGCGTCGGTGCCGCCATCGCTGACCGCGCCGCCCGCGCCCGAGGATACTTCGATCTCGGGCAGGCCGACCACGGCCAGATTGACCGTCCGGGCCGAGGTCGCGCCGCGGGCATCGGTCAGGGTGACCGTGTAGTCCCGCGGGGCCGTGGCCGCAGCGGGCGTGCCACCGATGGCGCCGGTCTGGTCATCGAAGGTCAGGCCGGCGGGAAGGTCGGGGCTGACCGACCATGTGAAGGGGGCGGTGCCGCCTTCGGTCCGTGTGACCGGCGTCAGACTGGCCGTCGCGCCGCTGGGCAGGACGATCGGGCCCGTCGGTCCCGCCGTCTGCGGCACGGCATTGACCGTGACGCTGGCCGCCGTCACCCGTGCCGCGGGTCGCCCGCCGACCGACAGGTCGAAGCGCTGCGCGAAGCCCGGGGTCGGGCTGTTGGGCGTCACGGTCAGGGTGATCGGCTCTCCCGTCTGGCCGGCCCCGATGGACACAGGGGCCGTCGTTCGGCAACTGACCATTCCGGTGATCTCTCCGCAGGTCCAGCCGGTTCCGGTGGCCGAACCATAGCGCAGCGCCGAGGGCAGGATGAAAGTCACGTTCATCGCGCCCGAGTCGCCCCCCCCGCCCGCGGCGGACCCCGGCGTGATGGTGTAGCTGAAGGGCCGCCCCACCGTCTGCTGTGTGTCCGAGGGCACGGCCGTCAGGGTCGCGGTCGGCAGCGGCGTGCTCCGGACAGTGAAGTTGAAGGGGTTTTCCCCTGCGGTGGTGTTGTCGAAGGAGACGTCGAACGAATAGGGGCCGATCGGCGGCGCGAAGCGGAGGGCGAAGGTCGTCGTTCGGGTGCCGGATGGGCTCAGCACCATGGTCGGCGGCGGGACCACCGTCACGGCCGATTGGCTGATACCGCTGGCGGCACCCACTGTTGGCGTCTGGATGTTCAGCGTCGATGATCCGGTGCTTTCAATGGTGAAGAGATAGGTCATCACGGTCGGCGGCACCGGAGCGGGTGAACCGAAACCGGGCCCGATCACGAGCATCGGTATCGAACTGGGGATCACGACACTGCCGCCATCGGCGACCAAGCGGTTCTGGTGGTCGGTGACCGACATCCGCACATCGACGGCACTTTGCGCCTGCAGGGGGCCGCCCGTCGCCGCCAGACCCAGAAGAACCGCCGCCACAAGGAACCGCGCCCTGCACAGGGCGACACCGAACGCACGCAACATCTACCACCACCCG
>JBEEOG010000117.1:0-2926 GCA_041191745.1 Pseudomonadota bacterium | reverse complement strand
CCACCATCGTCTCCGGCTCCAACAGCCCGAGGTTCAGCGCATTCGCGACGGTAAAGATCTTGAAGGTCGACCCCAGCTCATAGACCCCCTGCACCGCACGGTTGAAAAGCGGGCTGTCCCCCGGATCCCCCTTCACCAGCGGGTTGGGCCGGTCATTCGGATCAAAGGCCGGAAGCGAGGCGAGCGACAGGATCTCCCCCGTCCGCACATCCATCAGGATCGCCGCCGCGCCCTTGGCGTTCAGCACGGGCATGACCATGCTGAACGCCAAGGATCTCTTCCACCGCCGCCTGCAGCGTCAGGTCCAGCGACAGCGACAGCGGCGTTCCGGCAAGCTGCGGGTCGCGCAGCCGCGCATCCAGCGCCTTTTCGATCCCCGCCGTGCCGATCACTTCCGCGCTCGACACGCCCTCCGCACCAAAGGACGCCCCGCCCAGCACATGCGCCGCCAGCTGCCCGTTGGGATAAAGCCGCATCTCGCGCGGCCCGAACAGCAGCCCCGGATCGCCGATCTCATGCACCTTCTGCATCTGCTCCGGGCTCATCACCCGCCGGATCCACAGGAACGACCGCCCATCCGTCAGCCGCCGTTCCAGCGCGACAGGATCGATCTCCGGGAAAATCGCCCCCAGCTCCCGCGCCACCCGCGCCGGATCGACCATGTCCTTCGGCTGCGCATAAAGCGAGAAGGTCTGCATGTTCGTCGCAAGGATGCGCCCGTTGCGATCCGTGATATCCGCCCGCGTCGCCAGGATCGGCGCCCCCGCCGCCGCCGACCGCGGCTCCATCGGCTCGGTCGCGGCGAGCAGCCCCATCCGCGCCCCGATGGTCGAAAAGGCCGCAAGGAAGCCAAGGCTGAGGAACAGCAGCCGCACCTCGGCGCGGGCGCGGCTCTTGTCGCGGATCTCCTCATGCCGCAGGCGCAGGTTCTCGCGCTCGATCGTGTCGGGGTTCTCGCCCTTCTGGCGGGCGGACAGGATGCGGGCCAGCGGGCGGAGCGGCGTGCGGATCATGGAAACTGCCCATCAGGTGCGGTGTTGACGGTCTGCCCGGTCACCTCGACCGGGTCGGTGATGGCGGGGAACCCCTCCTCGCCCGGGATCAGCGCGGGCGCCGGATAGGCCACCTGCCCCGCCATGCCGAACTGCGTCGGCTCCAGCGGCAGCAGGCCCAGACGGTCGAAATTCAGCGTCGCCAGCTCGCGCAGCCGCTCGGGCCGGTTCAGATAGGCCCATTCCGCCCGCTGCAGCGCCAGCGCCTCGCGCAGCGACGCGATCTCGTCCTGCAACTGCCCCATCTCGCGCAGCGCGGCCTGCGTGGCGTAATTCTCGCGATAGGCCCAGAAGGCCAGCCCCATCACGGCCAGAAAGGACAGGACAAAGAACACAGGGCGCATCAGCGGCGTCCTTTCTTCGGCTGGAGGTCAGGCAGACCCAGCGCCGCCGGGGCGATGCGGGCCGCAGGAACGGATGTGCGCCGCGCCACGCGCAGCTTGGCGCTGCGCGCGCGGGGATTTTCGGCCAGTTCGGCCTCATCGGGGCCGATCGCCTTCTTGGTGATCATCTCGAACCGCGCCGCCTGATCGGCCCGCGCGGGGGCATAGCGGTTGGCATTCGCCTCCGCCCCGCTCGCGATCTGGAAGAACCGCTTCACGATCCGGTCCTCAAGGCTGTGGAACGTCACCACCGCCAGCCGCCCGCCGGGCTTCAGCGCCCGCTCGGCGGCCTGCAACCCCTCGGCCAGTTCGTCGAATTCCGTGTTCACCGCGATCCGGATCGCCTGAAAGCTCCGCGTCGCCGGATGGCTCTGCCCCGGCTTGGGGCGCGGCAGGCACTTCGCCACGATCTCGGCCAGCCGCAGCGTCGTGGTGATCGGCTCCACCGCCCGCGCCTCCACGATCGCCCGCGCGATCCGGCGCGAGGCCCGCTCCTCACCGTAATGATACAGGATATCCGCCAGCACCCCTTCCGGGGCCGTATTCACCAGATCGGCGGCGCTCTGCCCCTCCTGGCTCATCCGCATGTCCAGCGGGCCGTCCTTCTGGAACGAAAACCCCCGCTCCGCCCGATCCAACTGCATGGACGACACGCCCAGATCCAGCACGACCCCATCCAAAGGCCCGCCCGCATGTTCATCCAAGGCCGAGAAGTTCCCCGCCACCAGCCGCAGCCGGTCGCCATATGCCCCCGCCCATCCCGCCGCCATCTGCAGCGCCAGCGGATCGCGATCCACCCCCGTCACCCGCGCCGCCCCCGCCTCCAGCAGCCCGCGCGCATAACCGCCCGCGCCAAAGGTGCCGTCCAGCCACGCCCCCTCCACCGGGGCGACCGCCTCCAGCAATGGGCGCAGCAATACCGGGATATGGGGCGGGCGACCGATCTCCTGATCGCTGACGGCCAAGGCTCACTCCTCCGGCGCGTCGCCGCTCAGAAGCGACAGGATGTCCATGCCTTCGGGCAGCGAGGCCAGCTCCTCCTCCGCCGCGCGGCGGATGTCGGCCTCATACGTCTCGGCCTTCCACAGATGAAAGGTATCCAGCGCACCGGCAAAGACCGCCTCGCCGCCCTCGGCGGACAGGCCCGTCTTCTCGCGCACCTTGGGCGGCAACACGATCCGCCCGTCATCGTCGATCTCCAGCGTGACCGACAACGTCACCATGTTCCGCTCCAGCAGCCGCCGCTGCATCGACCCCAGCGGCAGCTTGCGGATCATCGCTTCCAGACGCTGCGCGCCCGCGATGGTATAGCATTCGGCAAATTTCCGGCGCTCGTCGCCATAGACGATCACGATGCGCTTGCGGGTGCTGTCGGGGTCACCGGCCTCCAGAACACGGCGAAAGGCCGCCGGGATCGACACCCGCGCCTTACCGTCCACCTTCTGGGTGAACTCGCCTCTGAACGCCTCGGACATTGGCCGTCCGGCCTCC
>JBEEOG010000116.1:0-3598 GCA_041191745.1 Pseudomonadota bacterium | reverse complement strand
CTTCTGTCACGCTGGAAGAGGCGAATTGCCAGCCATGGTCCTGGGTCAAACAGCGGTCACGCTGGATCAAGGGCTACATGATGACATGGATGGTCCATTCGCGAACCCCGGTGGAGTTGTGGCGCGATCTGGGTCCGCGCCGGTTCATCGCGATGCAGGCGCATTTCGCCGGATCGCTGTCGCAGGGGCTGCTTGCGCCGCTGCTCTGGTCGATGTGGGTGATGCCGCTGGGTCTTTGGCATCCGATACAGGCGGTCCTGCCGCCGGGCGGGCTGGTGGTGGTGGCGGGGCTTTTGGCCCTGTCGGCCCTGCTGGATCTGGCCTGCGGCATCGCGGCTTCGCGCCGCTTGGGCGGGCGGGTCGGTGCGGGGTGGCTGGTCCTGCAACCCTTTTATGCCGTGCTGGGCACTTTGGCAGCCTACAAGGCGCTGTCGGAACTGGCGACGCGACCGTTCTACTGGGACAAGACCACGCATGGCACCTTTGGCGGTTAACGCGTGCGAATCTCTCCGGCATCGACGCGAAGGCGCGTCTCATAGGCCTTGCTGATGTGCTGGCGCAGCGCCTGATAGGCGGCCTCGCCGTCATGCGCCTCGATCGCGCGGACGATCTGTTCGTGCTCGGCCAAGGCCACCTCGTCCCGCCCTTCTGCGGCGAAAGAGGTGTTGGCCATCAGCGCCATCGACCGATGCACAAGGTCCAGTTGCTGCACCAGAAACCGGTTGTGGCTGGCCAGATGGATCTGCTTGTGGAACCGCTTGTTCGCCCGGCTGAGCCGTTTCGGATCGCCCCCCAAGAGCGCGCGGTCATCCTCGACCATGCCTTTCAAGACCCGGATTTCCTCTTCGGTCGCGTGGCGCGCGGCAAGGCGGGCGGCCAGCCCTTCCAGCTCGGTCCGCACGGTGTAAAGCTCGGCCAGCTGGTTGTGGTCGAGCGAGGCCACGATCAGGCTGCGCCCGTCGCGAGTGAGCATGGCCTGCGTTTCCAGCCGCTGCAGCGCCTCGCGCACGGGGGTGCGGCTGACGCCCAGCCGCTCGGCCAGTTCGGATTCGACCAGCCGGTCGCCGGGCTTGTAGACCCCTGCGTCGATCGCCTCGACGATCAGGGTATAGGCATCTTTCTGCACCGGACGCGCCCCCTTGCGGCATGCGGTTGTATACTTTGCGTGACACTAGCTTTACGTCGGGTCCGATTCAACGCCCCTTCGTCGCGCCCCATTGCCGCCCTGCGCCCGCTGCCCTAGCTTGCCCAGCATGTCCGCCGAACAGTTCCGCCACATCACGACCTGGGTCTTCGACCTCGACAACACGCTTTACCCGCCGCGCATGCGCCTCTTCGACCAGATCGAGGTGAAGATGACGGACTGGGTCGCGCGGCACCTCGGCGTCAGCCGGGCCGAGGCCGACCGCCTGCGGTCGGACTACTGGCGGCTTTACGGGACCACGCTGGCGGGGCTGATGGCCGAACACGGGGTGGACCCCGACGGCTATCTGGCCGAGGTGCATGACATCGACTTTTCCGTGCTGGAGCCCGATCCCCTGCTGGCCGCCCGCATTGCGGCCCTGCCGGGGCGGCGGATCATCTTCACCAATGGCGACGCGCCCTATGCGCGCAAGGTGATCGCGGCGCGCGGGCTGTCGGGCCTGTTCGATGCGGTCTATGGCGTGGAACATGCGGGCTACCGGCCAAAACCCGAACGCGCGGCCTTCGAGACGGTCTTTGCCGCCGACGGGCTGGACCCGACCCGCGCCGCGATGTTCGAGGATGACCCCCGCAATCTGGCCGTGCCCCATGCGATGGGGCTCCGCACGGTGCATATCGCGCCCGAAGCCGAACCCGCGCCGCATATCCACCACCACCATGACGACCTGTCGGCCTTCCTGTCGCGGCTGACGGGCCTTTAGTCCCGCGACGCCGCGCCGCAGCGAAGCCGCTTGGACTTCCCGCCGCAAAGGGCCACATGGACGCCGAAGCCAAACCGGAGTCGCCCATGTCGCTTTCGCTCGAACCCCCTGCCCGCCCGATCCTGTCGCGCGTCATTCATGCCACGCCGGTCGTTGGCGCGCTGGTGCGCGACGTAGGGCGCGACATCAACCTGATCTTCTACGTGCTGACGATCTTCGTCACCGCCGTCGTGCTGGCGGTGCAGGTCTGGGGACTGGCGGCGCTGGTGGTGACGGCGCTGGCGCTGGTGCCGGTGATGTTCGCCTGGTTCATCGTCATCTCGCTGCCCTGAGGCGGGCGCGGCATCCGGCCGGCGGGACGCTTTGTCGCTTCGCCTTTCGCCTGCGCGGGCGTATCTGATGGGCAGCCGAAGGAGTCCGCCGCCATGCCCGCGCCCATGCCTGCCCGCATTGATACCGATATCCTCGTCTCCGGCGGCGGTGTCGCCGGACTGACCGCGGCGGCGGCCTTCGGGTCGGCGGGGTTCCGTGTCCTCTGCGTCGATCCCGAACCGCCCGTCACGGCGATGGAGGCAGCCGGATCGGACCTGCGGACCACCGCCTTCCTGCAACCCTCGGTGCCCGTGCTGGATGCGGCGGGGCTCTGGTCGCGGCTGGAACCCCATGCCGCGCCCCTGCAGGTGATGCGGATCATCGACGCGGGCGGCGAGGTGGCCGAGCCGCGCATCGTCAAGGATTTCGATGCCGCGGACATTTCGGACCAGCCCTTCGGGTGGAACCTGCCGAACTGGCTGCTGCGGCGCGAGATGGTGGCGCGGCTGGCGGAGCTGCCGAATGTGGCGTTCCGCCCCGGCACGGCGACCGCCCGCCTGATGACGCGCGAGGCCGAGGCGCTGGTGACCCTGTCGGACGGCACGCGCGTCGCGGCAAAGCTGGTCGTGGCGGCGGATGGCCGCGGCTCGCCCATGCGCGAGGCGGCGGGGATATCCGTCAGCACCACGCGCTACGGGCAGAAGGCGCTGGCCTTCGCGGTGACCCATCCGGTCCCGCACGGGAATGTCTCGACCGAAATCCACCGTTCGGGCGGGCCCTTCACGCTGGTCCCGCTGCCCGACCGCGAGGGCAAGCCCTGTTCGGCCATCGTCTGGATGGAAACCGGCCCCGAGGTCGCGCGTCTGGCCGCCCTGCCGGTGGCCGAGTTCGAGGCGGCGATGAACGAACGGTCCTGCTTCACGCTGGGGCCGCTGACACTGGCGAGCCGCCTGACCGTCTGGCCGATCATCAGCCAGATCGCGGACCGGATGGCGGGCGAGCGTGTGGCGCTGATCGCGGAAGCCGCCCATGTCGTGCCGCCCATCGGCGCGCAGGGGCTGAACATGTCGCTGGCCGATCTGCGCGAGCTTCTCGCTCTGGCCGAGGGCGACCGCGCGGGTCTGGGATCGGCGAAGATGCTCGATGCCTATCACCGCAAGCGGCATCTGGAGGTGCAGGCGCGGGTGGCAGGGATCGACGTGCTGAACCGTGCCTCCATGATGGGGGGACAGGGCCTGCGCGACCTGCGGGCGGGGGCGCTGAACGCGCTCTATTCCGTGGCACCCGTGCGCCGCACGCTGATGCGCGCGGGGCTGGGCGTGCGCTAGGGCGCGGAATTTTCTGCGAAAATTCCTGTCCACGTTTCTTCTGCGAAGAAACCG
>JBEEOG010000115.1:0-7130 GCA_041191745.1 Pseudomonadota bacterium | reverse complement strand
GCCCCCGCGCGGCAATCCGCTGCGACAGGACCGCCAGAACCGTCAGCTGGATCAGGTGGAACAGCATCAGGGGCAGGATGATCAGCGCGATGTCGCTGCCCGCGAACAGGATGCCCGCCATCGGCAGGCCCGTGGCAAGGCTTTTCGTCGATCCGCAGTACAGCAGCGCCAGACGGTCGCCCTGCGGCAGACCCGCCAGCCGCCCCGCAAGGGTGATGACCCCCATCACCACCGCCAGAAGCCCCACGCAAAGCGCGATCAGCCCCGCGATGGCCCCGAGGGACAGCATCTGCCAGATGCCGCCCACCACCCCTGCCGAAAAGGCGGCATAGACGATCAGCAGGATCGACCCGCGATCCACGATCATCAGGGGCAGCTTGTGGCGGTTCAGGACATCCGACAGCAGCGGGCGGCAAAGCTGGCCCAGCGCGAAGGGCAGAAGGATCTGCTGCGCGATCTTCCAGATGGCGTCGAGCGCGATCCCCTCGCCCTGCGCGCGGTGCAAAAGGACCGCCAGCAGCACGGGCGACAGCACCACCCCGATCAGGTTCGACAGCGATGCCGCACAAAGCGCCCCCGCCACGTTCCCGCCCGAGACGGAGGTGAAGGCGATGGAGCTTTGCACCGTCGATGGCAGGCAGCCGATATAGAGGATGCCGATCCCGATCGCGGCGGGCAGGCCAAGCGCGACAAGGGGCTGCATCCCCTGCACCAGCAGCGGAAACAGCGCGAAGGTGCACAGCAGAACACCCAGCTGCAGCTTCCAGTTCGTCAGCCCCGCCCATGTCGCGGCCAGCGACAGCTTCGCCCCGTAAAGGAAGAACAGAAGCGCCACGATCCAGAAGGTGACCTGCGACAGCACCTCGGCCACCACCCCGCGCGCGGGCAGGAGCGCGGCCAGCCCCACGGTCAGGATCAGCGCCATCATGTAGCGGTCGATGCCGATCCGCCGCAGCATCGCCTCGAATGCGGGCAGTCCCAAGTGCCACCTCCGGTCCGGTTCACCGCCGCCTTGGCTGGCATCAAATCGGGGCAAGCACAAGTCCGCTCTGGGCCGGCTCCGGACCGGCTCTGGGCCCGCCCTATACAGCCGCGCGGCGATGCGACATGCTTGCGCCGCGTGTTCCAGCGGGGTGGGTTTCGGCGGATGGGTCAGGGCAAACCGGCACGGCAGTTCCTGCGCGTCGCGGCCATTCTGGCCGTGCTGGGGCTTGTCGTCACCTTTGCGGCGGACCGTCTGGCCACCCATGCCGCCCTGACCGAAGGCCGCGCGCGGGCCGAGGATACGCTGCGCCAGACGGTGAACGCGCTGGACGGGCATCTGAAACGGTTCGAGGCGCTGCCCGCCCTGCTGGCCAAGGACGACCATGTCCGCGCCTTCTTTGACGGGCGGCCCGATGCGACCGACATCACGCGGATGAACCTGCGGCTGAAGGCCACGAACGCGCTGGTCGAATCCTCGGACCTCTACCTGATCGGCACCGACGGGCGGACGCTGGCGGCATCGAACTTCGACCGCACCGACAGCTTCATCGGCGAAAGCTTCGTCTACCGCCCCTATTTCACCGAAGCGGCGGCGGGCGGCACGGGGCGGTTCTTCGCGCTTGGCACGACGTCGGGCGTCAGGGGCTACTACTTCGCCTCGCCCGTCCGCAACGAGGTGGGTGCCGTATCGGGCGTGGTCGCGCTGAAGATCGGCGTCGATGACATCGAGGCCGGATGGAAGGGCGCGGAATACCGGATCATGGTCTCGGATCCCGAAGGCATCGTCTTCATGTCCTCGGAAGCCGACTGGCTTTACGCGGGCCTGCTGCCCCTGACGCCCGAGCGGATCGCGCGCACGGAATCCTCGCGCCGCTATTCGGACATGCCGCTGCGCCGGCTGGCCGCGACATGGGCGCGGACGGATGGGATGGTGCTGATGGGGCTGGGCGTCGGCGGCGGGCCGGACCGCGAATGGCTGGTGGCCGAACGGCTGATGCCTGCCGCGGGCTGGACGGTGCATGTGCTGCTGGACACCGCGCCGCTGCGCGCGCAGGCGCGGCTGACGGTGGCGGCGTCGGTCCTGCTTCTGGGCATCGCGCTGTCGCTGGCGCTGGCGGTCTGGCAGCGCCGCGCGCGGCTGGCCGAACGGATCGCGCTGCAGGCGGCGGCGCAGGCGGAACTGGAACGGCAGGTGGCCGAGCGCACCGCCGACCTGACAGAGGCGAATGCGGAGCTTCACCGCATGCAGGCCGATCTGGTGCAGGCGGGCAAGCTCGCCGCGCTGGGGCGCATGTCGGCGGCGCTGAGCCACGAGATCAACCAGCCGCTGGCCGCCGCGCGCAACTATGCCGACAGCGCGGCCCTGCTGATCGACCGTGGCGACCTGCCCCGCGCGCGCGACAATATCGGGCAGATCCTGTCGCTGATCGACCGCATGGCCACCATCGCGCGGCACCTGCGGAACGTCGCGCGCAAGCCGGACGAACCGCTCAAGACCATCGCGCTTGGCGATGTGGTGGCCGATGCGCTGCAGATCGCCGAGGCGCGGCTGCGCCTAGCGGGGCTGAAGGTGCGGCTGGACCTGCCCGACGGCCTGCCCCCCGTGCGGGGCGGCCCTGTGCGGCTGCAACAGGTGCTGGTCAACCTTCTGTCCAATGCCGCCGACGTGATGGATGGCACGGCGGGCGAGATCACGGTCAGCGCCCGCGCCGAGGGCGGCTTTGTCCATCTGTCGGTGCGCGACCACGGGCCGGGTGTCGCGCCCGCCATCGCCGACCGCATCTTCGACCCCTTCTTCACGACCAAGACCGTGGGGTCGGGCCTCGGCCTCGGGCTGTCGATCAGCTACAACATCATGCAGGATTTCGGCGGCGACCTGCGGGTTGCCAACCACCCCGAAGGCGGCGCGGTCTTTACGGTCGTGCTGCATGCCGCCCGGTCCGAGGAGATGGCCGCCGAATGATGCAGACCGTCCTTCTGATCGACGATGACGAGGCGATGCGGCGGTCCACCGAACAGGCGCTGGATCTGGCGGGCTATCACGTGCGCGCCTTTCCCGCCGCCGAACCCGCGCTGGAGGCGGCGGGGCGCGGGTTGAACGGGATCGTCGTCACCGATATCCGCATGCCCGGCATGGACGGCATGGACCTCTTGGGCCGCCTGTCCGAACTGGACCCCGAATTGCCGGTGATCCTGATCACGGGCCATGCCGATGTCAGCCTTGCCGTCGAGGCAATGCGGCGGGGGGCCTATGACTTCATCGAAAAGCCCTTTTCCATGCAGGCGCTGACCGCCGTGATACGCCGCGCGCTGGACCACCGCGCGCTGGTGATCGAAAATCGCCGCCTGCGCGCCGTGGCGGGCAAGCGCGACGATATCGAGGCGCGGTTGCCGGGGCGTTCGGCGGCGATGGTGGACCTGCGCCGCCTGATCCGCACCATAGGCCCGTCCGAGGCGGATGCGCTGGTCATGGGGCCGACCGGATCGGGCAAAGAGGTCGTGGCGCGCACCATGCACGACCTGTCGCCCCGCGCGGGCAAGCCCTTCGTCGCCATCAACTGCGCCGCCCTGCCCGCCACCCTGATCGAGAGCGAGCTTTTCGGCCACGAGGCGGGCGCCTTTGCCGGCGCGATGCGGACGCGCTACGGGCGGTTCGAACATGCGCGCGGCGGCACGATCCTTCTGGACGAGATCGGGTCGATGCCGGTCGATCTGCAGGCCAAGCTTCTGCGCGTGCTGCAGGAACGGGTGATCACGCGGCTGGGGTCGAACGATCCCGTAGCGCTGGATGTGCGTTTCATCGCCACGTCAAAGGTCGATCTGGCCGCCGCTGTGGCGGCGGGCGCTTTCCGCGCCGATCTGCTGTACCGGCTGAACGTGGCCACGCTGCGCGTCCCGCCCCTGTCGGAACGGCGCGAGGATATCCCCGTGCTGTTCCTGCAGCTTCTGCGCGAAGCCGCCGCCCGCCACGGGGTGGAGGACCGCCTGCCCGATCCCGCGCATCTGGCGGCGCTGGCCGCGCGCGACTGGCCCGGAAACGTGCGCGAGCTGCGCAACGCGGCGGACCGGCACATCCTCGGCCTCGACGGGGCCGAGACGGGGCCGGACCTTGCGACCACCCTTGCCGAAAGGGTCGCGGCCTTCGAACGCAGCGTGATCGCGGGGGCCATCGCCGCCCATCGCGGGCGGCTGCGGCCGGTCTATGAATCGCTCGGCATCGGGCGCAAGACGCTTTACGAAAAGATGCAGAAACACGGTCTGGACCGCCGCCTGATCACCGACGGCGACGACTGATCCGGGTCCCTTCCGCCGCCGAGGGGTGGAAATCCACCCATGCGCGGGGCGGGATTGTCACCTTTTCCACCCATACGGCCTTCGGCGGACAGAGATTTCCGCCCGCGGGCCTGTCGCGGCCTTTGCGTGACATCGGCGTGACGGATTTCCCTTGCGCCGACCGCAACGCCGGAGGGGGCGCTGCGGGGCGACACACCGCCAACGTCTGGGAGGACATCATGGCATCGACCAAACTGCTCGCCGGCCTTGCCGCCGGCGCGATCCTGACCACCACCACCGCCTTTGCCCAAGCCTATCCGGAACGCCAGATCACGATGGTCGTGCCCTTCGCGGCAGGCGGGCCGACCGATACCGTGGGCCGCCTGATCGCGGAACGCATGTCGGCCGAACTGGGCCAGCAGATCATCGTCGAAAATGTCGGCGGCGCGGGCGGCACGCTGGGCGCCGGTCAGGTGGCCGAGGCCGAGGCGGATGGCTACACGATCCTTCTGCACCATATCGGCATGGCGACCAGCGCCACGCTTTACCGCAACCTTGCCTACAATCCGCTCGAGGCCTTTGAATATGTCGGCCTCGTGACCGAGGTGCCGATGACCATCGTGGCGCGCAAGGATCTGGAGCCTGCCGATTTCGCCAGCCTCGTGACCTATGTGAAGGAAAACGCCGACACGATCACGATGGCCAATGCGGGCATCGGCGCGGCGTCGCACCTGTGCGGGATGCTGTTCATGCAGGCGCTCGAGGCGCCGATCGTGACCGTTCCCTACAAGGGCACGGGTCCGGCGATGACGGAACTGCTGGGCGGCCAGATCGACATCATGTGCGACCAGACCACCAACACCGCCGAACAGATCAAGGGCGGCACGATCAAGGCCTATGCCGTGACCACGCCCGCGCGTCTGGACATTTTCCCCGACCTGCCGACCGTGGCCGAAGGCGGCTTCCCCGGACTGGAAGTGTCGGTCTGGCACGGGCTTTACGCCCCCAAGGGCACCCCCGCCGAGGCGGTGGACCGCCTGACGCAGGCGCTGCAGGCGGCGCTGGCCGATCCCGGCATCGCGGCGAAGCTGGGTGAACTGGGCACCGCCCCGTCCTCGGCCGAGGATGCGACCCCCGCCGCGCTGAAGGCCAAGCTGGAGAGCGAGATCGCGCGCTGGAAGCCGATCATCGAAACCGCGGGCGTCTACGCCGACTGACGGCGCATCGGGCCGCCCCGCAACGGGCGGCCCTTCCCTTGGGAGGGGCCTTTTTGCCATGAAAGTCACATCCATCGACCGCGCCGATGCCGCGGCGGGGCTTCTGTTCATCCTTTTTGCGCTGTTCTTCGGCCTGCAATCGCTGGGGCTGGAACTGGGCACCGCCTTCCGCATGGGGCCGGGCTATTTCCCGCTGGTGCTGTCGGGGGTGCTGATGCTGTTCGGGCTGGCCATCCTGTTCAACGCCATCAAATCCGAAGGCGGCGAGGGCATGGGCAGCTTTGCGTGGCGCGGGATCGCCTTCATCCTGCCCGCGCCGATCTTTTTCGGGCTGACGGTGCGTGGCCTGGGCTTCGTGCCGGCCATCTTCCTGACCACGCTGATCGCGGGGCTTGCCTCGCTGAAGATGCGGCTGCACTGGGCGCTCTTGCTGGCGGTGGCGGTCACGGTCTTCTCGACAGTGGTGTTTTCCTATGCCCTCGGCCTGCCGTTCCGGCGCATCGGCCCCTGGCTGACCTTCTGAGGGGCATATCATGGACCTGATCTCGAACCTCGGCCTCGGCTTCATGACGGCGGCCAGCCCCGAGAACCTGATGTTCTGCCTGATCGGCGTCATCCTCGGCACGCTGATCGGGGTGTTGCCGGGGATCGGCGCGACGGCGACCATCGCCATGCTTTTGCCGATCACCTTCCAGCTGGAACCGGTGTCGTCGCTGATCATGCTGGCGGGCATCTATTACGGCGCGCAATACGGCGGATCGACGACCGCCATCCTGATCAACATGCCGGGCGAAAGCTCTTCGGCCGTGACCGCCATCGACGGCTACCAGATGGCGCGGCGCGGCAAGGCGGGCACGGCGCTGGCCGTCGCGGCGCTGGGGTCGTTCTTTGCCGGAACGGTGGCCACGTTGCTGGTCGCGCTGTTCGCGCCGCCGCTGACCGCCATCGCGCTGAAATTCGGCGCGGCAGAGTATTTCAGCCTGATGGTGCTGGGCCTTGTGTCGGCCATCGCGCTGGCGCACGGGTCGATCCTGAAGGCGCTGGCGATGGTGGTGCTGGGCCTGCTTCTGGGGCTGGTGGGGACCGACATCTATTCCGGCACGCCGCGCTTCACGATGGGCATCACCGAATATGCCGACGGGCTGAACTTCGTGGCGCTGGCCGTGGGCATCTTCGGCATCGCCGAGATCCTGCGAAATCTGGAGGGCGAGCAGGACCGCACCGTGCTTGCCACGAAACTGGGCGGGCTTTTCCCGTCGCGCGAGGATCGCAAGCGCATGGTCGCGCCGATGGTGCGCGGCACGGCGGTGGGCTCCATCCTCGGCATCCTGCCGGGGGGCGGGGCGGTGCTGGCCTCGTTCGCCTCCTACACGATGGAAAAGCGGCTGTCGGACCGGCCGCAGGACTTCGGACAGGGGGCCATCGCGGGCGTCGCGGGGCCGGAATCGGCCAACAACGCCGGCGCGCAGACCAGCTTCATCCCGCTTCTGACGCTGGGGATTCCCGCCAACCCCGTGATGGCGCTGATGGTGGGGGCGATGATCATCCAGGGCATCGTGCCGGGGCCCAATGTGGCGACCGAGCAGCCCGCGCTCTTCTGGGGCATCATCGCCAGCATGTGGATCGGCAACCTGATGCTGGTGATCCTGAACCTGC
>JBEEOG010000114.1:0-3268 GCA_041191745.1 Pseudomonadota bacterium | reverse complement strand
CGGGCGGGGTGGTCCATCCATCCGGCCCTGTTCCAGCCGGTGATCAGCATCTGGCCCCATTCCGCCTCGACCGTGCGGGCCACGCGGGCGGCGGCGGCGCGCGGCAGGGGCCCGAGAGAGTTGCCGTCCAGATAGATCACCCCTTCGGGCAGGATGAAGGCGTCGCGGGTGGCGTCGAAATCGGTCGTCATGGGGTCCTCCGTTGGCGCGACCCTGCCCGAGCGTCCCGCCGGATGCAACGCCGCCCGCGACCGGATGCGAAGCGGTCTGGACATCCGCCGCCCCTGCCGTCATGGGTGACGCAACGTCACCCGTGGGGCATTGCCATGATCCGCCGCCTGCTGCGCCTGATCGACCTGCCGCCGCTCTGGCTGCTTGCCTTTGGCGGGGCGGGGTTCGGGCTTGACGCGGTGGTGCCCTTGTCCTTCCCGTGGGGGCTTGCGGATCTGGGGCCGGTGCTTCTGGGGGCGGGGGCGGCGCTCTTCGGGCTTGGCGGGTTGCAGATGCTTTTGTCGCGCACCACGGTCATTCCGCGCCGCGATCCGCGCGCGCTGGTGACGGGCGGCGTCTTCCGCCTGACGCGCAACCCGATCTATCTGGGCGATGCGGCGCTGCTGTCGGGCGCGATCCTGTGGTGGGACGCGCCCGCCGCGCTGCCCCTGATCCCGGCCTTCGTCTGGCTGATCACCCGCCGCTTCATCCGCGACGAGGAGGCGCGCCTGCGCGCAGCCTTCGGCGCGTCCTTCGACGTCTGGGCGGCGCGTGTCAGGCGCTGGATCTGAGCGGAATTTTCTTTCCGGCTGCGACGAAAGGGGCGGTCGGGACGAAAGCTCGGAAAGAGGGTTTGAAATATTGTTGCGCGGTGATAATTGCGCAGGTCAGGTTTCCGGCGCTGCAGGGCAGCGAAGTACGGGGGAGAGAGCGTGAAGATCGGGGCTGCGAGAGAGATTTTCGAAGGCGAGAACCGCGTCGCGATGACGCCGGACTCCGCCACCCAGCTGATGAAGCTGGGCCACACCTGCGTGATCGAAAGCGGCGCGGGGGCCCGCGCGGGCTTTTCCGACGCGGCCTATCAGGCGGCAGGGGTAGAGGTCGTCGCCAACGCCAAGGCGCTGTTCGATGCCGCCGAGGTGGTGGTCAAGGTGCGCGGCCCCGAACCGTCGGAAGCCGCGATGCTGCGGAAGGGCCAGACCCTGATCAGCTTCTTCTGGCCCGCCCAGAACGAGGCGCTTCTGAAGCAGGTGGCCGAGGCGGGCGCGACCGTCGTCGCCATGGACATGGTCCCCCGCATCAGCCGCGCGCAGAAGATGGATGCGCTGTCCTCCATGGCCAATATCGCGGGCTACCGCGCGGTGATCGAGGCGGGCAACAACTTCGGCCGCTTCTTCACCGGTCAGGTGACGGCCGCGGGCAAGATCCCGCCCGCCAAGGTGCTGATCGTCGGCGCGGGCGTCGCCGGTCTGGCGGCCATCGGCACGAGCGTTTCGCTTGGCGCGATCACCTATGCCTTCGACGTCCGCCCCGAGGTCGCCGAACAGATCGAATCGATGGGGGCGGAGTTCGTCTTCCTCGAATTCGAACAGACGCAGGATGGCGCGGCGACGGGCGGCTATGCGGCCCCCTCGTCCCCCGAATTCCGCGAAAAGCAGCTGGCCAAGTTCCGCGAGCTTGCCCCCGAGGTGGACATCGTCATCACCACCGCCCTGATCCCGGGCCGGCCGGCGCCGAAGCTCTGGACCGAAGATATGGTCCGGATGATGAAGACGGGCTCCGTCATCGTGGACCTTGCCGCCGAACGCGGCGGCAACTGCGACCTGACCGTGCCGGACCAGAAGATCATCACGGAAAACGGCGTGACCATCGTGGGCTATACCGACTTCCCCAGCCGGATGGCGACGCAGTCCTCGACCCTCTATTCCACCAATATCCGCCACATGCTGACGGACCTGACGCCCAAGAAGGATGGCATCATCCACCACAACATGGAGGATGACGTGATCCGCGGCGCGACCGTGGCGCATGAGGGCGCGGTGACCTATCCGCCGCCGCCGCCCAAGATCGCGGCCATCGCGGCGGCCAAGCCGAAGGAAAAGGCCAAGGAACTGACGCCCGAGGAAAAGCGGGCGAACGAACTGGCGGCCTTCAAGGCGCAGACGCGCAATCAGGTGGCGATGCTGGTGGGCGGCGGGGCGCTGATCCTTGCCGCGGGGCTTTATGCGCCCGCCTCCTTCATGTCGCACTTCATCGTCTTCGTCCTGTCCGTCTATGTCGGCGTGCAGGTGATCTGGAACGTGTCGCATTCGCTGCACACGCCCCTGATGGCGGTGACGAACGCGATCTCGTCCATCATCATCCTCGGCGCCTTGATGCAGATCGGGTCGGGTAACTGGCTTGTCGTGATCCTTGCCGCGCTGTCGGTCTTCATGGCCGGCATCAACATTTTCGGTGGCTTCATGGTGACGCGTCGCATGCTCGCCATGTTCCAGAAGTCGTAAGGAGCGCGCGGAATGGAATACGGATTCACCACCGCCGCCTATGTCGTCGCGGCTGTCCTTTTCATCCAGTCGCTGGGCGGCCTTTCGGGGCAGGAAAGCGCCAAGCGCGCCGTCTGGTACGGGATCGTCGGCATGGCGCTGGCGGTTGCGGCCACGCTTTACGGCCCCGGCGCGGGCAACTGGCTGGTCTCGCTTGTCATGGTCGCCGTGGGCGGCGTGATCGGCTGGTATGTGGCGCAGAAGGTCCAGATGACCGAGATGCCGCAGCTCGTCGCCGCGATGCACAGCCTCGTGGGCCTTGCCGCGGTCTTCATCGGCTTCAACACCCATATCGAACTGACCGCCATCGCGGGCATGGACGACACCGCGCGCGAGGCCCTGACGGGCTTTGCCGCCAAGATCGCCGAAAAGACGGCGGTCGAGGTCGCGATCCTGCGGGTCGAAACCTTCCTTGGCGTCTTCATCGGGGCGGTCACCTTCACGGGGTCCGTCATCGCCTTCGGCAAGCTGGCCGGAAAGGTCGATGGCAAGGCCAAGAAGCTGCCCGGCGGGCATGCGCTGAATGCGGGTGCCGCGATCATCTCCCTCGCGCTTCTGTTCGTCTACCTGCAGTCGGGCTCGACGCTCGCGCTTCTGGTGATGACGGCGGCCGCGCTCTTCATCGGCTATCACCTGATCATGGGGATCGGCGGGGCGGACATGCCCGTCGTCGTGTCGATGCTGAACAGCTATTCCGGCTGGGCGGCGGCGGCGATCGGCTTCTCGCTGTCCAA
>JBEEOG010000113.1:0-3172 GCA_041191745.1 Pseudomonadota bacterium | reverse complement strand
CGGAGAAATGGAAGGGCCGCATCTGCACCCGTTCGGGCACGAATGACTACAACGTGGCCCTCCTCGGCGCGGTCGTCGTCCACCATGGCGAGGAAGCCGCCAAGGCCTGGGCCGAAGGGCTGAAGGCCAACCTTGCCCGCAAGCCCGATGGCGGCGACCGCGATCAGGTGAAGGCCATCGCGGCGGGCGAATGCGACATCGCCATCGGCAATACCTATTACATCGGCCAGATGCTGAACGACCCCGAACAGAAGGAAGCGGCCGAAGCGGTGCGGATCGAATTCCCTGTCTTCGAAGGCGCGGGCACGCATCTGAACGTCTCGGGCGTGGCGATGACGAAATCCGCCCCGAACCGCGAAAACGCGCTGAAGTTCATGGAATGGCTGTCGGGTGACACCGCGCAGAAGATCTATGCCGAAACCAACCACGAATATCCCGTGAAGCCGGGCGTGGAGCGGTCGGCGCTGGTGCAAAGCTGGGGCGAATTCACCGCCGACCCGCTGCTGCTGACCGATGTGGCGGCGGCCCGTCCGACAGCGCTGAAGATCATGGAAGAGATCGACTTCGACGGCTGATCCGTCACGCGCGACCTGTGGAACGGGGGGCCATCCGGCCCCCCGTTTCCACTCTGCCGTCCCGTCTGGACATCCCCGCGCGGCTGGGATTTGCTGGCCTGCACGCACAGCCCGAGGGATGCCATGACCCACCACCCGCGCAAGATCATCATCGACACCGATCCCGGACAGGACGATGCCGTGGCGATCCTTCTGGCCCTTGCCAGCCCCGAGGATGTGGAGGTTCTGGGCATCACCGCCGTGGCCGGAAACGTCCCCCTGCCCCTGACCCAGAAGAACGCCCGCATCATCTGCGAACTGGCGGGCAAACCGCAGACCCGCGTCTTCGCGGGCTGCGACCGTCCCTTGAAGCGCAAGCTCGTCACGGCGGAACATGTGCATGGCAAGACCGGCCTCGACGGGCCGCAGATGGCCGATCCGGTGATGCCGCTGGCCGAAGGCCATGCCGTCGATTTCATCATCGACACGCTGCGCCGCGAAGCGCCCCATTCGGTGACGCTCTGCCCGCTGGGGCCCTTGACGAACATCGCCACGGCCTTCCTCAAGGCGCCCGACATCGTGGGCCGCGTGCAGCAGATCGTGCTGATGGGCGGCGCCTATTTCGAGGTGGGCAACATCACCCCCGCCGCCGAATTCAACATCTATGTCGACCCCGAAGCCGCTGAAATCGTGTTCAAATCCGGCGTGCCGCTGGTGGTGATGCCGCTTGATGTCACGCACAAGGCGCTGACCAACCGCGCACGGGTGGAAGCCTTCCGCGCGCTTGGCACGGAACCGGGGCGGATGGTGGCGGAATGGACCGATTTCTTCGAACGCTTCGACATGGCGAAATACGGCAGCGAAGGCGCGCCCCTGCATGATCCTTGCGTCATCGCCTATCTGATCCGGCCCGAGCTTTTCGCGGGCCGCCACATCAACGTGGAGATCGAGACGCAGTCGGACCTGACGCTGGGCATGACCGTCGCCGACTGGTGGGGCGTGACGGACCGTCCGGCCAATGCGCTGTTCATCGGATCGGTGGATGCCGACGGCTTCTTTGCGCTGCTGACCGAACGGATCGGGCGGCTTTAGGCCGCCCTAGCCCAGCGAATAGCCCGATCCGCGCACGGTGCGGATCGGGTCCCCGTCCGCGCCTTCCAAGGACAGCGCCTTGCGAAGGCGGCCCACATGGACATCGACCGTGCGCGTATCGACAAAGATGTCGCGGCCCCAGACACGGTCCAGAAGCATCTCGCGCGTCAGCACGCGGCCGGGCTTTTCCATGAAGACCGACAGCAGGCGGAATTCGGTCGGGCCCAGCTTCACCTCGGCCCCCGCACGGCTGACGCGGTGGGTTTCCGGGTCAAGCCGGATATCCCCCCATTCCAGCATCACCCCCGCCGCCGAGGGGCGCGCCCGCCGCAACAGCGCCCTGACGCGGGCCAGCAATTCGGCCACGGAATAGGGCTTGACCACGTAATCGTCCGCCCCCGTTTCCAGCCCGCGCACGCGGTCCACCTCTTCGGCGCGGGCCGACAGCATCAGGACGGGAATGGCGCGGGTGGCGGGCTGCATCTTCAGGCGGCGGCAGACCTCGATCCCCGACAGGCGCGGCATCATCCAGTCCAGCACGACGACATCGGGGCCCTCTTCCGCGACCAGAAGCAGCGCATCCTCGCCATTGTCGGCGGTCAGGACGCGGTAGCCTTCGGCGGCGAGGTTGTAGGACAGCACCTCGCGCTGGGCGGGCTCGTCCTCGACCACCAGCACGCAGGGCGCGGGGCCGGCCATCGCCTCAGCCCTGATCCGAGACGGTATCGACCTTGGGCCGCGCATCATCGGGCATCTGGCCGGTCGCCAGATAGATCACCTGCTCGGCCACGCTGGTCGCATGGTCGCCCACGCGTTCGATGTTCTTGGCGATGAAATGCAGGTGCATGGCCGCGGTGATGTGGCGCGGGTCTTCCAGCATGTAGGTCAGAAGCTCGCGGAAGAGCGCGTTGTACATCTGGTCGATGTCGCGGTCGCGCTGGCGCACGTCCTGCGCGCTGGAGGCGTCGCGGGCGATATAGGCATCGAGCGCGTCATGCAGCATCATCTGCACCGACCGCGCCAGCCGCCGGATCGCGCCCGTCGACCCGCCAAGCCCCGGCATCTGCGACAGCACCACCGAGCGTTTGGCAAGGTTCTTGGCATAGTCCCCGCAGCGTTCGAGATTGGCCGCGATCTTCATCACCGACAGCACGGTCCGCAGGTCCGATGCGGCGGGCGCGCGGATGGCGATGACGCGGGCGCATTCGGCCTGGATCTGCTGTTCCAGCGCGTCCACCGCCTTGTCGCCCTGCAGCACCTTCTGCGCCAGTTCGTCGTCGCGGGTTTCCAGCGCCTCGGCCGCTTCCAGAAGGGCGGCCTCCACCATGCCGCCCATCCGCATGAGCATGGCCTGGATCGCTTCCAGATCGCGGTCGAAGGCGGAAAGGATATGGGTCTGCGTCATGTCTCTCGCTCCCTCAGCCGATCCGGCCGGTGATGTAGGCTTCGGTGCGCGGGTCTTTCGGGGTGGTGAAGATCTGCCCCGTCTCGCCGTATTCCACCAGATGGCCGAGGTGGAAGAACGC
>JBEEOG010000112.1:0-2754 GCA_041191745.1 Pseudomonadota bacterium | reverse complement strand
GGGCGTGGACGCGAACCCCTATCTGGTGGCCGCGACCGTGCTGGCGGGCATCCGCCACGGCATGAAGAACCGCATCGACCCCGGCCCGGAAACCACCGGCAACGGCTACGAGGGCGCGACCGATGCCCCGCCGATTCCCGCCGACTGGCGCATGGCCATCGACGCGGCGCAGCGGTCGGCGTTCCTGAAGGACGCGCTCGGGGCGGACATGCACCGCACCTTCACCGCGATCAAGGCCGCCGAATATGCCCGCGTGATGCGGACCGTGTCGGACGTGGATTACGACCTCTACCTGCACACGGTCTGACGGCGCGCGCCGAAAATTCTTCGGACGAAGAATTTTCTTCCCCCGCGGCGGGCGTCAGCCCATGCCCCCGTCGCGGGCGATCATGGCGGCATGGGTGCGGTTCTTCGCGCCCAGCTTGCGGCTCAGCGTCTTGACGTGCAGCTTCACCGTCACCTCCTGCAGGTCGAGGTCGAGGGCGATTTCCTTGTTCGACTTGCCCGCGCAGATGCCGCGCAGCACATCCGTCTCGCGCCGCGTCAAGGCGGCCAGCGGTCCGGGGCCGGCCGCATCGGCCTGCAGCAGGCTGATCGGCGCGAAGGTCTCGCCCCGCGCCATGACCTGCACCGCCGCCACCATCGCGCGCGAGGCGAGCGTCTTGGGCACGAAGCCCGCCGCCCCCGCGCGCAGCGCCGCCTCGGCAAGGTCGCGCTGGGTGGTGCCCGACAGGATCGCGACCGGCGTGTCGCCCGCCACAGCCCGCGCCCGCCCCAGACCCTCCAGCCCGTTCATCCCCGGCATGTGATAGTCGAGCAGCACGAGATCGAAGCGCGGGCCCGCCGCGATGGCCTCCAGCGCCTGCGACAGGGTGGAGGCGGGCATCACCTCGCAGAACCCTTCGGCCAGCAGGAAAGCGGCGAGGGTCTCGCGAACCAGATCGTGATCGTCGGCAAGAAGCAGCCTCATCGTGCCTGCGCCCCTCCATCCGCCATGTCCCTGCCCGTGCGCGGGTCGGGTCCGTACATACCTTTGGCTCCCCCTTTCGGTGCACTTCGTGGTAGAACGCATCCGCCATGTAATCTAGCCTAAATCTGCCTTTTCCTTTGGCAGGCGATGAGGAGACAGCCGGACCGTGCCGTTCCAGCGCATCGCGGAAGCGTTCCGTCGTCCGTCCGGACCGATCCGCCGCCTGCGGCTTGCCGGGGGGGCGGCCCTGATGGGCCTGTGCCTGATCGCCATCCTGTTTCTGGCGCTGGATGTGCGCGACCGTCTGGCGGCGCTGGAGCGGGCGAATTCCGACAACTCGCAATGGGTGATGCTGCAATCCGAGGTCGAGGTCCTGCGCCTGCAGGTCGCCGTCGAGCACGGGCTTGCCGTGCTGCCCGAAGCCGAACGGATCGCCGCGCTGGACGAGGTGCGCCGCTGGTTCAACATCCTCTACAGCCGCGTCTCGATGCTCGAGGAAAGCGCGATCTACCGCCCGCTGCTCGACACGCAGGACTACGCGCCCGACCACAGGATCCTGCGCGGCTTCCTCGACCGCACGGTGACGCTGATCGACGGGCCCGACGCCGCGCTTCTGGCAGCCCTGCCCGCCATCGCGCGTGACCTGCCCGCGATCCGCCAGTCCGCGCGGTCGATGACGCTGAATTCCCTGTCGGATTTCGCGGCGGCCTCGGACGGCCAGCGGGTGTCCATCGCGCAGACGCTGATCCGCCTTGCGGTGCTGACGGGGACGCTCGTCCTTGTGCTGGGCGCGCTGGCGCTGGGCATGGCGCGGCTTTACCGCATCTCCGAAGGGCGGGCCGAGAGCCTGCGGCAGACGGGCGGGCGGCTGTCCACCATCGTCGCCAATTCCGCGGACGGGATCGTCGTGACCGACCGCGACGGGCGGATCGAGGAATTCAACCCCGCGGCACAGGCGATCTTCGGCCTCGGGCGCGAAGCGGCGACGGGGCGCAACGCGATGGGGCTGCTCTTTGCCCAGAGCGCCGACGGACGGCATCAGGCGGCGCTGCTGGACGCGCTGGCCCATGCAAAGGATGCGGGCGGCGCGCCGATCCGGATCGAGGTGGACGGACGGCGGCAGGACGGGTCGGTCTTTCCGGCCGAAGTCTCGCTCGCCACCACGCAGCACGGGGATCAGGCGCTGGTCGTGGCCTTCGTCCGCGACATCTCGGACCGGCGCAAGGCGCAGGAACAGGTCGAAGCCGCACTGGAACGCGCCGTGGCGGGGGAAAAGGCCAAGGCCGAATTCCTTGCCGTGATGAGCCACGAGATGCGGACACCGCTGAACGGCCTTCTGGGGTCGATGGTGCTCTTTGCCGACACCACGCTGGACGAAGGCCAGCAGGTGCTGCTCGATGTGATGCGCCGTTCGGGCGATATCCTTCTGGGCCATGTCAATTCCGTGCTGGACATCAGCCGCGCCGAGGCGGGGATGATCCGGATCGCCGAGGCGGGCTTCGACGCGGATCGCGTCGTCGCCGATGCCGTGGCCAACCAGGCGGGTCTGGCGGCGGCGGGCGGCAACCGGATCGAGGTCGTCAGCCTGTCGGGTCCGCTGGGCAGGGTGCGCGGCGACCGCGGGCGGCTGCGGCAGATCCTGCTCAACCTGATCGGCAATGCGGTGAAATTCACCCGCAACGGCACCATCACGGTCGAGGTAGAGCGCCTGCCCGTTCCCGCCGGAGCGCCCCTTTCGCCCGAGGTCGAATTCCGCGTGATCGATACGGGCATCGGCATCGCCG
>JBEEOG010000111.1:0-6684 GCA_041191745.1 Pseudomonadota bacterium | reverse complement strand
TAACCTGTCCGTCACCGGCGCGGTGGAGGCGGAGGGGTTCTTCTACGCCCCCGATCCGTCCAGCCAGCTGGCCTGCGCCATCGCGGGCAATATCGGGATGAATTCGGGCGGGGCGCATTGCCTGAAATACGGCGTCACCACGAACAACCTTCTGGGGGTCCGCATCGTGACGATGACGGGCGAGGTGCTGACGATCGGCGGCCCGTGGTCGGATGCGGCGGGCCTCGACCTTCTGGGCGTGATCTGCGGGTCCGAAGGGCAACTGGGCATCGTGACCGAGGCGTGGCTGCGGATCCTGCCCAAGCCCGAAGGCGCCCGCCCCGTGCTGATGGGCTTTGCCTCGAACGAGGTGGCGGGGGCCTGCGTGTCCGACATCATCCGCGCGGGCCTGCTGCCCGTGGCCATCGAATTCATGGACCGCCCCTGCATCGAGGCGACCGAGGCCTTTGCCCATGCGGGCTACCCCGATTGCGAGGCGCTCTTGATCGTCGAGGTGGAGGGCAGCACGGCCGAGATCGACGACCAGCTTGCCCGCATCAAGGCCGTGGCCGCGCGCCATGATCCCGTCGCCTACCGCGAAGCCGCGACCGAGGACGAGGCCAAGCGCATCTGGCTGGGCCGGAAATCCGCCTTCGGCGCGATGGGGCAGCGGGGGGATTACATCTGCCTCGATGGGACGATCCCCGTGTCGGAGCTGTCCTTCGTGCTGCGCCGGATCGGGGAACTTTCGCGCGAATACGGGCTCGAGGTGGCGAATGTCTTTCACGCGGGCGACGGCAACATGCACCCCCTGATCATCTTCGATGCCAACAAGCCCGGCGATCTGGACAAGGCCGAGGCGATGGGGGCCGACATCCTGCGGCTTTGCGTGCAGGTGGGCGGCTGCCTGACGGGCGAACATGGCGTGGGGGTGGAAAAGCGCGACCTGATGCATGACCAGTTCACCCGCGACGACATGGAGGCGCAGCTGCGCGTCAAGGACGCCTTCGATCCGCGCTGGCTGCTCAATCCGGCCAAGGTCTTTCCGCTGGACGTGACCGCCAGCCGCCGCGCGGGCTGAACGGGCGGGAGCGGGGGTTTTGCACCCCCCAGTCCATCGGTTTCTCGAACCGATGGCGAAACCAATGGACTACCCCGCAGGATATTTGGGAACAGATGAAGGGGGCGTGATGCGTCCGAAGAGCGAGGCCGAACTGGCCGACATCCTGCGCGGGGCAAACGCGCCGCTGGCCATCCGCGGGGGCGGCACGCGCGGCATCGGGCAGGTCGGGGGCGACGTGCTGGAGACGGGCGGCCTTTCGGGCATCCGCCTCTACGAGCCCGGTTCGCTGACGCTGGTCGCAGGCGCGGGCACGCCCCTGGCCGAGGTGGAGGCCGCATTGGCCGCCGAGGGCCAGCGCCTGCCCTTCGAGCCGCCGGACCTGCGCGCCCTGCTGGGGCGGACGGGCGACAGCAGCATCGGCGGGGTGGTCGCCGCCAATGCCTCCGGCCCGCGCCGGGTTCAGGCGGGGGCCTGCCGCGACAGCCTGATCGGGGTGCGCTTCGTCGACGGGACGGGCATGGTCGTCAAGAACGGCGGGCGGGTGATGAAGAATGTCACGGGCATCGACCTCGTGAAGCTGATGGCGGGCAGCCACGGCACGCTGGGCGTGCTGACCGAGGTGTCCTTCAAGGTCCTGCCCGCGCCCGAGGCGCAGGCGACGCTGGTGCTGCGGGGCCTGTCCGACGCGCAGGCGGTTGCGGCGATGTCGGCGGCCCTTGGCTCTCCTTTCGAGGTGACGGGGGCCGCGCATTGGCCGGGGCAGGGGACATACCTCAGGATCGAGGGGTTCGCCGCCTCGGTCGCCTATCGCCGCGACCGTCTGCTGCGGCATCTGGCCGATTTCGGGCTGGTGGAGGAAGGCGATCCCGCGATCTGGACCGGCATCCGCGATGTCGCGCCCTTCCACGGGGGGACGGGGGATGTGTGGCGTCTGTCGCTGCGGCCATCCACCGCCGCCGCCGTGGTGGCGCGGGCGGGGGCCGAGGGCGCGCTGTACGACTGGGGCGGGGGCCTTGTCTGGCTGCAAGTGGCGGCAGGCACCGACCTGCGCGCGCGGCTGGGGGCGATCGAGGGGCATGCGACGCGGGTGCGCGGCGCGACGAACGGCCCCTGCGCCTTTGCCCCCGAAACGGGCGGGATCGCCGCCCTGACCGCCGGATTGCGCGCGCGTTTCGATCCGAAGCGTATCCTCAACCACGGGCTGATGGGCTGAACCGATGCAGACGAATTTCACCGAGGCCCAGCTTGCCATCCCCGCGCTGAAGCGGTCGAACGAGATCCTGCGCGCCTGCGTTCATTGCGGCTTCTGCACGGCCACTTGCCCCACCTATCAGGTGCTGGGCGACGAACTCGACAGTCCGCGGGGCCGCATCTACCTGATCAAGGAGATGCTCGAAAGCGGTCGCCCCGCCGACGAACGCACGGTCAAGCATATCGACCGCTGCCTATCCTGCCTTGCCTGCATGACGACCTGCCCTTCGGGGGTGCATTACATGCATCTGGTGGACCACGCCCGCGCCCATATCGAGGCGACCTACAAACGCCCGCTGACCGACCGGATGCTGCGCTGGGTGCTGGCGCGGATCCTGCCCTATCCGATGCGCTTCCGCGTGGCGCTGCTTTTGGCCAAGGTCGGGCGCCCCTTCGCGCGGCTGATCCCCGATGCGCGGGTGCAGGCGATGCTCGACATGGTCCCCGCCCGCATCCCGCCCGTCAGCCGCAACGACGACCCCCAGACCTTCGCCCCCGCCGCGCCGCGCAAGATGCGGGTCGCGCTGATGACGGGCTGCGCGCAGAAGGCGCTGAACACCGATATCAACGACGCGACGATCCGCCTGCTGACGCGGCTCGGCTGCGAGGTGGTGATCCCGCAGGGCATGGGCTGTTGCGGGGCGCTGACCCACCACATGGGGCGCGAGGGCGAGAGCCATGCCGCCGCCGCCGCAAACATCCGCGCCTTCATGGCCGAGGTGCGGGGCGTGGGGCTTGATGCCATCGTCATCAACACCAGCGGATGCGGCACGACGGTCAAGGATTACGGCCACATGTTCCGCACCGACTCGCTTGCCGCCGATGCCGGAACCGTCGCGGGCCTTGCCTGCGACATCAGCGAGCTTCTCGCCCGCATCGGCCTGCCCGAAGGCGCGCCCAAGGGGCTGCGGGTGGCCTATCACGCCGCCTGCTCGCTGCAGCACGGCCAGCAGGTCAAGACCGCGCCGAAGGATTTGCTGAAGCGCGCGGGCTTCACCGTGGTGGAACCCGCCGACAGCCACCTGTGCTGCGGCAGCGCGGGCACCTACAACCTGCTGCAGCCCGAGATCAGCCGCGAGTTGAAGGCGCGCAAGGTGGCAACGCTTGAAGCCAAGGCCCCCGACATCATCGCCGCCGGAAACATCGGCTGCATGATGCAGATCGGGTCGGGCACAGCGGTGCCCGTGGTGCATACGGTGGAGCTTCTCGATTGGGCCACGGGCGGGCCGAAACCTGCCGCACTTGCCGGTTGACCGCGAAAGCGCCAAAATCACGCCCGGATTGTCGGCCAGTCTGGCCGCCTGCGACCCCGTGAAGGTGTGCCGATGCGTCTGGTCCTTGCCCTGCTTGCCTGCCTGTCGGCGCTGCCCGTCACCCCCGCGCGGGCCGAAGCGGATGGCAACCTGCGCTCGCTGGATATCGGCGTGGTCGCGGGGCGCTGGGCGGCGGTGGGGCGGATCGACCTTGACGGGCGGGGCTTCTGCACAGGAACGCTGGTCGCGCCCGATCTGGTGCTGACGGCGGCGCATTGCCTGTACGACCGCGACACGGGCGAACGGCTGGCGGCGACGGGCCTGCGCTTCCTTGCCGGATGGCGCAACGGACGGGCCGAGGCCTATCGGGACGTGGCCGTTTCCCTGCCGCATCCCGACTATGTCTTTGCCAAGGCCGAAGGCATGGCCGATCCGGCGCAGGTGTCGGTGGATCTGGGCCTCTTGCGGCTGGATCAGCCGATCCTTCTGCCCTCGATCCCGCCGGTGACGGCGGGGGCGGCGGCGGTCACGGGGGACGATGTCTCGATCGTGTCCTATGCCAGGGACCGGTCCGAAGCGCCGTCGATCCAGGATGCCTGTTCGGTCATGTTCGTGCAGGGGGGCATGTCGGTGCTGGATTGCCCCGTGGAATACGGCGCCTCGGGCGCGCCGGTCTTCCGCGCGACGGCGCGGGGGGTAGAGGTCGTGTCGGTCATTTCCGCCAAGGCCGAGGCGATGGGAAAGCCCATCGCCCTTGCCGCGCCCGTGGAGGGGGGGCTTGCCGTCCTGCAGGCCCGCATCGGGCAGGGGGCGCGCCCATCGGCCCCGGGCGTGCGGGTGCTGTCGGGGGGCGGCGCGAGCGGCGCGAAGTTCGTCACCGTGGGCGAGGCCCCCTGACCGCCGGCGGGGTCTTGAACCGCCGCGGACGCGTTCCCAGATGAAAAGGGCCGGAGGATGCCGCCACAGGGTCCCCCGGGACGACCAACGCCCTGTCCGGATGAAAGGGCAGCACCGCATCGCTTTTGGAAAGGATGTCCCCATGCGGAACCTCGATTTCGCCCCCCTCTACCGTGCCACCGTCGGCTTCGACAGGATCGCAGACCTGATGGACCGTGTGCTGACCACCGAGGTCGCCCAGCCGACCTATCCGCCCTACAACATCGAAAAGACGGCCGAAGATGCCTATCGCATCTCGATCGCCGTGGCGGGCTTCACGCCCGACGAGCTGGGGGTGGAGGTGAAGGACGGCACGCTTGTTGTCACCGCCCGCAAGACGGCCGAGGCCGAGGGCAAGACCTACCTGCACCGTGGCATCGCCACCCGCGCCTTCGACCGCCGCTTCGCGCTGGCCGATCATGTGCGCGTGACGGGGGCCACCCATGAACACGGGATGCTGCACATCGACCTCGTGCGCGAAACGCCCGAGGCGCTGAAACCCCGCCGGATCGAGATCGCCCGCGCCGGCAGCGCCCCCGCGATCGAAGGCCGGGCCGAACAGACCGTCAACTGATCCGGCCCGCTCCCTGCCGGACAGCGGGGCGCGTCACCGGCGGGTGGCGCGCCCTTTTTCCTGTCCCGATCCGGCGGAAGGGGCGCATGGCGCTGGCCTTTGTCCCCGTTCCGGTGCAGGGTGGGGGCAAGTGTTCCGGCGGCGCAGGTTTGGGAAGGACCTGCTTTGGACTGCCGAGGCTTCCTCCCGATACTGCCAGACCCCGTGCGACAAGGCCCTGCGATCCCGCACCGGCCCCGTTGTCGCCTATCCGAAGAAAGTGATCCGATGGGCTTTTCCACCCCCAAACCGAAATTCGACCTTGCCGAGTTCCTGAGCCAGAAGGGCACCGTCAAGGCGCGGCGGCCCGACTGGAAGCGCAGCTCTGCCAGGGCGGCTGCGCCGGCACCGGATGATCGCGCGACCGAGGATGGCGCGACGGACGGCGCTGAAGAATGATTTCCCGTGTTTTCAATAGCTAAGCCGTGATCTGTGGCAAAATGGGTCATTCGCGCTTACAATCGGGGCGCGTTTGGCCCATATAGGGTTTGCATCTCTTTATTTCGGACCCTGTTCCTTTCGGCACGGCTTTCGATCTTCAGCTTTGCCGGGCCGCTGCGCTGTGTGGGCGGCACATCAGAAGGAATATCACGATGGCCAAGGGCAACGTGAAATGGTTCAACGCCACCAAGGGTTTCGGCTTCATCGCACCGGAAGGCGGCTCCAAGGACGTGTTCGTCCATGTGACCGCGCTGGAACGCGCAGGCATCCGCGGGCTGAATGACGGTCAGGCCGTCACGTTCGACATCGAAAGCGACCGCAACGGCCGCGAATCCGCGACCAACCTGCAACTGGCCTGAGGCCGCAGCAGATACGGGCGGTCCGGCGTCACGCCGGTCCACCCACCCTTTGCGGGCCACTGCCGCCATGGCGCAGTCGCGGACACGCCAAGTGCCGCCGCCCGACCCATTTCAGGACCAATCCATGATCGAAATCCAGTGGGGTACGCCCCTCTCTCTCGTCGTTTCGGACGAGGGGGATATCCAGACCTTCTCGACCCTCGAACAGGCGGCCTACTGGCTGCGCCGCAAATGGCCCGTGGCCGACGATGCCCGCATCACGGCCATCGACCGGATCGACGCCGCCATGCATTGCCTGTGCAGCGTGGGTTCGGCCCGCCGCGCCTTTGTCGATGCCGCCCGCAGCGCGGGCTTCCGGCGCGAGACGCTGATGGCCTGACGCTCAGGCCGCGTGCGCGCCTGCGGCCAGCGCCGCGACATTGGCCAGAACCTCGGCCACGGGCTTGCCCGCACCGATATCCTTGACGATGGCCGACCCCACGACGCAGCCGTCCGCCACGCCCGCGATGGCCTTTGCGCTGTCGGGCGTGGTGATGCCGAAGCCCACGATCACGGGCAGGTCGGTCGCGGCCTTGATCCGTGCCACTTCGGGTGCCACGTCGCTGGCCTGCGCGGCGGCGGCCCCCGTGATCCCCGTGATCGACACGTAGTAGACAAAGCCCGAGGTATTCTGCAGCACCTTGGGCAGGCGCTTGGCATCGGTCGTGGGGGTCGCCAGACGGATGAAGTTCAGCCCCGCCTTCTGCGCGGGGATGCAGAGTTCGTCATCTTCCTCGGGCGGCAGGTCCA
>JBEEOG010000110.1:0-3009 GCA_041191745.1 Pseudomonadota bacterium | reverse complement strand
GCAAGCGCTTCCTTGACCGCCGGATAGACCAGCCCGCCCGAAACCACCAGTTTGGCCGCCTCGTCGGGCTTCATGTCCAGAAAGATCACATCCGCCCGTGGCACATAGATCAGCACGCCCGACGTCAGCGGCGTCAGCGCGACGAAGACGGCGATCATCTCTTCGGGATGGGGCAGCTTGGCCGCGATCTCTCCCTTCGCCTTGGAGGCGACAAGGCCCACGGCCCATGACCCCGCGCGGGGGAATTCCACGAGGCAGGTCTTGTCGAAGGTCTTTTCCTGCTGGCCGAAGATGGTTTCCGTGATCTGTTTCAGCCCGCCATAGACCGACCGCACCACCGGCACCCGATCGACGAGCGATTCCGCCTGCCGCATGAAGGCGCGCCCCATGAAGCCGCGCGCGAGCCAGCCGATCAGGACGGTGAAGACCAGAAAGACGAAGACCCCCACCCCGCGCAGGGGGAAATTCGCCTCGGGGCCGAGGAAGCGGTGCACCAGCGCCTCGGGCTGGTAGGCGGCGGGGATCAGGGGCAGGATCCACGCATCCAGCCAGCCGATGGCCGACCATGTCAGCCACAGCGTCAGCCCCACGGGCAGGACGACGACCAGACCCGTCAGGAAGCTGGAGCGCAGGCCCGCAAGCAGGCCGCGGCGGGTCTTCGGTGGCGTGTCGGACATCGGTTCCCCTGTTTTGGGGCCAGACTAGTGGGGTTGCCGCGCGCTTCCAAGGGGAAAGCGCGCCGCGCACCCGACCGGCAGGCCGGCCGGTTCAGGCCCTGCCCAGTTCCTGCGCGATGGCCGCGGCAAGGCGGGCATTGTTCAGCACCAGCGCGATATTGGCGGCAAGCGAGCGGCCTTCGGTCAGCTCGAAGATGCGCTGCAGCAGGAAAGGCGTCACCGCCTTGGCGGCGATGCCCCGTGCCGCGGCCTCGGCCAGAGCGGTTTCGATCACGGGGGTGATCTCGGCGCGGGGGATTTCGGCCTCGGCCGGGATGGGGTTCGCCACCAGCTGCCCCCCCGGCAGGCCAAGGCGCGCGCGCATCTTCTGGGCGGCGGCGATCGCGGCGGCGCTGTCCATCCTGAGCGGGGCCTTCAGCCCCGATGCCCGCGACCAGAAGGCGGGAAAGTCGTCCTGCCCGTAGGCGATGACCGGCACGCCATGGGTTTCCAGAACCTCCAGCGTCTTGGGCAGGTCGAGGATCGCCTTGGCCCCCGCCGCCACCACCGTCACGGGCGTCGCGGCCAGTTCCAGAAGGTCAGCCGAGATGTCGAAGCTCTCCTCGGCCCCGCGATGCACGCCGCCGATTCCGCCCGTGGCAAAGACGCCGATCCCCGCCAGATGCGCGCAGATCATGGTGGCCGCCACCGTCGTGGCCCCCGTCCGCCCCGTGGCAAGGCAGGCCGCAAGGTCCGCGCGCGACAGTTTCATCACGTCCCGCGCCTGACCGAGGCTGTCGAGCTCCGCCCCCGTCAGCCCGATATGGATGCGGCCGCCCATCACGGCGATGGTGGCGGGCACGGCGCCCGCGGCGCGCACCTCGGCCTCGACCCGCCGCGCGGTTTCGACATTCTGGGGAAAGGGCATCCCGTGGGTGATGATCGTCGATTCGAGCGCGACGACGGCGCGGCCCTGCGCGCGGGCCGCGGCCACCTCGGGCGACAGGACCAGCAGGTCGGCGAAGGGGTGGGTCATGATCCGATCTCTCCGGAAACATAGGTGGCGGCGGCCAGCAGGGCGCGGGACAGCGCCTCATCGCGGCCCGCGCCGCCCCGTTCGGCCACCAGATGGGCGGCCATGAAGGTGTCGCCCGCCCCCGTCACCCGCGCGACGAGGACCTGCGGCGGCGTGCCCGTGATGACGCCCGCCCCGCGCGTGGCTTCGGCGCAGGTGCGCCCGCCATCGGTGACAAGCACCCGATGCGCCCCGCGCGCCAGCAGCGCCTCGGCCGCCTCGGGCGCGGTGGCGTGCCGGCCCGCGCAGAGGATGTTGGCCTCTTCGAGGTTGACGTAGAGCGTCGCGCGCGGATGGGGCAGCAGCGGGGCCAGACGTTCCGCCTTGCCGGGGCTGGCGGGGGCCACGCGCAGGTCGGCGGCGGCAAAGAGGGGCGAGGCCGCGATCTCGGCCAGAAGCTGCACGGTCAGGTTCCCGTCCAGCGCGATGGGCCCCGACCACGGCGCGTCAAGGCTGCCCAGACGGCCATCGGCGAGCGGGCGCAGGATCTTGTCCCCCGCCGCTTCCAGCGAATGGGCATCCGCGATGGCGGCGATCAGGCCGTTTGCCCCCTCGATCGCCATGTAGCGGTCGGTGGGCAGGTCGTCCGAGCGGTAGGCATGCGCCGTCACCAGCCCCAGCCGGTCGCAGGCGGCAACCAGTTCGTCGCCCTCGGGATCGCGCCCGATGGCGGTCAGGATGGCGGGGCGTAGGCCGAAACGGGCCAGCGTCATGGCGATGTTCATCGCCACGCCCCCCGGCAGGCGGGTGATCCGGCCCGGAACGTCCGATCCGAGGCGCATGGCGCTGGACGAACGGCCGATGATGTCCCACAGGATGGAACCGATGCAGAGGATGTCGGGTGTCGCGGTCATGCCCCCTTGTGGCAAGCACGGCCGCAGCGCGCAAGGGAGGCCGCAATGACGGGCACGATCCGCCCCGCCACGCCGGAAGATGCGGCCCATCTGGTCGATCTGGTCGATCTGGCAGGGCACGGGCTGCCGATGGCGACGTGGTCATCCGTGGCGGGGCCGGATGTGGCAGGGCCGGCACGGCAGGCGGCGGCGCGGTCGCTGGGGCTGACGCTCGCGCGGCGCGACAGGGGCGGGTTTTCGTGGCGCAACGCCCATCTGGCTTTGGTCGCGGGCAGGGTGGCGGGGATGGCGATGGTCTGGCGCCTGCCCGACAGCCCGCGCGATACCGGCGGCGTGCCCCCCCTCGCGCGGCCCCTGCAAGAGCTCGAGAACCTCTGCGGCGGGATTTCCTACATCAATGCCGTGGCCGTCTATCCCGAATTCC
>JBEEOG010000109.1:0-6051 GCA_041191745.1 Pseudomonadota bacterium | reverse complement strand
CTTGAGCATCGGCCTTTTGTCCACTATCGCCTGTGTTGATCCTTACGAAAGCCGCGACCATGAAGTTCCTCGATCTTGCCAAAGTCTATATCCGCTCGGGCGGGGGCGGGTCGGGCTGCGTATCCTTCCGGCGCGAGAAATTCGTGGAATTCGGCGGCCCCGACGGGGGCGACGGCGGCAATGGCGGGTCGGTCTGGGTGGAGGCGGTCGAAGGGCTGAACACGCTGATCGACTTCCGCTACCAGCAGCATTTCTTCGCCAAGAACGGCCAGCCCGGCATGGGCAGCCAGCGCACCGGCAAATCGGGCGAGGATATCGTGCTGAAGGTTCCCGTCGGGACCGAGATCATCGACGAGGACGAGGAGACGGTGATCGCCGACCTCGTGACCGTGGGGCAGAAGGTGCTGCTGGCCAAGGGCGGGAATGGCGGGTTCGGCAACCTGCATTTCAAGACCTCGACCAACCGCGCGCCGGGCAAGGCCAATCCGGGCCTGCCGGGGGTGGAGCGCACCATCTGGCTGCGGCTGAAGCTGATCGCGGATGCGGGGCTGGTGGGGCTGCCCAATGCGGGCAAGTCGACCTTCCTTGCCGCCGTGTCGAACGCGCGGCCCAAGATCGCGGATTATCCCTTTACCACGCTGGTGCCGAACCTTGGCGTGGTGGGGGTGGACGGGCGCGAATTCGTGATGGCCGACATTCCCGGCCTGATCGAGGGGGCGTCCGAGGGGCGGGGGCTCGGGACGCAGTTCCTTGCCCATGTGGAGCGCTGCAAGGTGCTGCTGCATCTGGTGGACGGGACGTCGTCCACCATCACCAAGGATTACCGCACCATCGTGCACGAGCTGGAGGCCTATGCCGACGAACTGGGCGACAAGCCGCGTGTGCTGGCCCTGAACAAGTGCGACGCGCTGGATGCCAAGACCATCAGCACGCGGCGGAAGGCGCTGGAGAAGGCCTCGGGCGGACCGGTGCATGTGATTTCGGGCGCGTCGGGCAAGGGGTTGCTGGACGTGCTGCGCGCGCTTTACGCCGAAATCCAGGGGGCCGCGCCGGAGGAGGAGACGGGACCGTGGCAGCCGTGAGCGAGGCAGGCGCCGGTCTGGCCGCGCCGGATGTGCGCGCGGCGAAGCGGCTGGTCGTCAAGATCGGCTCGGCGCTGCTGGTGGACCGTGCGACGGGGCTGAGGCAGGCGTGGCTCTCGGCGCTGGCGATGGATGTGGCCGAGGCCAAGGTCAGGGGCGCGGATGTGGTGCTGGTCTCGTCCGGCTCCATCGCGCTGGGGCGCAAGGTGCTGGGGCTTCCGGCGGGCGAGCTGACGCTGGAGCAGTCGCAGGCGGCTGCTGCCGTGGGGCAGATCCGGCTGGCGCGCGCCTATGAGGAGGTGCTGGCGCCGCATGGCATCACCACCGCGCAGGTTCTGGTGACGCTGGAGGATACCGAGGACCGCCGCCGCTACCTGAACAGCCGCGCGACGATGGAGACGCTGCTGGGCCTCGGCGTCGTGCCGATCGTGAACGAGAATGACACCGTCGCCACGGACGAGATCCGCTTCGGCGACAACGACCGGCTGGCCGCGCAGATTGCCGTGACGGTCGGGGCGGACCAGCTGATCCTCTTGTCGGATGTGGACGGGTTCTATTCGGCCAATCCGAAAGAGGACCCGACGGCGGAGCGCTTCGACATCGTGGACCGCATCACGCCGCGGATCGAGGCGATGGCGGGCGATCCGATTTCGGGCCTGTCGAAGGGCGGGATGAAGACGAAGCTTCTGGCCGCCAAGACCGCCGTGGCGGGGGGCTGCGCCATGGCGATCATGGAAGGCTCCACCCTGCGGCCGCTGAAGGCGCTGGCCGAGGGCGCGAACCGGACGTGGTTCGTGGCGGGGGCCGATCCGCAACTGGCGCGCAAGCGCTGGATCAACGCGATGAAGCCGCGCGGCGAGGTGACGGTGGATGCGGGGGCTGTCGCGGCCCTGCAGGCGGGCAAGTCGCTGCTGCCCGCAGGCGTCAGGGCGGTGAAGGGCAGCTTCGGGCGGGGGGAGCCTGTGGCGATCCTCGGCCCCGATGGCGTCGTGCTGGGCAAGGGGCTGATCCGCTACACGGCGGAGGAGGCCAAGAAGATCGCGGGCCACAAGTCGGGCGAGATCGAAGGGATCCTCGGCTATGCGGGCCGTGCGGCGCTGGTGCACCGCGACGACATGGTGGTCTAGGCGGAACCCGCGGAAGCGGGGGTTTTGCACCCCCGCACCCCCGCAGGATATTTGGACGAAGAGGAAGGCATGGACGGGCAGTTTTCCGACATGATGGGCCGGATCGGGGCGGCGGCGCGGGACGCGGCGGCGGAACTCGCCTATGCCAAGGCCGACCGCAAGCATGCCGCGCTGATCGGGGCGGCCGAGGCCGTCTGGCGGAACCGTCAGGCGATCATGGCGGCCAATGGACGCGATCTGGAGTACGGGCGCGAAAAGGGCCTGTCGCCTGCCATGATGGACCGCCTGACGCTGGACGAGGGGCGCATCCGCGGCATCGTCGATGGCCTGCGCGCGGTGGCCGCGCAGAAGGACCCCGTGGGCGAGGTGATCGCGGAATGGGACCGCCCCTCGGGCCTGCACATCCGCCGCGTCCGCACGCCGCTGGGCGTGGTGGGCGTGATCTATGAAAGCCGCCCGAACGTGACGGCGGACGCCGGCGCGCTGTGCCTGAAATCGGGCAATGCGGTGATCCTGCGGGGCGGGTCCGAAAGCTTCCATTCCTCGGGCGCGATCCATGCCTGCATGGTGGAGGGGCTGCGGCAGGCGGGTCTGCCCGAGGCCGCGATCCAGCTGGTGCCGACGCGCGACCGCGAGATGGTGGCCGAGATGCTGCGCGCGGTGGACTTCATCGACGTGATCGTGCCGCGCGGCGGCAAGGGGCTGGTGGGCCTTGTGCAGCGCGAGGCGCGGGTGCCGGTCTTTGCCCATCTGGAAGGCATCTGCAATGTCTATGCCGATGGCGATGCGGATCTGGAAAAGGCGCGCCGCGTGGTGATCAATGCCAAGACGCGGCGGACGGGCATCTGCGGGGCGGCGGAATGCCTGCTGATCGACCGGCGTTTCTGGGACAGGCACGGCGGCGTGCTGGTGACGGACCTGCTGGCCAAGGGTGTCGAGGTGCGGGCGGAGGGTGATCTTCTGACGATCCCCGGCACGACCCCTGCCAAGCCCGAGGATTTCGGCTGCGAATTCCTCGACATGATCATCGCGGCGCGGATCGTCGATGGCGTGGACGGGGCGATCGCCCATATCCGCCGTTACGGCAGCCAGCATACCGAAAGCATCCTGACCGAGAATGACGCCACCGCCGCGCGCTTCTTCGAACGGCTGGACAGCGCGATCCTGATGCGGAACGCCTCGACCCAGTTCGCGGACGGGGGAGAGTTCGGGATGGGGGCCGAGATCGGCATCGCCACGGGCAAGATGCATGCGCGCGGGCCTGTCGGGGCGGAGCAGCTGACCAGCTTCAAATACCTTGTGACCGGCGACGGGACGGTCAGAAGCTGACGGTCAGGCGGTCGCCCGACTGGGTGACGGCCAGTTTGCGCCCGAGGGTTTCGGCCTCGATCAGGGCGAGGGCGAACTGCACCTGCGCGGGGGCCGTCACTTCGAGCGTGCCGCCCGCGAAGGCGCGCCAGAGGGCGGGATCGACCCGCAGCTTCAGGCTTTCGCCCGACACCTGCCAGCCGCCCGCGCGCGCGCTGACCTGCACCGTGCCGCCGAAGGGCAGGGCGGTTTCCATGCACATCAGCAAAAGCACGGCAAGCTTGGCTTCGGCGCGGCACACCTCGTCGGGGATGGCCCATTCGACCCGCAGCCGCAGGCCGACGGTCAGTTCCGACAGGATCGCCACCAGTTCCTGCCGCCCCACGAGTTGCCCCGCCGAAGCGATGCCAAAGGCGATGCGGTATAGCCGGATGCGGGCATTGGCCTGCGTGACGCTGTCGCCGATCAGCGTGATCTCGGGGCCTGCCATGGTCGATCCCGACATGGAAAGCAGTTCCAGCCCGTTGCTGATCGCGCCGATTGGGCTGATAAGGTCGTGGCAGATCCGCGATGCCAGCAAGGCGGACAGGCTAGGGGCGGGGGTCATGCTGGCGGCTCCGGTTGAAAGGAAAGACCCGATGAACGCGCTTCTGGAACCCGGCATGCTGGTGCGCCACCCGCAAGAGCCCGACTGGGGCATCGGTCAGGTCCAGTCGAATATCGGCGGGCGGATCACGGTGAATTTCGAACATGCGGGCAAGGTGGTGATTGACGGGCGGCAGATCGGGCTCATCAGGGTCTTCGAGACCTGATGCAGCGTATGGTGGACCTCGTTCCGGATAATTCAACCAAAAGTTGTCATTCCGGCCTGACAGGGTGCAACGCGGTCGCAGGGCGGCGGTTGTCAGGGCCTGCGCGGGTGCTTAAATCGGCAGTTCCGGCGAGGGAGAAGGCGGGCAGGGGATGAAGGGCGCGGCGCAGGGCGGGGAATCGGGCCTGTCGCTCAGGCTTGCGCGGGACGAGGCGGACCTGCGCGCGGCGCAGCGCCTGCGCTACGATGTCTTCGTTGCCGAACTGGGCGCGGACGGGCCACTGGTGGATCATGCCGCGCGGCTGGAGCGGGACGAGTTCGACGCGCATTTCGACCATCTGCTTCTGGTGGATGACCGCGCGACGCAGGGCGATCTGCCCCATGTGGTGGGCGTCTACCGCCTGATGGCATCGGAGCGCGCGGCCGAGGCGGGGCGCTTCTATTCCGAGGCGGAATATGACCTGCGCTGCCTGCGGGCCTCGGGCCGGCGTCTGCTGGAACTTGGGCGGTCCTGCGTGCATCCCGACCATCGCGGCGGGGCGGCGATGTTCCTGCTGTGGAACGGGCTGGCCGATTATGTGCTGGAGCGGGGGATCGAGGTCCTCTTCGGCGTGGCGAGCTTTCATGGCACCGACGTGCAGGCGCTGGCGCAGCCCCTGTCCTATCTGCACCATCACCATCTCGCGCCCGAGGCGCTGCGGGTGCGTGCCCGTGCGGGCGCGCGGGCCGACATGGCGCTGGTCGCGCCCGACAGGCTGGACCGCAAGGCCGCGATGGCGGGGACGCCCGCGCTGATCAAGGCCTATCTGCGGCTGGGCGGCTTCGTGGGCGAGGGGGCCTATGTCGATCATGCCTTCAACACCACCGATGTCTGTCTGGTGATGGACACCGCGCGCATGTCGGCCCGCCACCGCGACTTCTATACCAAGGGCCGCGCGGCATGAGCGACTGGATGGCGCGGCGGATGGAAGAGCCGCCCTTCACGGCGGGCGACTGGCTGCGTGTCCTGTGGCGCGGCGCGGTGCTCGGCGGGCTGACCTATGGCTGCCTGCTGGTGATGCTGCTGGTCCGGCTGGTCGAGGCGCCGCTGTTCGGGCGGGCACGGCCGGTCACGCCCCACATCACGCAATTCGTCTGCCGGACGGCCTTTGTCATCCTGCGCCTGCCGCTGGTCGTGCGCGGCAATCCCATGACCGGCGTGGGGGCGACGGTGGCCAACCATGCCTCGTGGCTGGATATCTTTGCGCTGAACGCGGCGCAGCGGGGCTATTTCGTGGCCAAGGCCGAAGTTGCGGGCTGGGCCGGCATCGGCTGGCTTGCGCGGGCGACGGGGACGCTCTTCATCGCGCGCAAGGGGACCGAGGCGAAGCTGCACCAGCAGATGTTCGAGGACCGCATCCGCGCGGGCCACCGGCTGATCTTCTTTCCCGAGGGCACCTCGACCGATGCGCTGCGGGTGCTGCCGTTCAAATCCACGCTCTTTGCCGCCTTCTGGACCCACGGGCTGGAGCGGGTGATGTCGATCCAGCCGGTGACGCTGGTCTATCACGCGCCCGAAGGCAGCGACCCGCGCGCCTATGGCTGGTGGGGGGACATGGAGTTCGGCCCGCATTTCCTGCGGACGCTGGCGCGCAGGCGGCAGGGGCGGGTGGAGGTGATCTTTCACGATCCCGTCCATGTCGACGGCTTCGCCGACCGCAAGGCGCTGTCGGCGCATTGCGAG
>JBEEOG010000108.1:0-50557 GCA_041191745.1 Pseudomonadota bacterium | reverse complement strand
CCAGATCAACGGCCGCCCCGCGCGCGAGGTCGCGGGCGAACACTGGGTGGTGCGCGGCGACCGCGGGCTGACCTATTCCGAAGAACCCCAGCAGAACGCGCGGGTCGTGGCGGGGGAATGGTGGCCCGCCGATTATCAGGGGCCGGCGCAGGTGTCCTTCGCGCAGGAAGAGGCCGAGGAGATCGGGCTGAAGATCGGGGACACGCTGGTGGTGAACGTGCTGGGCCGCGACATCGAGGCGACGATCACCAGCTTCCGTCAGGTGGATTTCTCCAGCGCGGGGATGGGGTTCGTCATGACGATGAACCCCTCGGCCCTGCAAGGCGCGCCGCATACGTGGATTTCGACCGTCTATGCCGAACCCGATGCCGAAGCGGCGATCCTGCGCGACCTGTCGCGCGCCTACCCGAACATCACCGCGATCCGCATCCGCGACGCCATCGACCGCGTGACCGAGGCGCTGGAGGCCATCGCCACCGCGACCGCCTGGGCGGCGGCGGCGACGCTGGTAACGGGGTTCGTCGTGCTGATCGGGGCGGCGGCGGCGGGCGAGCGCGCGCGGGTCTATGAGGCGGCCGTGATGAAGACGCTGGGGGCGACGCGGGCCAAGATCCTTGCCAGTTTCGCGCTGCGTTCGGCCATGACGGGTGCGGCGGCGGGGATCGTGGCCATCGCGGCGGGCGGCCTTGCCGGCTGGGCGGTGATGCGCTTCGTGATGGAGGCGGATTTCGTGTTCGAACCCGTCTCGGCCATCGCCATCGTGCTGGGCGGTGTCGTCACGACCATGGCGGCGGGGCTTCTCTTTGCGCTGCGCCCCTTGGCGGCACGGCCCGCGCAGGTGCTGCGCGCGCAGGAATAGCGCGGAATTGGAACATTCGGGTTGAAAGTAACATGGGATGGAATAAAAGTTCTGTCCCATGTGGCTGTTCCGTTCCGCCGGAAACGGGCAGAGGAAACAGGCCCCGCCGGTCGGGGCCGGATGATGAGGATGACATGACGATCAGGTTCGGGCTTCTGGGTGCAGGGCGCATCGGCAAGGTGCATGCCAAGGCTGTGACGGGCGATGCCGATGCAAAGCTGGTGGCCGTGGCCGATGCCATGCCCGCCGCGGCGCAGGCCATCGCCGACCAGTACGGCTGCGAGGTCCGCACGATCGAGGCGATCGAGACGGCCACGGATATCGACGCGGTGGTGATCTGCACCCCCACCGACACCCATGCCGACCTGATCGAACGCTTTGCCCGCGCCGGAAAGGCGATCTTCTGCGAAAAGCCCATCGATCTGGACATCAACCGCGTGAAGGCCTGCCTTTCGGTGGTGCGCGAGACGAAGGCCGTGCTGATGGTCGGCTTCAACCGCCGCTTCGACCCGCATTTCCGCGCGGTGAAGGCCGAGATCGACCGTGGCAGCATCGGCGCGGTCGAGATGGTGGTGATCACCTCGCGCGATCCCGGCGCGCCGCCGGTGGAGTATATCAAGCGCTCGGGCGGCATCTTCCGCGACATGACGATCCATGATTTCGACATGGCGCGCTTCCTGTTGGGCGAGGAAGTGGCCGAGGTTTCGGCGCAGGCTTCGGTCCTTGTCGATCCGGCTATCGGCGTGGCGGGCGATTTCGACAGCGCGCAGGTCATGCTGCGGACGGCGACGGGCAGGATGGCGGTCATCTCGAACTCGCGCCGCGCGACCTATGGCTATGACCAGCGGATCGAGGTGCATGGATCGGCGGGCATGGTGGCGGCGGAAAACCAGCGCCCCGTGTCGATCGAGCTGGCCAATGCGGGCGGCTACACCCGCCCGCCGCTGCACGATTTCTTCATGACCCGCTATACCGAGGCCTATGCCGCCGAGATCGCGTCCTTCATCGCGGCCATCGGCGGCAAGGCCGAGGCCACGCCCACGGGCGAGGACGGGCTTCTGGGTCTGGCGCTGGCGGAAGCGGCGCTGAAATCCGTGGCCGAAGGGCGCGTGGTGAAACTGTCCGAAATCCTCTGATCCGGTCCGGATGGGGGGGAAATGCCGCGCAGCGATGCGCGGCATTTCGTGTTTCCATGCTGCGGCTTCGCTGCGCGGCAACCGTTTTCCGTCAGTGGTTTGGCGGAGCGCGGTCGACGCGCCCGCGTGCGCCTTTCCCCCCGCGCCGCGCGGGCGCGCGGCACGGGGTCGCGACTCCCCCGGGATATTTGGCGAAGGGGAAGGGGCGGGGGTTTTGCCTTTGGTCCATTTTCGGGATAGGTCGCGGGTGACAAGCGGAGTGCGGCAATGGACAGGCGGGCGATACTGGAGCGGCTGGTGGCCTTTGACACGGTCAGCGCGAAGCCCAACCGCGCGCTGATCGACTGGGTGCAGGGGCTGCTGGCCGGCGCGGGGGTGGAGAGTGTGGTCATCCCCGATGCCACGGGCGGGAAGGCCAATCTCTATGCCACCGTCGGGCCTGCCGATCGCGGCGGGGTGATGCTGTCGGGCCATACCGATGTCGTGCCGGTCGAGGGGCAGGCCTGGACCCATCCGCCCTTTGCCCTGACCGAGGCCGAAGGGCGCCTCTACGGGCGCGGGACGGCGGACATGAAGGGCTTTGTCGCCTGCGCGCTGGAGGCGGTGCTGGCCGCCGCGCGGCGGGAGTTGGGAACACCGCTCCATCTGGCGCTGAGCTATGACGAGGAGATCGGCTGCATGGGCGTGCGGTCGCTGGTCGACATGCTGGAGCGCGCGCCGGTCCGCCCTGCGATGTGCATCGTGGGGGAACCCACGGGGATGCAGGTCGCCACCGGCCACAAGGGCAAGGTCGCGCTGCGGACGACCTGCACGGGGCGCGAGGGGCATTCGGCGCTGGCGCCCATGGCGCTGAACGCGCTGCATCAGGCGGCGGATTTCATCGCGGCGCTGCGGGCCGTGCAGGCGCGGGTGGCGGCGGAGGGCCTGCGCGACGGGGATTACGACGTGCCTTACACCACGCTGCATGCGGGCAAGATGTCGGGCGGGGTGCAGGTCAACATCGTGCCGAACCATGCGGTCGTGGACTGGGAGATCAGGGCGCTGGCGGGCGAGGATGTGGCAGGCCTGATCGCCGAGGTGGAGGCCGCCTGCGAGCGGATCGTCGCGCCGCTACGCGCCGAATTCCCCGAAGCCGCGATGGTGGTGGAACGGCTTTGGGATTACCCCGGCCTCGGCACGGCCAGCGATGCGGCGGTGGTGAATTTCGTCAAGGGCCTGACGGGGGCGAACGGGACGATCAAGGTGGCCTTCGGCACGGAAGGGGGCCTTTTCGATCAGCGACTGGGCATCCCCACGGTGATCTGCGGGCCGGGCAGCATGGCGCAGGGCCACAAGCCCGACGAATATGTCAGCGTAGAGCAGATGGACCGCTGCGCCACGATGCTGGCGGCACTTGTGGCGCGGCTGGAAGGGGGCCTGTGATGGCGGTGAAGCTGGAGCGGCTGACGGATGTCCTGACCCTGCCCTTCGACGAGATCATCGACGTGCGCGCGCCCGCCGAATGGGCCGAGGATCACATCCCCGGCGCGATCAGCCTGCCGGTGCTGGATGATGCCGAACGCGCGCGGGTGGGCACGATCTACAAGCAGGTGAGCCCGTTCGACGCGCGCAAGATCGGGGCGGCGCTGGTGGCCGCCAATGCCGCGCGGCACTTGCAGGGGCCGCTGGCCGACCGGACGGGGGGGTGGAGGCCGCTCGTCTATTGCTGGCGGGGCGGGCAGCGGTCGGGCAGCTTCGCCTCGATCCTGTCGCAGATCGGCTGGCGGGTTGAGACGGTGGCGGGCGGCTACAAGACATGGCGGCGGCTGGTGGTCGATGCGCTTTACAACAGCGCCTTTCCGGCGCGGGTGGTGGTGCTGGACGGCAATACCGGATCGGCCAAGACCGAGGTGCTGAACCTGCTGCCCGCGCGCGGCGTGCAGGTGCTGGATCTGGAAGGGATGGCGAACCATCGGGGGTCGCTCTTCGGCGCGATGGGAGAGCAGCCCAGCCAGAAGGCCTTTGAAGGGCGGCTGGCGCTGGCCATCGCGCAACTCGATCCCGCGCGGCCCGTGGTGGTGGAGGCCGAAAGCGCCAAGGTGGGCGAGTGCCGCCTGCCGCCGAAACTGTGGCGGGCCATGGTCGCGGCCCCGCGCGTGGCCATCGACGCGCCGCGGCGGGCGCGGGCGGCGTATCTGGTGCGCGCCTATGCCGATCTGGTGGCGGACAGGGATCGGCTGGATGGCATCGTCGCCTCGTTGCGTCCGCTGCATCCGGCCGAGGTGATCGCGGATTGGCGCAGGATGGCGGCCGAGGGGCGCTTCGCCGATCTGGCCGAGGGGCTGATGGAGCGGCATTACGACCCGCGCTACGGCAAGCACCGCGCACGGATGGAGGTGCCCTTCGTCGAGGTCGCGGCAGAGCGTCTGGGGGCGGCGGACCTGCCCGCGCTGGCCGACCGGATCGCGGCGGCGGTGGCGGGGATCTAGCGGCGCGGCGTGCCGCCGCATTCCCTTGCGCGGTCGCCCGCAAGCGGGCGACGCCGGGGCGCTGCCCCGGACCCCGGGATATTTGGGCAGAGAAAACGGGGGATCAGGCTGCCGTCAGGTGCGGCGGGCCTTCGGTCACATGGCCGATGATCGCGGCTGCGGGATCGCCTGCGGCGTGGAGGTCATCCAGAAGGGCTTCGGCCTTGTCGGCGGGCACGGCGGCAAGGAGGGGGCCTGCGGTCTGCGGATCGTGGAGAAGCGCCGCGCGCGGGGTGGCGGGCGCGGTCATCTGCCAGTCCACCGCCGCGCGGTTGGCGGCAGCGATGGTCGAGGCGTGGCCTGCGGCGGCCAGCTCCCCGGCCCCGTGCAGCAGGGGAAGGGCGGCGAGGTCGATGCGGGCGGCGGTGGCGGAGGCGCGCATCATCTCCATCAGATGCCCCGCAAGGCCGAAGCCCGTGACATCGGTCATCGCATGGGCATGGGGGGCGAGGATCGCCGCGGCGGGGCCGAGCGGGCGCTGCATGGAGGCAAGGCAGGCGGCGAGGCTTTCGCCGAGGATCAGGCCGGGGAGGCGGGCCAGCGCCATCTCGGCCGCGAGGATCGTGCCGGTGCCGAGGGCCTTGGTCAGGATCAGCGCGTCGCCCGCTTTCGCGCCGCCCTTGGTGACGGGGCGGGCGGTCAGGCCGGTGACGGTGAAGCCCACGGTCAGTTCCGCCCCGATGGAGGTATGGCCGCCGACGATGGCGGCACCGGCCTCGGCAAAGACGGCGGCTGCGGTGGACATCACCTCGGCCAGCATGTCGGATTGCAGGGGTTCGGACAGGCGGGGCAGGGTGATCTGGGCGAGGGCCGCCTGCGGGGCGGCCCCCATCGCCCAGATGTCGCCCAGGGCATGGATCGCGGTGATGCGGGCCATCAGGCGGGGATCGGCGGTGAAGGCGCGCAGGTGATCGGTCGTGATGACCTGATGGCCCGCGCCATGCGTCAGGATCGCGGCGTCGTCGCCCGCGCCCGCCACGACATCGGCGCGGGGATGGGCGCGCAGGTCCGACAGGATGCCTGCCAGCGCGCCGGGCCCGACCTTGGCCCCGCATCCGGCGCAGAGCGGCTTGTCGCCCATCGCCTGCGCGAGTCCCGTCACGGCCGGGGCGGGCAGGGGGGCGCGGGCCATCTGCGGGTAGTCCCCGAACTTCGCCATGAAGGCGCGGTCGATGCGGTCCTTGACGCGCCAGAGCCATGCCCCGCCCGAGCGCAGGCCGAACTTGTCGGCCACGGCGCGGCGGTCGCCCAGCGAGACGAGCTTCAGGTAGTCGCGCTGCGGGCGGAAGGGGCGCATGGCCCCGCCGGTCAGCGCGGCGCGCAGGTTGTGGTTCAGGACAGGGGCTGCGCGCACGGCATAGACGCCTGCCTTTGGGCGCGGGGCAAAGGGCATGTGGACCGTATCGCCCGCCGCGAAGATCGCAGGGTCAGAGGTCTGCAGCGTGGGCGTCACGGTCAGGAAGCCGTCGGTCAGGGCAAGGCCCGTTCCGGCAAGCCAGCCCTGCGGGCGGCTGCCCGCGACCGACAGGGTGAAGTCCGAGGGCAGGCGGCGGCCATCCGTCAGGATCACGCCATCCGCCGCGATCCGTCCGGGTTGCGCGCCGGTCAGAAGGGTGATCCCCGCGCGGTCGAGTTCGGCCAGCAGCGTGGCGCGGGCGCGGGGGCCGATGCCGGGCAGCGCGTGGCCTGCACGTTCCACCAGCGTGACCTTGGGCCATGCCCCCGCCTGCCGCAGCCGGTGCGCGGTGGCCAGCGCCAGTTCCACGCCCCCCACGCCCGCGCCCACCAGCACGACCGAGGGTTCCGGCAGGCGGCGGGCCACGAAGGCCTCCCACCGCGCGGCGTAATCGCCCAAGGGCTTGGCCGCCGCGCCATGTTCGGCATAGCCCGGCAGGTTCGGCAGGTCCGATCCGATGCCGATATCGACCGAGGCGATGTCGTAGCGCAGCGGCGGGCGGCCCTGCAGGTGGATCAGTCTGGCCGCGCGGTCGATGCCCGTCGCGCGGTCGAGGATCACCCGCGCGCCCGCGAAACGCGCGAGGCGCACGAGGTCGATCATGATCTCGTCCCGCCGGTAATGCCCTGCGATCAGGCCGGGCAGCATGCCGGTATAGGGCGCGGCGGGGCCGGGGTTGATGACGGTCAGGCGCACGCCGGCAAGCGGCTTCATCCCGAACATCCGCAGGACAAGCGCATGGGCATGGCCGCCGCCGATCAGGACCAGATCCTGCACGAGGGGAAGGGGGTCGAGCATGCGCTGCGTCCTTGACTGGGGCGGGGCGGGCGGCGGGGGCCGGATGCGGGGCCATCGGGGCAGGGCAGGGGGATACGCGCAATGGCGCCGGTTGTCACGCCCCGTGCCTCTGGCTAGCCTGCGCGCATGGAACCGCGCCAGAGGATCGACGTCACCCAGACCCAGCGCCTTGCGCTGAACCTGCGGCTGCAATCGTCGATCCAGATCCTGCGGGCCGATGCGGCGGGGCTGACGCGCTATCTGGAAGAGACGGCGGCGGAAAACCCCGCCCTGCAGCTTTCCCCGCCGATGCTGTCGCCGCAGGACTGGCTACCGCGCTGGGCGGGGCTGGTCGGGCCGGCGGGTGCGATGCCCGCCGATGCGCTGGCCGATGTCGCCCCCAGCCTGATGGCGCATGTGATGGCGGGGGTGGAGCGGCTCTTCCCCCGCGGGGCGGAGCGGCGCATCGCGCTCGCGCTGGCCGAGGTGCTGGAGCCCTCGGGCTGGCTGGGCCAGTCGCCCGCCGAGGTGGCCGCGCGCACGGGCTGCCCGCTTTCCGCGGTCGAGGCGGTGCTGGACACCCTGCAACGGATGGAGCCGGCGGGCCTCTTTGCCCGCGACCTGCGCGACTGCCTTCTGTTGCAGGCGCAGGATCAGGGGCTGGCGGACGGGCTGATGCGACTGGTGATCCGGCACCTCGACCTTCTGGCGGGGGGAGAGACGGCGCGCATCGCCCGCATCGCGGGGGTGGCCGAGGCGGCGGTGCTGGACCGTTTCCGCCTGATCCGCAGCTTCAACCCCAAGCCGGGCAGCCAGTTCGCCACGGGGGCCGCCCCCGTGCGCGAGCCGGACCTGATCCTGCGCCATGACGGGCAGGGCTGGGTGATGGCGCTGAACCGCTCGGCCCTGCCGTCGATCCGGGTGGAGGACGGGCGCGGCGCGGGGCGGGCGGCGGCGCGGGCGGTGCAAAAGCTGGTCGAGGCGCGCAATTCCACCCTTCTGGCCATCGGGGCCGAAATCCTGCGCCGTCAGGGCGCGGCGCTGGATCGCGGTCTGGCCTGGCTGGAGCCGATGACGATGGCCGACATCGCCACCGCGCTGGGCTTGCATGAAAGCACGGTCAGCCGCGTGGTGGCGGGCGCCAGCATGGACAGCCCGCGCGGCACATGGTGGCTGCGCGCGCTCTTCAGCCGCCGCATGGGCGACGGGGCGGGCCAGTCCGGCGCGGCGCTGAAGGCGCGTCTCGCCGCCATGGTGGGGGCCGAGGATGCGGCCGCCCCCCTGTCCGATCAGGCGCTGGCCGCGGCGCTGTCGCAGGATGGCGCGCGGATCGCGCGGCGCACGGTCGCCAAATACCGCGAGGCGCTGGATATCCCGCCCGCGCATCGCCGCAGGCAGGCGGGGCGTCTTGCCCGCGACAGGAAAGGTCGCGTTCTTGACTGATCTTTCCGCGCGGGCGCACTAGGTCAGCGGCAAGGGCAGGACAAGGGACGGCAGGCGGATGGCGTATTTCCTCGGCGTGGACACGGGCGGGACCTATACCGATGCCGTCATCGTGGACGAGGCGGCGACGCGCGTGATCGGTTCGGCCAAGTCGCTGACGACGCGGAGCGATCTGGCGCTGGGCATCGGGCGGGCGGTCGATGCGGCCCTGGCGCAGGCGGGTGTTGCGGCGGCGGATGTGGCGCTGGTGTCGCTTTCGACGACGCTGGCCACCAATGCGCTGGTCGAAGGGCAGGGCGGGCGCGTGGCGCTGGTCTTCATCGGCTTCGACGAGGCCGATCTGGAACGCGGCGGTCTGGTCGAGGCGCTGAAGGGCGATCCTGTGATCCGCCTTGCGGGCGGGCACAGCCATGCGGGCGGAGAGGCCGCGCCGCTTGACCTTGATCGGCTGCGGGCCGAGGTCGGGGCCTTGGGCGATCAGGTGATGGGCTTTGCCGTCGCCGCGCGCTTCGCCACCCGCAACCCCGCGCACGAGGTGGCGGCGCGCGACCTGATCCGGCAGGTCACGGGGCGGCCCGTCACCTGCTCGCACGAGCTTTCGGCCAATCTGAACGGGCCGAAGCGGGCGCTGACGGCGGTCCTGAACGCGCGGCTGATCGGGATGATCGACCGGCTGGTGGCGGCCTGCGAACGGCATCTGGAGGCGGTCGGCATCGCGGCCCCCCTGATGGTGGTGCGCGGCGACGGGGCGCTGATCTCGGCCGCGATGGTGCGCGAGCGCCCGATCGAGACGATCCTGTCGGGGCCCGCCGCCAGCATCGTCGGCGCGCGCTGGCTGACCGGCGAATCCGACGCGCTGGTCAGCGATATCGGCGGCACGACGACCGATGTGGCGCTGCTGCGCGATGGCCTGCCCGAGATCGACCCGCAGGGCGCGCGCGTCGGCGGCTTCCGCACGATGGTCGAGGCGGTGGCGATGCGGACCACGGGCCTGGGCGGCGACAGTGAGGTGCATCTGGTGACCGAAGGGCTGGACGGCGGCCTGCGCCTTGGCCCGCGGCGGCTGGTCCCCGTCTCGCTTCTGGCGGTGGAGCATGGCGCGATGGTCCATGCCGCGCTGGACCGCTGGCTTTCGGCGGATGTGGCGGGCGAAACCGACGGGCGCTTCGTGATCCCGATGGGCGGCCCGATGGGCAGCAACACGGGGGGCCTGCCCGCGCGGGATGCGACGCTTCTGGCGCGGATCGACCGGCCGATGCCGGTGGGGCAGGCGCTGACCTCGCGGCTGGAATCGGCGGCGCTGGACCGTCTGGTGGCGCGCGGGCTGGTGATGCTGTCGGGTGTCACGCCGTCCGATGCGTCGCATGTGCTGGGGCGGCTGTCGGCATGGGACGGGTCGGCGGCGGAAAAGGCCGTGCGCCTGATGGGGCGGCGGCGCAACGGACGGGGCGAGCGTTTCGCCACCGATCCGGCGGTCTTTGCACAGTCGATCATCGACCGGCTGACGCAGCAGACGGTCGACTGCCTGCTGGAGGCCGCCTTTGACGAGGATGACGCCTTTGCCGGCGAGCAGCCCGAGGTGCTGGCCCGCCACCGCCTTGTGGCGGCAGGGCTCGACCGGCACCGCGGCGTGGTGGAACTGACCGCGCGGCTGGGCGTGCCGGTGATCGGGCTGGGGGCCTCGGCCCCCAGCTATTACGGCGCGGTGGGCGAACGGCTGGGCTGCCGGATGGTGCTGCCCGAACATGCGGGCGTGGCCAATGCCATCGGCGCGGTGGTGGGTCAGGTCAGCCAGCGCGCGACGGGGCTGGTGTCCAGTCAGGGCGAGGGGCGCTTCACCGCCCATCTGGCCGATGGCCTGCGCCTGTTCACCGACCGCGACAGCGCCCTTGCCGCGCTGGAAGCCGCCCTGACCGAAGAGGCCACCGCCCGCGCCCGCGCCGCAGGGGCCGAGGATCTGCGCGTCACCACCGCCCGCGACATCAAGGAGGCCGAGGTGGAAGGCCAGCGCATGTTCATCGAGGCGACGGTCAGCGTCACCGCCGCGGGCCGCCCGCGCGTCGCCCATGCCGTGCAGGGCGTCGCCGAACTTCCCGACGGCTTCCGCGCGGGGTGACGATTCACGCTTGACGCCCCCCGCCCTATCCCCTAGTCAGCCGCCCAGTGGCTAGGTAGCTCAGCTGGTTAGAGCACGCGACTCATAATCGCGGGGTCGGGGGTTCGAGTCCCCCCCTCGCCACCACTTCCCTCAATGACCCGCTGGACGGTTCCGGTTGCGCCAGGGCGGACCGTGGCCTTGCGCTGCCTGAAGGGCAGTTCCGCTTGCGTGGGCGCAGATTGCCGGAAGCGCCGATGCGTCCGCCCCGGCGGATGGCATCCATGCGGCCGCCCTTGTGGTGGCGCTGGGGATCCCTGTGGCGGCGCCGGCCTTTCGGCAGGGGCAGCTTGCGGCCGGTCGGGTTCACGGAAACGCTTTTGGTGCGAAGCGGGCAGTCACCGCCCGCATGGCGGGCATCGGGTGCGTTCCGGCAGCCCTTTCGGGCCGCCGTAGACGTCTTCCTCACGGGGCCTTCATCTCGGCGTAATCCCCCGCCGTGCGGAGCGTCACCGTCACCGGCGCGTCGGTGCGGTTGCGCCAGAACCAGCCGTGGTTGCCGGTGAAGGCGGCGGTGAGTGTGCCTTCCTGTTCCGGCACGCCGCGGCCCTGTTCGTAGCTGACCTTCTGGCCGCTGCCATCGCCGTGGGTGTCGTAATTCACCACCGCGCCATTGGCCGTCCAGAAGAAGCGGGCGGTCTGGCCTTCCTGCATGGCAAGCTTCACCTCGATCCCTTCGCCGGGGGCTAGGGTGTAGCTCACCTCGTCGCGCCAGTCGGAGGTTGCCTCGGCGACCGCTGCATCGACGGCGGTTGCGGTTTCGGTGGGGGCGGCCTCCGGTGCAGGTTCGGCCGCGCCTTCTGGCACGGGTTCCGGTGCGGCTTCGGGTGCGGGCGCGGTCGCCGCAACCTCTTCCGCTGGTGCCGCCGCAGCCTCGGTCACGGCAGGCGGTGCGCCGATCGTCGCGCCGATGGTGGCAAGCTGCGCCTCGATCCGGTCGAGCCGCGCCAGCGTGTCTGCGTCCAGCGTGACAGGGGCGTTGGCGGCTGCGGCCTCGTCCGCCTCTGCCTCGGCATAGAGTTGCTGCTTGATCAGCCCCATCTCGGTCAGGCCCAGAAGCGCGCCGAAGCCTGTCGGGTCGATCCCGTATTCGGCGGGCAGATAGACGACGGTCAGCATGGCTGCCGCCGCGCCCGATGCGATCAGGGTGGAGCGGATCAGGCCGCCCGAGGTCGCCTCGACCCCGCGGATGTGGCCCATGGCGTCGCGGGTGGCGGGGCGTTCTGCGCGCAGCGGCGCGCGCGGGGTGTCGTGTCCGGTGTTCATGGGAAATCCCCCCTCAGGCCAGTGCCAGCCCGATGAGCTGGAAGCCCGTCAGGTAGGCGCCAAGGCCGATCATGATGACATTTGCGGTATAGGCCTGACGGCCGAAGGACGGCGAGGCGCGCCACCGCCGCATGAAGAGCAGGATCAGCGCGAGCGCGGTCAGCTGCCCGATCTCGACCCCCAGATTGAAGGCAATCAGGTTCAGCAGAAGCCCGTCCGGCGCGATGTCGTATTCGATGATCTTCGAGGCCAGCCCGAAGCCGTGCAGGAAGCCGAAGACCAGCGTCGCCACCCGCGTATCGGGCTGCACCCCGAACCACAGGCGGAAGGCCCCGAGGTTGTCGAGCGCCTTGTAGATCACGGAAAAGCCGATGATCGCGTCGATGATGTAGGCGTTGATGCCGAAGTTGAACCAGACGCCAAGGATCATCGTCGTCGAATGGCCGATGGCGAAGAGGGTGACGTAAAGCCCGATCTCGCGCATCCCGTAGAGGAAGAAGATCACGCCGAAGAGGAAGAGGATGTGGTCATATCCCGTGACCATGTGCTTCGCGCCCAGATAGAGGAAGGGCAGGAAGTGTGGTCCGGTGATTTCCTGGATGTAGCCCTTGTCGCCAAGGGTGACGGCATGTGCCAGCGCAGCGCCCGCCCAGAAGAGCGTGACGCCGAGGATGGCAAGCACCGTCCAGACGCGGCCGTGCGCCGGATGGAGGAGTGTCATGGGGTATTCCCGTTGATTGGCTGACGGATCAGGGCGGGGACGCACTGCCCCCGCCGTTAGGGATCGGTCAGGTCCGCCATGGCGGGCGGCGCGGGCCGTCGCGGATCGTGCCCGACAGCGGGTTGCCCTGTGCGGTCCATGTCTCGGTCTGCGGCGGCAGGTGCAGATCGCCCCCCGCGGGCAGGATCACCGTGGGGTTGTGGTCATGGTCGGCAGCGTCGTGATGGTCATGATGCGCCCCGTGCCCGTGCCCGTGCCCGTGCCCTTGCGCGTGCCCGCCCTGTTCGGCGTGCCACGCGGCATGGTCCGCCTCCATCGCCCATTGGCCGGGGCCGTGGGTCAGCGCGGAAAAGAGCGGTGCCGCGGCAAGGACAAGACACAGCACGCATGCCGCCAGCCCTGTCAGGATTGCCCGCCCGTTGCCCATCTGCCCCTTTGACGCGCCGTGGCGCGCTGCCTTGTTCTATCCCCCCGGGGGGGTTAGGATGGCTTTATGACAGAACCGCACCGCCATGCAAGCCACCCCGCCATCGCCACCCGCCTCAAGCGTGCCGAGGGGCATCTGCGGCGGGTCGTCACGATGATCGGCGAGGGCCAGCCCTGCCTCGACATCGCCACGCAACTCCATGCCGTCGAACGCGCGGTGGCCGAGGCGAAACGGGCCCTGATCCATGACCATATCGACCACTGTCTTTCAGAGGGCCACGGGCATGACATGGCCGAGATCAAGGCGCTGACGAAGCTTCTGTGATGCGCTCCGCCCTGCGAAATCCTGCGTTCCGCCACCTCTTGGCCGCGCAGGTCGTGGCGCTGGTCGGCACGGGTCTTGCGACGGTCGCCCTTGGCCTTTTGGCCTGGCAACTGGCGGGCGAGGAGGCGGGGGCGGTTCTCGGCACGGCGCTTGCGATCAAGATGGTGGCCTATGTCACGCTTGCCCCCGTCGCGGCGGCGGTGGCGGAACGGGTGCCGCGTCGGGCCTTTCTCGTGGCGCTCGACCTGATCCGTGCGGGCGTGATCGCCGTTCTGCCCTTCGTCGATCAGGTCTGGCAGATCTATGTGCTGATCTTCGCGCTTCAGGCGGCCTCGGCAGGGTTCACGCCCGCCTTTCAGGCGGTGATTCCCGATGTGCTGAAGGACGAGGGGGAGTACACCAACGCGCTTTCGCTGCTGCGTCTGGCCGAGGATCTGGAACAGGTCGCATCGCCCGTCCTTGCCGCAGCCTTGCTGACGGTGGTGGGCTTTCCGGTGCTGTTTGCGGGAACCGTCGCAGGGTTCGTCGGGTCGGCCCTGCTGGTCGTCACCGCGCGGCTTCCGGCAAGGACGGCGGCGGAGCGGGGGCATTTCCGGGCTGATGTGACCAAGGGGGTCCGCATCTACACGGCCACCCCGCGCCTGCGCGGGTTGATGGCGATGGAGGCTGCGGTCGCGGCGGCGGGGGCGATGGTCTATGTGAACACGGTCGTTCTGGTGAAGGACCGCCTGGGTCTGGGAGAGCAGTCCGTGGCGCTGGCCTTCGCCGCCTTTGGCGCGGGGTCGATGCTGGCGGCGTTGCTTCTGCCGCGCCTTCTGACGCGCGCGCCGGATCGGACGGTGATGATCGGCGGGGCGGGGCTGATGTTGGCCGCCGTCGCGGCTGTCCCGCTGGTTGGCACCTTCGCCCCGCTCGCGGCGCTCTGGGCGGTGATCGGCTTCGGCTTCGCGCTGACCCAGACGCCCATCGGGCGGATCATCAGCCGTTCGGCCCGCGCGGCGGATCGCGGGGCGGTCTTTGCCGCGCAGTTCGCGCTGTCGCATGCCTGCTGGCTGGTGACCTATCCGCTGGCCGGATGGATCGGGGCGGGGGCGGGGCTGTCGGCATCGGCCTTGACGCTGGCAGCGGTCGGCGCGTCCGGTCTGGTCGCGGTGCTGCGGCTCTGGCCTGCGCGGGATCCGGAGGTCGTTGTCCATGACCACTCCGACCTGCCACCGGATCATCCGCATCTGCGCGCGCATGGAACCGCGCACGCCCATGCTCTGGTCATCGACGATCTGCACAGACGATGGCCAAAGGGGGCGGCATAGCGCGAAGATGTCGAACGCGAGGCGGGGCTGACGGTCCGCCTTCCGCCCGTTCCGGTCAGGGTCGGGCCCCTGCCGGTGGGGGACTAGGGGGCTACGGCTGTCCCGTCGGCCACGCTGTCGGCCGGATGCAGGATGACCGGCGCGCCTTCGGCCACGCCATCCAGCACCTCGGCCTGTTCGTCGTTGCGAAGGCCGATGGTCACGCGGGTGAGGGCCGCCTTGCCGCCGTCCACCGCATAGACGGCCCAGTCCCCGCCGATGCGGAACAGGGCCCCCACCGGAACGCGCAGCACGCCGGTGGCCGTGCGAACCGTGATGCGCGCCGTGGCGCGGAAACCATGCCCGAGCGTCGGGGGCGGTGCCTCGGTCAGGGCAAGACGGACCTCGACACGCTGTTCCTCGATCCCCAGCGCCGAGATGCGGGTCGTGGCGCTGGGGGCGATCCGGATCACCCGCGCGGCCAGCGGCTGTCCGCCCCAGCCCGTGATCACCGCGCCCGCGCCGGTGGCGATGTCCACGGCATCCTGCGACAGGACATCCACGATGATCTCCATGTCGCCCAGATCGCCGATCTCCATGATCGGGGTAGAGGCCGGAACCACCTGCTCGTCCTCGGTCAGGACGCGCAGGACGCTGCCCGACACGGGGGCCACGACCCCAGTGCAGCAGTCGCGGCCATCGGCATCGGCCCCGTTCAGGGCCGCGTCGGCGCTCTGCCTCTCCTTCTCGCGCACCGCAAGGCTGGCGCGGGCGCTTGCGACGCTGGCTTCGGCGGTCCGTTCCGCAAGGATCGCCGCGTCCAGCAGGCGCTGCGACAGGGCGGCGCGGTCAAAGAGTGTCCGGGCGCGATCCGCCTCGGTGCGGGCAAAGGCGAGCGTGGTTTCGGCCTGCACAAGCTGACTTTGCGCCAGTTCGACAGCGGCCGCCGCCGCGGCCGCGCCCGCCTCGGCCATGGCGCGGGTGCGCGCGTCCAGAAGGATGGGGGGCACGGGGCCGATTTCCGCGACGACCTGCCCCGCCGCGACCGCATCGCCGGGGTGGAGCGTGACGCGATGCAGCAGGCCCGTGATGGGGGCCGAAAGGACGACGACCTCGCGGATGCGGGCCTCTCCTTCCGCCTCCACCGCCACGGCCAGATCGCCCCGCGTGACCTCTGCCGTCTCCACCGAAACGGGATCGGGCCGGAACACCCAGACAAGCAGCAGGGCAAAGGCGGCGAGGGCGGCAGCGGCGAGGATGCGGCGCATGGTCATTCCCTTGTCTTCAGGACGGCGATCAGGTCGAGGCGGTCTATCCGGCCCTTGATCACGAGGGCCGAGAGGAGCGCGGCGGCGATGACGGTCAGGCTTGCGATGGCATAGACCTCGCGCCCCATGACGAAGGGAACGCGGTAGAGGTCCGAGGAAAAGGCCGCCACCATCGCCCGCCCGATGCCATGGCCGATCAGCCAGCCGAGCGGTTGGGCCAGCAGCACGACGGTGCCGAGTTCGAGGAGGATGACAGACGCCGCCTCGGCGCGGGTGAAGCCAAGCACGCGCAGGCTGGCCAGTTCGCGCCCCTGTTCGGACAGCGCGATGCGCGAGAAGTTGTAGACCACGCCCAGCGCGATGATGCCGGCGAGGGTGACATAGACCGTGATCATCAGGGTGATGTTCTCGGCCAGCGTGGCGCGGAAGCGCGACACCGTCAGGTCGGTGACGTTCAGGAACCCCGTCGCGGGCGCGGCACTGGCGGCGGCAAGGAACGCCCCCTGCGCCGCCCCGTCGAGCAGGATGTTCGCGCCCGAGACGAGCGGGCCTTCCCCCGTGACCCGTCCGAGGGCCGCGATGTCCATCGCCGCGCTCAGGCCGACATAGCCGACGGACATGCCGCTTACTGGAAGTGAGACGCGCGCACGGCGACCGGCGAGGAAGTCCACCTCCACCCTGTCGCCGGGCCGCAGATGAAGCGCGTCGGCCAGCGCCTCGCTGATGATGAGCCCATGCTGCGGCACAGGCATCGGTTGCAGGTCGGGCGACAGGCTGCGCGACAGCCGCGCATCGGCGGGGCGGCCTTCGATGGCAAGCCGCTTTGACCTGCTTGCGTTGGCCAGTCGGGCAGGGACGAGGCGGAAGGGCTCTGCCGCAAGGACGCCGGGCATGTGGCGGACCTCCGCCAGCGCGGCCATCGGTTCGGGCGCGGCGAAGACCATCTTCACATCCTGCCGTTCGGCAAGGTTGAAGGTCACGCGGATCATGTGGTCGATGGACCCGAAGGACCAGAGCGACGCCACGAGGATTGCCACCGCCATCGCCATCCCGAGGATGCTCGACGCCGTGCGGAAGGGCCAGTGCAGCAGATGGCGCGCCACCATCCGCCCTGTCTGGCGCAGCGGCACGCGCGCCAGCACCCCCCCGTCGGCATGGCGAAAATCGGCGGGGGCGGGCGGGGCCATCGCCACGGCCGGCGTCAGCGCCAGCACCCCGCGCAGCGATTGCAGCGCCCCCGCCATCGCGGCGGCCAGCGCCACCAGCGCGGCCAGACCGTAGATCCGCAGGTCCGTCCCGAACTGCAGGAACGGGAACGAGAAGAAGCGCGCGTAAAGCTGCGCCAGACCCGCGCCTAGCCAGGCCCCCGCTGCAAAGCCCAGCAGGATGCCGCAGGCCGCGATCAGCCCCACGAATTCCAGATAATGCTGCGCGATCTGGGATGACCTGTATCCGATCGCCTTCAGAAGGCCGATCTGTTCGCGCTCCAGCGTGATGAGGCGCGAAAGCGTCATGTGCACGAGCATCGCCGCCACGAGCAGGAAGATGGGCGGCAGGACCCGCACCATCGCGCCCAGCTGTCCCAGCTCGGCATCGAGGAAGGCATGCGAGGTCTGCTCCGCCCGTCCGGTGGCCCCGCCGCCGCCATAGGCCGCGGTCATTCGGTCCAGTTCCGCGATGACGCGGGTTTCCGCGACGCCCGGCACCAGCCGCAGGACGAGGTTGGAAAACGCGCCCTCGAGGTCGAAGGCCTGTTCCAATGTGGCCCGCGGCAGCCATACGATGCCGAAGCGACGCGGGTCGGGCATCATCTCGCCGGGACCGATCGCGTAGATGAATTCCGGCGACAGCGCGATTCCGGTGATCGAAAGAACCCGGCGCTTGCCGTTCATCACGACGGCGAGCTGCGCCCCCTGCCGCAGCCCGTGGGCCGTGGCGAAATCCTGCGACACCACCGCCTCTTCCGCCGTGCCCGTTTCGGGCAGCCGTCCCGTGCGAAGGTGCAGCCGGTTCAGCCCGTCCGCCTGCGGCACCGTCACCAACAGGACCGAGGCCGGCTCCGCCATCCCCTCTATGTCCGGCCGTCCGGGCTTGACGATGCGCGGCTCTGCCTGAAGCATGCCGTCGATGGCGCGGATGTCGTCGACCAGCGACAGCGGCGCGCGCACCACATCGGTCGACAGGTCGGCGAAGCGGTATTCGCCGTAGTAGCGGTCGCGCGTGTCCGTCAGCGCCCGATGCGCCCCGCTGCCCAGGATCAGCGTCGCCACCCCTGCCGCAAGCACGAATGCGATGGCCAGCGCCTGCGCCCACAGCCGCCGCAGGTCGCGCAGGGCCTTGCGGCGGAGGGGCGGGATCACCATGACACCTGATCCGGACGTTTGCGTTCGGTGTTCGTCACCTCGTCCACGATCCGGCCATCGGCAAACCGCAGGGTGCGGTCCGCGATCTGCTGGATGGCGGCGTTGTGGGTGATGATCAGCGTCGTGGCACCCGTCAGGCGGTTGGCCTGTTCCAGCGCCTGAAGCACGAGGATGCCCGTCGCGCTGTCCAGCGCGCCGGTCGGTTCGTCGCAGAACAGAAGTTCGGGACGCTTGGCGATGGCACGGGCGATGGCGACCCGCTGCTGCTCGCCGCCCGAAAGCTGCGCGGGGAAATGGCTGCTCCGTGCGGAAAGCCCCACGATTTCCAGCGCCTCTGCGGGCCGCATGGGGCGGGCGGCGATCTCTGTCACCAGCGCGACGTTCTCAAGCGCGGTCAGGCTGGGGACGAGGTTGTAGAACTGGAAGACGAACCCCACATGGTCGCGCCGGTAGCGGGTCAGCGCCTGATCGCCAAGGCCCGCGATATCCTGCCCCGCGAAGATGACCGCGCCCGAGGTTGGCCGGTCGATCCCGCCGAGGATGTTGAGGAAGGTGGATTTCCCCGATCCCGACTGTCCGAGGATGACCAGAAGCTCTCCGCGACGGGCGGTGAAGTCCACCCCGCGCAGGGCATGAACCGGCGTCGGACCGTTCCGATAGGTCTTGGTCAGGCCGCGTGCTTCGATGACCGCTTCACCCTGGTTCACGCAAAGCCCCGCTTTCCGTCGATGATGGGATCATGGATGTCCGTGCCGGAAATCACCTTGATACAGGTCAACGGGGGCCGTCAGGGCGTCTCCGGCGCGACCGGCCGTCCGGTGTCTGCCCTCTGTGCCGCGGTCTGCCGCCACGGGTTCCGGCGGGGCCCCGCGGATGTCCCCCCGTGCCGCGCCGGTGCACGCGCCCTTGCCCGCGCCGGCCCCGATGTCGCGGCTGACGGGATAATCCCGGACGCGGCCCGCAAGGTTCCGTGTCTTGTGCGCCGCGATCCCAGCTTTCCGTCTTTCGCCACGGATACGGGCCGGAACGGGGCAGGACGGCGCCCTGCCTGCGCGCCGCCGCTGTTGGCGCTGGACGCGCGATCCGCCTGCGGTTATTTTCACAATACGGTTGTTCTAAAAAGGTCCTTGTATGCCCAAGATCGTTGATCATGACGAGCGCAGGACCGATGTCGTGCGGGCCATCATCAAGGTCGTCGGCGAAGGCGGGCTGGCGGGGGCGACCGTGCGCAGCATCGCGCGCGAGGGGGGCTTCTCGAGCGGCGTGATCGCCCATTACTTCGCCAACAAGGACGAGATGGTGCGCTATGCCTTCGAATTCGTCGCGGACCGCGTGTTCCGCCGGATCGACGCGCGGCTGAAGCAGGCCAAGGGGGTGGACAGGGTCAGGGTCATCCTCGAAGAGCATGTCCCGATCAGCAAGCAGGACGAGGAGACGGCGGTGTCGCTGGCCTTCTGGGAGATGGCCCTGCACGATCAGGAGTTGCGGGCGCTGTTCCGCGCCAAATACCGCCGCTGGCGCGACTACCTGCGGATCGAGCTTGCCCAGCTTTTGCCCGACCTTGCGCCGGATGCGCTGGACCGGCGGGTCGATCTGGCGGTGGCGATGGCGGACGGGCTCTTGGTGACTTTTGCGCTGGACGGCAAGAACTACCGGCAGGTCGACCGCCGCGCGATCCTTGACGATCTCTTCGTGCTTCTGGGGCTGGCGGGCCGCCCCGATGGCGCGGCCTGACCCTAGGGCAGGGTAAAGCGGCCCCGCCAGAGCGCCGGTCCGGTCGCATGGACCGATGCGCCGGATGCGTCCACGGCCACCATCACGGGCATGTCGCTGACATCGAATTCGTGGATCGCCTCCATGCCCAGATCGGGCCATGCGACGACCCGTGCCGCGCGGATCGATTGCGCCACAAGGTAGGCCGCCCCGCCCACGGCGATCAGGTAGACCGCGCCCGCCGCGCGGATGGCCACGATCGCCGCCGGGCCGCGTTCGGCCTTGCCGATCATCACCCGCAGGCCGGTCGCGGGAAGAAGCGTCGGAAGGTAGCGGTCCATGCGTGTCGCGGTCGTGGGGCCGGCGGGGCCGATCACCTCGTCCCCGACCGCATCGACGGGGCCGACATAGTAGATCGCCCTGTCGCGCAGATCGACGGGCAGGGGTTCGCCCCTTGCGATCATCTCGACCATGCGGCGATGCGCGGCATCGCGGCCGGTATAGAGCTTGCCCGACAGCAGCAGCGTCTCGCCCACCTGCCAGTCGCGGACCGAAGCCGCCGAAAGCGTGCCGAGGTCGACACGCCGCAGGTGGGGGGATGCGTCGGCGGGCAGGTCCGGCCAGTCGGCCAGATCGGGCGGGACCAGCCGTGCCGGACCCGTGCCGTCCAGCGTGAAATGCACATGCCGCGTCGCGGCGCAGTTCGGGATCAGCGCGACGGGCAGGGATGCCGCATGGGCGGGGTGGGTACGCAGCTTCACATCCAGCACGGAGTGCAGCCCGCCCAGCCCCTGCGCCCCGATCCCCAGCGCGTTGACCCGTTCGTAGATGGCGATCCGCATCTCTTCGGCCTTGGTCGCCGGACCGCGCGCCAGAAGACCGGACATGTCGAGCGGTTCGTTCAGCGCCTCCTTGGCAAGGATCATCGCGGTTTCCGCCCCGCCACCCGCGCCGATGCCAAGGATGCCGGGCGGGCACCAGCCCGCGCCGAGCGTTTCCACCGTTCGCACCACCCAGTCGGCGATATCCTCGCCCGGATCGAGCACGGCGAATTTCGCCTTGTTCTCGGACCCGCCGCCCTTGGCCGACACGTCCGCCTCGATCCGGTCGCCCGCCACAAGGCGCACATGCAGGATGGCGGGGGCGTTGTCGCCGGTGTTGCGCCGGTCGAAGACGGGATCGCGCACCATCGAGGCGCGCAGGGGGTTGTCCTCGCGCAGATAGGCGTCGCGGACGGCGTCATCGACGATGTCCTGCAGGGCGCGGGGGCTGTCGATCCGGACAGCCATGCCCACCTTCAGGAAGATATTGGCCACGCCCGTATCCTGACAGATCGGGCGGTGTCCCAGCGCGGCCATGCGCGAATTCCGCAGGATCTGCGCCATGGCGGCCTTGGCGGCGGGGCTTTGCTCGCGCGCATGGGCGGCGGCGAGGTGGCGGATGAAATCCGGCGGATGGTAATGGCTGATGAATTGCAGCGCGTCCGCGATGCTCTGGCGCAGGTCCTCCTCGCGGATCACGGTCATGCGGGCGCATCCCCGAGCGTGAGGGACAGAAGCGGCGCATGCTGCTGCGCGCCGTAGACATCCGTCTCGCCGATCGCGCCCGACACCAGCGGCCGCCGGATCGTCGCCTTGATGGCATTGGCCGGTTCGAAGGCGACGATGCCCAGCACATCCTCGACCGGCACATTGTAGAGGCGCGCGATCAGGGCGGGATTGATCAGGTCCTCGGCCAGCGCACGGTCATACCAGTGCCGGTCCCTGAAGATGATGTCGAGCGTCAGTTCGTATGGCCCCGCGTTCTTCGACCGGATGACCGAGGCCACATCCACAAGGCGCGTCATGCCGGATCCTCCAGATTGGACAGGTGGAAGGGAAAGGGGGCGACGGGGTCGGGAACGCGGACGAGGTGATAGAGGCTGAAGCCGTAGACCGCGCCCGCCTTGAAGTCGGAGGGCGAATAGGGAAAGGCAAGGTTGCCCGCCGTGGACACGCGGCCCGGATAGCCGAAATGCAGCATGGTCGAGCGCGCGAAGGAACAGATGGTGTTCGCCCGTTCCTGCGTGTCGGCCACGGCTTCGATCACGAGGCCCAGTTCATGCGCAGTCCTGTCGCGTTCGGGCTCCAGCGCGCCCATCACCCCGTCGCGGCCATAGACGCGGAAGATCAGGGTGGCATTGCCCGCCTGCATGTCGGGGAAGTTGTCGAAGACGCGGGCGCGGACGCCATCGAGGATGGTATCGAGCTCTGCGATGAAATCGGGCGCGCGGACCCCCGCGATGGATACGGTGCGGTAGCCCACGATCCGTGCCGCCTCGAGCTTGACGAAATAGCCGTCCGAGGGTTCGAAGACGCTTCCCGTCACCCGCACGCGGGCGGGGTCGATCTGGTCGAAGGCGGTGGCCCGCAGGTCCAGCGCCCCGCAGGGGCCGGGCAGATGGTAGGGGTCGGACTTTTCGTAAAGCGTATGGGCGGCGACCGAGGTGACCGTGCAGACGCGGTCGGGGTTCAGGGTCTGCAGGACGAAGCCCGTCCCGTCCAGCGTGCCCATCATGCAGTCCGACCCCGATCCCGGCAGCGAGGCGATGGCCGCGCATTCGAGGATCTTGCCCATGTGCAGCGCCAGCCCGCGCGGATAGCCCCGCAGGATCGGCACCGCGGCAAAGACCGACGGATCGTAGCAGCGCCCCGCCACCACCACATCGGCCCCCGCCTTCAGGGCGGCGATCAGGGGCTCTTCGCCGATCTGGGCCACGATATGGGTGCTGTCGGTGATGTCCTGCGGCGTGGCGGGGCCGCCCGGGGGAAGTTCCACCAGTTCGCCCGCCGCCAGCGCGGCCAGAAGCGCGCCCTTGTCCATGTCCGACGGGATGACGGCAAGGCGGCCGGTCAGCCGCTCTTCCCGCGCGATCTCGCGGATGATCCCGACCGTCCAGTCCAGATGCGGGCGTGCCCCCGCGCCGCCGGCGCTGCCCACAAGGACGGGGATGCCCCGCGCGCGGCCGGCGACCAGCATGTGCCGCAAGTCGCGCTTCACTGCGGCGCGGTCGGTGAAGGACACCCCCGCACCCAGATAGTAGGGGCCGGGATCGCTGGAGCCCGCATCGACGGCGATGACATCGGGGTCCAGCGCCAGCCCCGCCTCGAAGGACGCGGTCGGAAAGCCATAGCCGAGGATCGCCGTGAGCGACAGGACGCGGATCGGGGGAAGGGCGGGCATGGTCACCTCAGAACGCAAGGGTGCGGGCAGGGCTGGCCAACCCTTCGAGCGTCAGGCTGACCTCGGCCCCGCCATCGGCGATCAGGTCGATGCCGTTCACCCATTGCGCGTCGCGCGACAGAAGGAAGGCCACGGGCCCCGCGATCTCTTCGGGGCGCGCGTCGCGCCCGCCGGCCTGCAGGCGCAGCCGCGTCAAGAGGTCGGCCCCCATCGTGTCGTAGAAGGTGGCAAGGATCGGGGTCTGCACCGCGCCGGGGCTGACGGTGTTCACCCGCACCCCGCGATGGCGTTCGCGGCTGGAGACGAGCATGGAATAGAGGATCACCGCCTCTTTCGACACGTCATAGGCCTGCACCGCCGAAAAGCCGAAGCCGAGGAAGTGCTTCAGCCCCGCCTCCCAGCCCTCGACCGCGATCAGGCTACGCAGCAGGTCCGCCCGCGCGCGCCAGTTCGCCCCCGCGGTAGAGGCGACATTCACCACCGCGCCGTGATCGGACAGGCGCGGCAGCGCATCCGTCAGGCGGCGCAGGGCGAGGTAGTTCACGCGGATCACCGTCTCGGCCGGAAGCGATCCCGGAACGCCGGCGATGTTCACCAGCCCGTCGATCCGCCCGTCGATGGCGGCGAGGGTCGCGTCGATCTGGGCGGGATCGGTCAGGTCGCAGCGGTGGAAGGCCGCGAGCGGGGCCTTGGGGTCCACCCTGTCGATCCCGACGATCCGCGCGCCGCGCGCCGACAGCTCTGCCGCGACCGCCGCGCCGACGCCCGAGGACACGCCCGTAAGCACATAGGTCTTGCCGTCATGGGGCATGCGCGGCCCCCCCTGTTGAAGCGCACCGGCAGCGACAGAAGCCCGTTGGCGAAGCGCGAGGCGACATGGACCGGCTCGCCCGCCGGTTCGGGTGCGCCAAGGTGTTCCAGCGCCAGTTTCGCAAGGATCGGCAGTTCCATCCGCGCCAGATGCGCGCCAAGGCAGGTGTGCCGCCCGCCACCGCCAAAGCCGATATGCGGGTTCGGGCTGCGGCGGATGTCGAAGCGGTCGGGCTGGCTGAAGCGCGTCTCGTCGCGGTTGCCCGAGATGAACCACAGCACAACCTTGTCGCCCGCCGCGATCTTCCGGCCAGCGATCTCGGTCTCTGCGGCTGCGGTGCGCCGCATGTGCATCACGGGGGTGACAAGGCGGATCATCTCTTCCACCGCCGCAGGGGCCAGTCCGTCGGGATCTGTCGCCCAGAGCGCCATCTGGTCGGGATTTTCCATGAAGAGCCGCATCATGTGGCTGCCGACGGTTCCGGTCGTCTCCATCCCCGCCGTCACCAGAAGCTGGAACTGCATGCCGATCTCTTCGTCGGTGAAGCGGCGGCCATCGACCTCGACCGTGTGGAGGTAGGACACGAAGTCCTCTTTCGGCGCGCGGCGGCGTTCGCGGGCGAGTGCGGTGCCGTAGTCGTTCAGCTCCCTGAAGGCGGCGGGAACCGAGGCCGGTCCCCCCAGTTCGGGCGCGTCGCCCGCCAGCGCATGTTGGGTCAGGTGGTGCATATGCGCCCGATCGGAGGGCGGCGCGCCGAGGAAGTCGCAGATCACCGCGACCGGATAGGGCTGGGCCACGTCGCGGGCGAAATCGACCTCGCCCTTTTCCTTGGCCGCCATCACCAGCGCCGTGGCATGCCCGACCGCGTTCTGGCGGTACTTCTCCACCCCCTTGGGCGAGAGGATCTTTTGCACGACGGACCGCAGCATGAAATGGCGCGGGCCGTCCATGTTCAGGAACCAGCCTTCCTGCTGCGCCTCCTCCTCGCTCTGGTCGCCGATATAGGTGGAGGGCTGGTTGCGGAAGAGGCCGGAGTTCTGGCTGACCTGCACGATGTCGTCGTATCGGGTCAGGGACCAGAACCCCTGCATGCCTTTCTCGGGGCCGTCCACGAAATCGTGCCAGCTGACGGGCAGGTCGCGGCGCAGGGCGGCAAAGGCCGCCACATTGACCGGACCCTTCCAGAATTCCGGATCGGTGAGGTTGATCTTGGATGCGTCCATGGCGTCCCTCATGCGCTGTAGCCGACGCCCGGCAGGACGCAGAGCAGTTCGAAGGCGAGATTGGCCGCGACAAGCGCCGTGTTCCCCGACGGGTCATAGGGGGGCGAGACCTCGACGATGTCGCAGCCGACGATATCCAGCCCGCGGCAGCCGCGGATCAGCTGCAGGCCCTGCCACGCGGTCAGGCCGCCGATCTCGGGCGTGCCGGTGCCGGGGGCGATGGCGGGGTCGAGCGCGTCGATGTCGAAGCTGACATAGGTGGGCACGTCGCCGATCCTGTCGCGGATGCCATGGATAAGGCCGGTCAGGTGCTGGCCCCAGAGGTCGTCGGCAGGCACGACGGTGAAGCCCTGTCCGCGCGACCAGTTGAAATCGTCGGGCGAATAGCCGGTGCCGCGCAGGCCGATCTGGAAGGTCAGGTCGGGGCGGATCAGCCCTTCCTCATGCGCGCGGCGGAAGGTGGTGCCATGCGCGATCCTTTCGCCGAACATCGTGTCGTTGATGTCGGCATGGGCGTCGATGTGGATCAGCGCGACGGGACCGTGCTTCGCGGCGACCGCTTGCAGGATCGGATAGGTGATCGAATGGTCCCCCCCCCAGCGTGATCGGCCGCACGGGATGGCGCAGCAGGTCCGCATAGGCCGCGCGGATGCGGCGCGAGGCGTCGGGCAGGTTGAAGGTGTTGATCGCCACATCGCCCAGATCGGCGACCTGAAGGCTGGCGAAGGGCGCGGCCCCCGTGGCCACGTTGAAGGGGCGCAGAAGGCAGCTTTCGGCACGGATGGCGCGGGGGCCGAAGCGCGTGCCCGCCCGCCACGAGGCCCCGATGTCGATGGGCACGCCGATGAAGCAGGCGTCGAGTCCCTCGGCCGTCTTCTGTTCGGGCAGGCGCATCATGGTGGGGTCCCGCCGAAGCGGGGCATCTCGTTTCCACCGAGGGGCTGGTTGAAGGTCATGTCACACCTGCCGCGCGGGAAGATGCAGGATCAGGCCGTCGAAGGCATCGGTGATCGCAAGCTGGCAGGACAGGCGGCTGGTCGGCGTCACGTCGGCGGCGAATTCGATCATGTCCGCCTCCATCACCCCCTGCGGCGGAAGCCGTCCGGCCCAGTCGGCATCCACGATGACATGGCAGGTCGCGCAGGCACAGGCCCCGCCGCAATCGGCCTCGATCTCGGGGATGCCATGCGCGGTGGCCAGTTGCATGACCGTCTGGCCATTCGCGCCGTCCAGCACCTGACGGCTGCCATCGGGGCGGATGAAGGTGATCTTGGGCATGGTGGCGTCCCTCTCAGCGTTTGGCGTGAAGCGCGGTCAGCGCGCGGGTCAGGCGGATCAGCCCTTCGTCCAGCAGGCGGTCGGGCGTCGTCAGCGGCGGGGCGATGCGGATCGTGTTGCCCCAATAGCCGCAGGGCAGCAGCAAAAGCCCCTCGGCCGCGGCGCGGGCGGCCAGCGCCTTTGTCGTCTCGGGGTCGGGGACACGGTCGCCTTCGGGCTTGAAGACCTCGAAGGCCACCATCGCCCCCGTGGCCCGGATCGCCCCGATCGGCGGCACGTCGTTGCGCGCGGCGATCTGCGCCAACTGGGTCGTCAGATGCTGGCCGATGGCGGTGGCGCGGTCCAGCAGCCCTTCGTCGCGGATGATGTCGAAGACGGCCAGCGCCGCCGCACAGGCCAGCGGATTGCCCGCGAAGGTGCCGCCCAGCGAACCGGGCTGCGCCTTCTCCATCACCGACCGCTTGCCGATGACCCCCGCCAGCGGCAGCCCGCCGCCGATGGCCTTGGCGACGGGGATCAGGTCGGGCTCCACGCCAGCGTGTTCGATGGCAAAGAACCTGCCCGTGCGGCCGAAGCCGGACTGGATCTCGTCTGCGATGAAGAGGGTGCCGTGGGCGGCGCAGATTTCGGCCAGCCGCCGCAGGAAGGCGGGCGGGGCCATGTAGTAGCCGCCCTCGCCCTGCACCGGCTCCACAAGGATCGCCGCCACCTGATCGGGCGAGATCGAGGCGCGCAGGAGGTGGTCGAGCGCGCGCAGCGCCTCGTCCTCGGTCGTGCCGTGATCGGGCACGGGGAAGGGGACATGGAAGATGCCCGGCTGGAAATGCGGATAGCCCGCGCGCAGGGGGGCGACCTTGCCCGTCAGCGACAGGGCAAGGTTGGTGCGCCCGTGGAACGATCCGGTAAAGGCGATGATGCCGGGCCGTCCGGTGGCGAGCCGCGCGATCTTGACCGCGTTCTCGGTCGCCTCGGCCCCCGTGTTCACGAGGAAGGAAACGGCGTCCCTGATGGGGGCGACGGCGTTCAGCCGCTCGCAGACGGCGACGTAGGGTTCGTAATGCTGCACCGGCCATGCGACATGGGCATAGCGGTCCATCTGGGCGCGGATCGCCTCGGTCACGCGGGGGTGGCGGTGGCCCACGTTCATCACGGCGATGCCCGCGACGAAGTCGACGTAATGCCTGCCGTCGGTATCCCAGAGTTCCGACCCCTCGGCGCGGTCGATGAAGACGGGCTAGGACGTGGCGGCACCGGCGGGAACCGCGGCCTTGCGGCGGTCGAGAAGCGATGCGGTCATGGCAGTGTCCATTGCAGTGTCCATTGCGGGGGCCTCAGTTCAGGGCATCCGAACGCCAGACCATCATCTTCTCGGTCTGCATGTCGCGGATGGAGTGGGGGATGCCACCGGTGCCGAGGCCGGACTGGCGCGCGCCCGCGAAGGGCATCCAGTCCACACGGAACAGCGGGTGTTCGTTGACCATCACCGCCGTCCCGTCGAGGTGCCGGAAACAATGCATGGCGGTGTCGATGTCGCGCGAAAACACCGCCGCCTGGAACGAGAAGGGCAGATCGTTGGCGGTGGCGATGCCCGTGTCGATGTCGTCATAGGGATAGAGGCAGACGACAGGGCCGAACACCGCGCGCCGCGACACGTCGGCCATCGGATCGGGGTTCACGAGGACGGTGTTGGCATAGGTCGAAGGCGACAGGCGCCTGCCCCCCGCCGCGACCCGCCCGCCCGAGGCATCGACCCATGCGCCGATCCGGTCGGCTTCGGCATGGGTGATGATGGGGCCCACCTCGGTCTCGGGTCTGGTGGGATCGCCGATCACCATGCGGTCCGCGACGGCCGACAGGCCTTCGGTCAGGTCGTCGAGGATGCCCCGCGCGCAGAAGATGCGCTGGACCGACACGCAGGCCTGCCCCGCATGCCAGAAACCGGCGCGGCCAAGGCGCGGGATCGCCTGCGACAGGTCCGCATCCGCGGCCACGATCACGGGCGCGACGCCGCCATGTTCCAGCGCGCAGCGCGCGCCGGGGGCCAGCATCGCGCGCAGCTTCCAGCCGACCGCGGCAGAGCCGATGAAGGACAGGAAGGCCACGCGCGGATCGGCGACCATCCGCCCGATCACGCCGGTGTCGAGCGGCAGGACCATCTGCGCCCAGCCCTGCGGCAACCCTGCCTCGTGGAACATCCCGATCACCGCGCGGCAGGAAAGCGGGGTCTTGGGCGACGGCTTCATGATCACCGGCGCGCCTGCGGCGACGGCGGGGGCGACCTGATGGATGACCAGATTGAACGGATGGTCGAAGGCGGCAAGGCCCAGCACCACGCCGATGGGTTCCATCTGGGTGAAGGCCACGCGCCCCGCCGAAGTGGCGTTCAGGTCCATGGGGATGACATGCCCGCCTTCGCCGCGCAGGGTTTCGACGCAAAGCTCGATCCCGTCGATGCCGCGGTCCACCTCGATCAGGGCGTCGCGCAGCGGCTTGCCGGATTCGGAGGCCACCTGCAGCGCCAGCGCCTCGCGCCGGCCCCGTGCGATGGCGGCGGCGCGGCGCAGGATCGCTAGGCGGTCGATCTTGGGCAGCCAGCGGCGGCGGTCGCGGAACAGGGCATGGGCGGTGGCGAAGGCGGCCTCCACCTCGGCCTCGGTGCTGACCGGCAGGGGGTCGAGCAGGCGGCCATCCCAAGGGGCGCGGACGGACAGGGTTTCGGTCATGGCGGGCCTCAGCTCGGCAGGGATTTCAGGGGAATGGCGGGGTCGGCCAGCACGGCGGGCGCGATGGCGGCGCGGGCCGCGACAAGGCGGCGCGCGGCCATGTGGTCGGCGGGCGCTTTCACGATGTCGGCGGCGATGACCCTCCCGCCGCGCAGATGGAAGACGGTGAAGCGCCCCGCCGCCGGATCGCCGCGCAGGATGTGGGCATCGGCGTTCAGGGGCAGGCCGGTGGTCTGCAGCTTCGCCGCGCCCTGATCGGACCAGAACCACGGCACGGCGTCATGGGGCCGGTCGCCGCCAAGGATTGCCGCCGCCACGCATTTCGCCTGATCTATGGCGTTCTGCACGCTTTCCAGCCGGAACGGGCCACCGGCAAACGGGTTCGGCGAAAGGGCGCAGTCATCCGCCGCCCAGATAGCGGGGTCCGCGGTCCGGCCCTGCGCGTCGGTGGCGATGCCGTTCGGGCAGGACAGTCCCGCCGCGCGGGCAAGGCCGTCGTCCGGAACCGCGCCGATCCCCACCAGAACCAGATCGGCGGGCAGCCCTTGGCCATCCGCCAGCCGGACGGCAGCGACCTGCCCCGCCCCTTCGATCGCGGCGACGCCCGTGCCCGTCAGGACCGTCGTCCCCATGGTCCGGTAGGTGCATCGCCTCGAACCAGGCCGAGACGGCAGGGGCCACCGCGCGGGCCATGACGCGGGGCGCGGCTTCGACGACCGTCACCGTCTTGCCCCTGGCGCGGGCGGTCGCGGCCACTTCCAGCCCGATGAACCCGCCCCCGATGATGACGATGTCACGGGCCGAGGCGACCGCCATGGCAAGGCGGTCGGCATCCGCGATCCCGCGCAGGGACATCACGCCGCGCAGGTCCGCACCATCCACGGCAAGCGGGCGCGGGCGCGTGCCGGTCGCAAGCACGAGGTGATCGTAGCCCATCCGCAGCCCGTCGCCCGTCACGACCCGCGCCGCGCGATCGATCGCCTCCACGCCAGCCCCGCGCGCAGTTCGATCCCCTGCGCGGCCAGCGCGCCGGCGGGGCGAAGGAAAAGCTGGTCCACCGACATCTCGCCCTTGAGATAGGCTTTCGACAGCGGCGGGCGCTGGTAGGGCGCGTGCGGTTCGTCCCCGATCAGGGTGATGCCGCCGGCATGGCCGCCCTGCCGCAGCGACAGCGCCACCTGCATCCCTGCCTGACCCGCGCCGATGATGACCACATCCATCGCCGCGCCCTCAGTACTCGATCCAGGTGGTCTTGATCTGGGTGTACTTGTCGAAGGCATGCAGCGAGTTGTCCCGCCCGTTGCCCGACTGCCGGAAGCCGTCGAAGGGCACGAGGGGCGAGATCTTGTCCACCGTGTTCACCGCCACCGTCCCCGCCTTCAACGCATCCGCCATCCGGTGCGCGCGGCCGAGGTCCGAGGTGAAGACAGAGGCCATCAGCCCGTAGATCGAGTCATTGGCGATGCGGACGGCCTCTTCCTCGGTCCGGAAGGGGATGACCGACAGGACGGGGCCGAAGATTTCCTAGCGCGCGATGGTCGCATCGGGGGCGACGTCGGCAAAGATCGTCGGTTCGATGAAATTGTCCGACGTGCCGATGGTCACGCGCCTGCCGCCCAGCGCCAGCCGCGCCTCGGCTTTGCCCTTGTCGATATGGGGCATGACGGCGCGGCAATGGTTGGCATCGACCATGGCCCCCATGCGCGTGGCGGGGTCCAGCGGGTTTCCCGGCGCATAGGTCCGCGACTCGGCGATCACCTTGTCAAGGAAGCTGTCGGCAATTCCGGCCTCGACCAGCAGCCGCGTGGGGGACGAGCAGATTTCGCCCTGATTGTAATGGACCTGCGCGGCCAGCGCGGCGGCGCGGTCCAGATCCGCGGTATCGGCAAAGACGATGTTCGGGCTTTTGCCGCCGCATTCCAGCCAGACCAGCTTCATGTTCGACTGCGCCGCATAGGACAGGAAGCGCTTGCCCGTTTCGGTCGAACCCGTGAAGGCAAGGCAGTCCACATCCATATGCAGGCCAAGCGGCTGGCCCACGGTCGGCCCGAAGCCGGTGACGACGTTGAAGACGCCCGCGGGGATGCCTGCCTCGGCCGTCAGGCGGGCCAGGTACAGGGCCGTCAGCGGCGACTGTTCGGCGGGCTTCAGCACCACCGAATTGCCCGCCGCCAGCGCCGGAACGCATTTCCAGATCGCCATGTCGAGCGGGAAGTTCCACGGCACGACCGCCGCGACCACGCCAACCGCCTCGCGCCGGATGAGGGCGAGCGTGCCCGGTCCGGTGGGGGCGACCTCGTCATAAAGCTTGTCGGTCGCCTCGGCGAACCAGCGCACGAAATCGACCAGCATCGGCATCTCGTAATCGCGCGAGACCGCGACCGGCTTGCCCATGTCGAGCGATTCGAGCGGGGCGAGGGTGTCCATGTCCCGCTCGATCAGGTCGGCAAGCCGCAGCAGCACGCGCTTGCGCTCGGTCGGGGTGCGGCGGGACCAGATGCCCGATCCGAACGACACCCGTGCCGCGGCGACGGCGCGGTCGACATCGGCGGCGCTGCAATCGGCCACCTCGTTCAGGACCGCGCCCGTCGCGGGGTTGCGGTTCGCATAGGTCTTTCCGTCGGCTGCGGCTGTGAATTCGCCGCCGATGAAGGCGCGGCCTTCGGGCCTGATCGCGGCGGCCCGCGCGGTCCAGTCCTGCAGCGTCAGCATCGCCGTCGCACCCCTCCCAAGGCTTTTTGACATTACAAACGTAATAAAAACACCCGACCGCCGGCCCTGTCAATCCTGTTGTTGGCGGGCGGCCGGTTCCCGTGGATTGCTGCGGTAATTGGCAGTAACAGAAAGGTTTCCGCAGGCGAAAGGGCCGGCGAGGACCGGCGGAACGAAACTGTTGACAGATGGGAAAGGCTGCCTTCTTAACATGACAACCGTCATAAAACATGGGGTCTGCCGTGAACACCTATCGCTTCATCAGCGGCCCGCGCGCCGCAGCCGCCGGTCTGGGCTGTCTGGCTGCCTTTGCATCGGGGCGGGTCCGGCCAAGGCCGAGGACATGGCCGCGGTCATCGCCGCCGCCGAGGCGCGCGTGGCCGCGCTGAAGGCGGGCACCGCCACGGCCGTGCCGACCGAGGGGTCGAAGGCCGTGGCCGGCAAGTCGGTCTGGATCGTGTCCTGCAGCCAGAGCATCGACCTCTGCTCGGACGAGGTGAACGAGATCGCGGCGGCCGCCACGGCCATCGGCTGGGAGACGAACGTGGTGAATGCCGAATTCGACCCCGTGGTGGCGGGCGATGCCATCCGGCAGGCGGTGGCGGCGCAGGCCGACGGGATCATCGTCTTCGGCTTCGACTGCCCGCTGGTCAGCCAGCCCCTGCAGGAAGCGGTGGATGCGGGCATCCAGACGCTGGGCGTCGTGGCGCTGGATTGCGACGATCCCGCGCTGCCGGAACAGACCGCGCCGCTGTCCACCGTCGACATGGAATTCGATGCCGAGGGCGAGACCTACTACTCCAACTTCGCGCTGGACTACGGGCGGGACAAGGCGGCCATCGCCATCGCGGCGACCAATGGCGCGGCCAAGGTGATGGTGGTGGATGTGCCCGACCTCGTGACCGTGGCCAAGCTGACCGACGGGTTCGAGGAAGGCATGGCCGCCTGCACGACCTGCGAGATCGTCACCACCGTCGATCTGACCACGCTCGATCAGGTGAACGGGGTGGTCGAGCAGAAGGTGACGGCGGCGCTCGCGCGCAATCCGACGGTGGATACGATCTTCCAGTCAACCGACGGGCTGTTCCTGACGGGCGTCCAGAGGGCGATCCTGAATTCGGGCCGCGTGGGCGAGCTTCTGGTCATCGACAGCGAAGGGTTCCTGTCGAACCTCGACGCGATCCGGTCGGGCAGCGGCCAGAACATCGCGATGGCCTTCGACTCGCGCTGGGAAGGCTGGGCGTCGATCGACGCGATGAACCGCGCCTTCGCGGGGGCCGAGCAGGTCCATGGCGGGCAGGGCTACATCTATGTCGATGCCACCACCAACATGCCGGAAAGCGGTGCATGGGATTCCACCGTGGATTTCCGCAGCGCGTTCAAGACACTCTGGGGTGTCGGCGGCTGACGGCGGGATCGGGCCGGATCGCGCGCGGGGAGGGGCAAGGTTCATGACCGCAACGGCAGGGCAGCCCGCGCTCGAGATCACGGGCATGACCAAGCGCTACGGCGGGACGGTCGCGCTCGACGCCGTGTCGGCCCGCTTCGAGGTGGGGCGCATCTACGGGCTTGTCGGGATCAACGGGTCCGGCAAGTCCACCCTGATCAAGATCGTCGCAGGCATCGAACAGCCGACCGAGATGGAGGGGCTGTCCTTCTACGGCGATCGGGTGGCGGGGGCGCTGGACGCCGCCACCGCGCATCACCGCGGGGTGCGGGTGCTGCACCAGCGGCCCGCGCAGTTCGCCGATCTGTCGGTGACCGAGAACCTGCTTCTGCCCGATGTCGGGCGGGGGCGGTTCGGGGCCTTCGGCTGGGGCGAGGCGCATGACCGCGTGCGCGCCATGCTGGCATCGGTCAACCTCGACATCGATCCGCGGCGGCGCTTCGGCCACTTCAGCCCCGCGCAGCGCACCATGGCGCTGATCGGCAAGCTGCTGCATGACGACGGCACGGGGGGCGAGGCGCGGCGCATCGTCATCCTCGACAAGCCGACCGCGACCCTGCCCGAGGCCGAGGCGATGTGGCTTCTGGACCAGCTGAAGGCGCAGAAGGCCGCGGGGCATACGATCATCTATGTCTCGCACCGGCTGGACGAGCTGTTCTACATCGCCGACGACCTGACCATCCTGCGCGACGGCAGGATGATCGGCACCACAGTGGCCAGCGCGACGAACGAGAAGGATCTGGTCACCCTTCTGCTCGGCCACGAACTGGAAGCGGCCCCCCGCAGCGCGGGGACCGCCGCAGAGGCCCAAGGGGCCGTGCCGCGGCTGGAGGTGGCGGACGTTGCAGGCCGCGACGCCAAGGCGGTCGGCTTCAAGGTCTGGCCGGGCGAGATCGTGGGCCTGACGGGGATCATCGGGTCGGGCTTCCTCGAGACCGCCGAACTGATCTTCGGCGCGCGCCCGCGCAAGGCCGGCACGATCCGCATCGACGGACAGCCGGTCGATCCGCGCCACCCGAGCGAGGCGATGCGGGCGGGGATCGGCATGGTGCCGAGCGACCGGACAGAGATGGCCGTCTTTCCGCAGTGGTCGCTGGCCGAGAACCTGAACATCACGCAGGCCTGCGTGCGGACGGGCAGCCTGCCCGACTCCGCCGCCATGATCGGCACCTACGGCGTCAAGGCCCCCGGCCCGCGCGCGAGGATCTGGACGCTGTCGGGCGGCAACCAGCAGAAGGTCATGCTGGCCCGCTGGATGGAACGCGCGCCGCGCGTCCTGCTTTTGTGCGAACCCACCGCAGGCGTCGATCCGGGCGCGCGGGACGACCTGCACCGCCTGATCCGTGCGGCGGCCGCGAGGGGCTGCGCCGTGATCCTGTCCAGCACCGACGCGGACGAGCTGGAGGCGCTGGCGCATCGCACGCTGGTCATCAACCGCGGCCGCGTGTCGGCCGAAATCCCCGGCGGGCCGGGCAGCAAGACCAAGATCAGGGAGAAGATCATCTGATGCCACGCTGGTTCCTGTTCCTTGAACGCTTCGGCCTTGTCGCCATCACGGTCGCGGTGATCGCGCTATTCGCGGTCCATCCGGGCACATCCGACACCTTCATGACCGAGGCGAACTGGCGCAGCATGCTGGGCACCATGTCGATCCAGCTGCTGCTGGCGGCGGCCTTCACCCTGCCGCTGATCACGGGCAAGATCGACATCTCGTCGGGGTCCATCGCCGTGATGGCGAGCGTCATCCTCGCGGGGCTGATCTGATCGGTCGAGGTGCCGCTGACGGGCGCGCTGGGCCTGAACTGGGTGGTCGCGGCGATGATCGTCATCGCCATCGGCGCGGGGCTGGGGGCGGCCAACGGGGCGCTGGTGCGGGCGGGGGCCGATCCGCTGATCGCCACGCTCAGCCTGTCGATCGTCCTTGGCGGGCTGGTCAGCGGATACGCGCAGGGCAGGGCCATCGTCGCGGGCATGCCCGCCGGCCTGACGGATCTGGGCCGCCTGTCCTTCGGCCCCTTTCCGATGCTCTTCCTCGTCGCGGCGGCGGCCTGTGCCGCGGTGTGGTTCCTGCTGGAGCGGACCTCCTTCGGCCGCAGGCTGCATGCCATCGGCGTGAACCCGACCGCCGCGCATCTGATCGGCGTCAGGGTGGAACGGACGATCTCCACGGCCTTCGTCCTCGGCGGGCTGATCGCGGGCGTGGCGGCGGTGGTGCTGACGGCGCGTCAGGGGGGCGGCGTGCCGGTGAACGGCCTGAACCTTGTCCTGCCGGCGCTGGCGGGCACCTATCTGGGCGCGACGACGATCCGCCCCGGCGAATTCAACATCCCCGGCACCTTCGTGGGCCTGCTGTTCGTCAGCGTGACCGTCTCGGGCCTGACCCTGCTGGGCGTCGAGGCATGGGTCCAGCCCGTCTTCACCGGCGGCGCGCTGGTCGCGGCCGTTCTGGTCGCCCACTGGTTCCAGAAGCTTGCGACCAAGGACACCTGAGCTGGAAGGACTTCCCCATGCTTGACGACAAGACGCTCGGCCATCTGCGCCATATGGTGAACCTGTCCCGCCAGATCCCGAACGACTGGTCGGACATGGGCCCCTATGACCCCAGCCAGGAAGGCGACGACGCCTATCGCTACCAGCTGGCCTACATGACCTATGCGCTGGCGCTGACCCAGTATCACCACACGCCCGCCTACCGCGAGCTTTGGCGCGACACGATCGGGCGGCTGATCGCCAAGATGATGCGGTGGGAGGTCTGGGGCTACTGGGAGCTGACCAGCCGCGGCAGCAAGGTCATGGACCCCGACATGAACAGCCTCGGCGAAGGCTGGATCGATCCGGTCATGCGCCAGAACGTCATGTATTCGGGCCATCTGCTGTGAATGGTGGGCCTTTACGACATGTTCTACCGCGACGGGCGCTTCGATGCGCCCGGATCGCTGACCTTCCAGTTCCGCCCCGTGTTCCGCGGGATGGGGCCCGAGGATTTCCCCTATGACCACGGCAAGCTTGCTCGCACGATCTTTGCCGAGTTCGAGCGCAACGACTTCATGGGCTGCGAATGCGAGCCGAACGGGATCTTTGTCTATTGCAACCAGTTCCCGATCCTCGGCTTCATGCATTACGACCACACCCATGGCACCGACCTCGCCGCCCGCACCGTCCCGCAGTTCAAGGAACGCTGGCAGCGCCGCAGCACCATGTTCGGCACGAACCCCGGCGCGGACCTGCCGATCCTGTTCCGCAAGCGGCAGAACGATTTCATCTACGAGGAATCCGAGGACAACAACGAAGGCATCACCGCCGTCGCCTGGGCTTCGGTGATGCACACATGGGCGCCCGAGTATGTCGAGATGGTCTATCCCCGCGCCCGCGACCAGATCCTGCGGCGGATGGAGGATGGCACGCTGGGGGTGAACCTTGCGGGCTATTTCGCCAAGTACAAGGAATACCAGCGCAATCCGGGCCACCATGCCACCGATCCGATGATGGTGGGCGTCCACATCTTCGGCACGCTGGCCCTCGCCGCTGCCGAGGTGGGCGATAGCGCGACGCTGGCGGGCCTGCTGGACTATGCCGACAGGTATCTTTCCCCGACGCGGAAGAACGGCGGCCTCTTCTATCCGCGCAACGACGACATGGCAGGGACGGGCTATTGCACCGCCCTTGTCGGCAACGCGCTGATCGCGGCCGCGCGCCTGTGCCCGCGCGACGGCTTCCGCCAGATGTACGACCGGCCATGGACGGCGGCGGACCTGTCCGCGCCCGAACTCTGCGAGGTCGATTTCCCCGCCGTTCTGGTGCGCGAGGCGGTCTATCCCGATGACGGCCTGTTGCGGGTGGTGCTCTCTCCGGGCGGTGGCGGGGCGGGCGTCCAGACCGTGGCCTTCCGCGGGCTTGACCTGACGCGGACGCTGTCCGTGACGGTGGACGGGACCGGCCTCCTCCTCGCCCCCGACAGGGCCGAGGTTCGCGCGGGCGACCTTGTCCTGCGGGCGGACCGCGGGGATGCCGTGCTGCGCCTGACGCTGGCGCTGGAGCGTGACCGCCGCATCGACATCCGCTGACCCGACCCGAGACGACGGAGGACATCATGGACTGGCTCTTGCTGGTGCTGGCCGGCTTTTTCGAGATCGGCTGGCCCGTCGGCCTGAAGATCGCCCAGAACCCCGACACGCGCTGGGGCGGTATCGTGATGGCCATCGCCTTCATGGCCATCAGCGGGACACTTCTGTGGCTCGCGCAGCGCACGATCCCGATCGGCACCGCCGATGCGGTCTGGACCGGCATCGGGGCGGCAGGCACCTTTCTGCTGGGCATCGCCCTCTATGGCGACGCCGCCACGCTTCTGCGCTTTTTAGGCATCGCCCTGATCATCGCCGGTGTCGTCGCGCTCAAGTTCGGGGCGTGAGGGCGGGGCCGTCCCGCAACGGGCGCCTGCGGACAGGGACCGCCGCGCGCGCCGATGGTCCGGCGGGCCGGTCCGTCTTCACGAAACCGCGACCCCTGTAACGGGTCCGCCCTGCGGCGCGACCTGTCTGGTGAAGGGCAGTTGGCCCTTCCTGATCCACAGGGAGATTGACATGACCTCGATGACGTCCCGCTTTGTCTTTGGTGCCTCGCTTGCCTGCGCGCTGGGCACGATGGCCGTGACGCCCGTGATGGCTGCCGAAATGGAAAAGTGCTTCGGCGTGGCGCTGGCCGGCCAGAACGACTGCGCTGCCGGTCCGGGCACGACCTGCGCCGGCACCTCGAAGGTGGACTATCAGGGCAACGCGTGGAAGCTGGTGCCGGTGGGCACCTGCGTGACGATGGAACTGCCGGCCGCGGCTGACGGGACGGAGCGCAAGGGCGCGCTGGAAGAACTCGACCGCGACCTGCCTTCGGCCTGATCCAAAGGGGCGCGCGGGCGATCCGCGCGCCCTTTCCCGCAAGGAACACACCATGCCGACGTCCCCGCATGCCACCCTTCCCCCCACCCGTCCCGGTGTCGGCTTCAAGCCGGAGCATTTCGCCGCGATCCGCGCGGGCGCGGCGGGGATCGGCTTTTTCGAGATCCATGCCGAAAACTATCTGGGCGCGGGCGGGCTGCCCCACGCGCAGCTTGCAGCACTCCGTGCCGATCACGCGCTGTCGGTGCACGGGGTGGGCCTGTCCATCGGCGGGGCGCGCGGGCTGGATGCGGCGCATCTGGCACGGGTGAAGCGGCTGTGCGACCGGTACCAGCCCGAAAGCTTTTCCGAACATCTGGCATGGTCCAGCCACGGGGCAGAGTATCTGAACGATCTTCTGCCGCTGCCCTATACCGAAGAGACGCTGGCGCTGGTCTGCGACCATGTCGATCAGGTGCAGGAAACGCTCGACCGCCGGATCCTTCTGGAAAACCCCGCGACCTATCTGTGCTTCGCGCAGTCCACGATCCCCGAGACGGCGTTCCTGACCGAAGTGGCGCGGCGCACGGGCTGCGGGCTGCTTCTCGATGTGAACAACGTCTTTGTCTCCTGCACCAATCACGGCAGCGATCCGCGCGCATGGCTTGCGGCCTTTCCGCTGCATCTGGTGGGCGAAATCCATCTGGGCGGGCATGATGCCGAAGACCTGCCCTCGGGCCCGCTTCTGATCGACAGCCACGGCGCGCCGGTGGCCGATCCCGTCTGGGCGCTGTTTGCCGAGGTGATCGCCGCCGCGGGGCCGCTGCCCACGCTGGTCGAATGGGACAACGACCTGCCCGACTGGCCCGTTCTTGCGGCCGAGGCCGCGCGGGCGGCAGAGATTCTTGCGACGGGGGGAACGGGCCTTGCGCGCGCATCCTGATTTCGTCGCAGGCTTCGACGCGGCGCTGCGGGGCGGGCCGCTTCCCGCCGGATTGACCGCCCGCGATCCGGCCGAGGTGGAGCGCCGCTTCGCCGTCTATCGCAACAACGTGGCCGTCAGCCTGACCGGGGCGCTGGCCGCGCGTTTCCCCGTGATCCGGCGGCTGGTGGGCGACAGCTTCTTTGGCCCCATGGCGCGGCTTTTCGCCGAGGCGGACCGTCCCGCATCGCCCGTCCTTGCCGAATGGGGTGAAGGGTTCGCGGCCTTTCTGGACGCGTTCCCGCCGCTTGCAGCCTATCCCTATCTGGGCGATGTCGCGCGGATCGAATGCGCGCGCGGGCGGGCCTTTCATGCCGCCGATGCCGCGCCCGTCGATCCGGCCCTGCTGGCCGCCGCCGATCCCGGACGGGTCCGGCTGGTGCTGCACCCCTCTGTCGCGCTCTTGCGGCTGGCCCATCCGGCCGTGTCGATCTGGGCGCGGCACCAGCCCGATGGCGCGGGGCGTCCGCTCGCCGCCGGTCCCGAAACCGCGCTGATCCTGCGCGATCAGTCGTTTCAGGTGCCGGTGCGCGTGGTCGGGGCGGGCGATGCGGCGCTGCTCGGGGCGCTTCTGGCGGGCATGACGCTTTCAGCCGCCGCCGCCCGAGCGCAGGGCGTCGAGACGGGGCATGACCCGCAACCCCTGCTCGTGTCGCTGATGCGCGCGGGCGCGGTCACCGGCGCGCAGGAATGAGGAACCCATGATCCAGAAACTGAACCAGACCCTGTCCGCCATCCCCCGCGATCCGGTGGCCCTGATGCTGCGGGTCTTTCCGGCGCTGGTCTTCTGGCAGTCGGGCCGGACCAAGGTGGAGGGGCTTTCGATCAAGGACTCCACATGGTTCCTGTTCGAACATGAATACGCCCTGCCGCTGATCCCGCACGGGGTGGCGGCGGTGACGGCGACGGTGGCCGAGCATCTTCTGCCCGTGGCGCTGATCCTTGGCCTGTTCACGCGGCTGTCCGCGCTGGGCCTGCTGGCGATGACGGCGGTGATCCAGATCTTCGTCTATCCCGATGCGTGGATGACGCATGGCCTCTGGGCCGCGCCGCTGCTGGCGGTGGTGGCGATGGGGCCGGGGCGGTGGTCGGTCGATCACCTGTCGGGGCTGGACAGGGGCGCACGGGGCTAGATGGACCTGGTTTTCGCCTATCTCGCGGGGCTTCTGACGCTGATCAACCCCTGCGTCCTGCCGGTCCTGCCCATCGTGGTGGCCAGCAGCCTGCAGACCGATCCGCGCGCGCCGCTGGCGCTGGCGGCGGGCATGGGCCTGTCCTTCGTGGCGGTGGGCACGGGCATCGCGGCCATCGGCCCCGCCTTCGGCATCTACCCCGAGGACATCATCCCCGTGGCCGCCCTTGCCATGGTGGCGTTCGGGCTGGTGCTGGCGGTGCCCGCGCTGGGGCGGCGCTTCTCGGCCGTGTCGGCGGGGATCGCCGCGGCGGCGGATGCGCGCATCGCCGCAACCCCGCGCGGGCCGGGGGCGGAATTCGCGGGCGGCGCGCTTCTGGGCGCGGTCTGGAGCCCCTGCATCGGCCCGACGCTCGGCGCGGCCATCGCGCTGGCCAGCACGGGGCAGAACCTCGGTCAGGCCGCCGCCGTGATGGCGGCCTTTGCCGCGGGGGTGGCCACGCTGATCCTTGCCGCCGCCTATGGCCTGCGCGGCTGGCTCAGGCGGAACATGGCGCGGATGGTGGCGCTTTCGGCCCGCGCGCGGCCCGTCATGGGCGGGGTCTTCATCGCCGTCGGCGTGGCGCTGTTCCTTGGCGTGAACCACATGCTCGAAGCTGCCGCGCTTCGCATCCTGCCTGCATGGCTTGTCGATCTTTCCGTCAGCATCTGAACCCCGAGAGGTGATCCCATGAACCGTCGTACCCTGCTTCTCTCTTCGGTCGCGCTTCTGGCCGCAGGCCCGCTGCGCGCCGATGACCGCACCTTCTATACCCCCGGTCTGGCCGAGGCGGCGATGGATGCGGGCGAGGTTGTCGTGCTCGACTTCTGGGCCAGCTGGTGCAGCACCTGCGTGGCGCAGGAGCGGGTCATCGCGCGCCTGATGGCGGACAATCCCGACTATGGCCGGAAGATCCGCTTCATCGTCGTGGACTGGGACCAGTACGGCGATGGCGCGCTGTCGCGCGCGCTGCAGATCCCGCGCCGGTCCACCCTCGTCGCGCTGAAGGGGCGCGAAGAGATCGCCCGCATCGTGGCCGGAACCGGCAGGGCCGAGATCAAGGCCCTGTTCGACGCGGCGCTTGCCGCCGCGGGCTGACGGCGGCGGACGGCAGGGGGCTAGACGGCCCCCTGCGCGTGGCGGCGCAGGTCGCGGCTGGCGCAGCGCTGCGTCAGCTTGCACCACGCCTCGAACTGCGAGACGAAGACCGCGCCGTTCAGATGCGACAGGAATTCGGTCTTTCGCAGCCTGTCCATCACGGGGCCCTTCACCTCGGACAGGTTCAGCGTCACGCCCATGTCGCGCAGGCGGTGGTCGAGGGATTCGAGCGTTTCCAGCGCGCTCAGGTCGATCTCGTTCACGGCGGAACACATCAGGATGACATGGCGCAGTCCGCCGTCACCCGACACGCGGGCAAGGATCAGATCCTCGAGGTAGCGGGTATTGGCGAAATAGAGGCTCTCGTCGATCCGCAGGGTCAGCACGGCGGGGTCGGTTTCCACGGTGAAGCGGTGGATGTTGCGGAAATGCTCGGTTCCCGGCACCAGCCCCACCTCGGCCACATGCGGGCGCGAGGTGCGGTAGAGATGCAGCAGAAGCGACAGAAGCACGCCCGCCGACACGCCCGCCTCCACCCCGACCAGCAGGGTGGCGGCCATCGTCGCGGCGACGGCGGCGAAATCGGCGCGGGAATAGCCGAAGCTGCGCTTCAGGATCGACAGATCGACAAGCGACAGGACCGCGACGATGATGGTGGCGGCCAGCGTGGCCTTTGGCAGATAGGCGATGAGCGGGGTCAGCAACAGCGCGGCCAGCGCCAGCCCCATCGCCGTGAAGGCCCCCGCCGCCGGTGTTTCCGCGCCCGCGTCGAAATTCACGACCGAGCGGGCGAAACCGCCCGTCACGGGAAAGCCGCCCGTCATCGACGCGCCCAGATTGGCCGCGCCGAGGGCGACGAGTTCCTGATCGGGATCGATCCTCTGGCGGCGCTTGGCGGCCAGCGTCTGGCCGACCGAGACGGATTCGACAAACCCGATGAGCGAGATCAGGGCGGCGGGCAGCAGCAGCGCGCGCAGCAGGGACAGATCGAACGAGGGCAGGGTGAAGGGCGGCAGGCTTTGCGGCACGGCCCCCACGACGGCCACGCCCGCCGCATCGAGGCCGAAGCCCCAGACGGCAAGGGTCGATGCCGCGATGGCAAGGACCGGCCCCGCCTTGGCCAGCATCTCGGCGGGGCGCGCGGCAAGGCCCGTCCGGCGCAGCAGGGGTTTCAGCCCGCGACGCACCCAGAATAGGAAGGCAAGGCTGGCAAGACCGATCGCCAGCGTCGGCAGGTTGACCTTGCCCAGTTGCGCGCCGACCGAGGCGAGTTGCGGGAAAAGCCCGTGCCCTTCGGCGCTGAGCCCCGTCAGCGGGCCGATCTGGCTGGCCGCGATCAGCAGGCCCGAGGCCGAGATGAAGCCCGAAATCACCGGATGGGACAGGAAATTGGCAAGAAACCCCAGCCGCAGCACGCCCATCAGCAAAAGCATCCCGCCCGACAGGAACGCGAGCGTCAGCGCCGCGACGGCATAGCCCGCCGTCCCCGCTTGGGCCACCTGTCCGATCGTGGCGGCGGTCATCAGCGACACCACGGCGACCGGACCCACGGCCAGAACGCGCGAGGTGCCGAACAGCGCGTAAAGCAGGATCGGCACGATCGAGGCGTAAAGCCCCGCTTCGGGCGGCAATCCGGCCAGAAGCGCATAGGCCAGCGATTGCGGGATCAGCATGATCGTCACGATCACGGCCGCCAGCAGGTCGCTGGCCAGCGTCGCGCGCCCGTAGCCCTGCGCCCAGTCGAGGACGGGGAACCAGCCCTTCCAGCCTGCCCGCGTTGCCATGCCCCTAAAGCCCGTTCACCGGCACCTTCAGCATCGGTCGGCCCGAGGCATCGGTGGGAATCTCGCCGGCCCGCATGTTGACCTGAAGCGACGGGATGATGAGCTTCGGCACCGCCAGCGTCGCGTCGCGTTCGGTGCGGAACTTCACGAACTGCTCCTTCGTCGCGCCGTTGCCCACGTGGATGTTGTGGGCCCGTTCCTCGGCCACGGTGGTTTCCCAGCGGATGTCGCGCCCGTTGGGGCCGTAGTCGTGGCACATGAACAGCCGCGTCTCGTCGGGCAGGGCCAGCACCTTCTGGATGCTGTCGTAAAGGATGCCCGCATCGCCGCCGGGAAAATCGGCTCGCGCCGAACCGCCATCAGGCATGAAGAGCGTGTCGCCCACAAAGGCCGCATCGCCCACGACATGGGTCATGCAGGCCGGCGTATGGCCGGGGGTGTGGATCGCGCGCGCCGTCATCGTGCCGATGGTGTAGGTGTCGCCATCCTTGAACAGCGCGTCGAACTGCGATCCGTCCCGCTGGAATTCGGTCCCTTCGTTGAAGATCTTGCCGAAGGTGTCCTGCACGACGGTGATCTTCTCGCCGATCCCGATCCGGCCGCCCAGCGCCTGCTGGATATAGGGGGCGGCCGACAGGTGGTCGGCATGGACATGCGTCTCGATCAGCCATTCCAGCCGCCAGCCCTTTTCGCGGATGAAGGCGATGATCCCGTCGGCATGGCCATAGGTGATGCGGCCCGCCGCATAGTCGATGTCCATGACGGAATCGATCACCGCGCAGGCATCGGAGGCGGGGTCGCGGACGACATAGCTGATCGTGTTGGTCGCCTCGTCGAAGAAGCCGTGAACTTCGGGCACGGGTCGGGTCTGGTCTGGCATGGCGCATCCTTTCCGGTCTCGGGTGACAGATATATGCAAAATTCCGAATATGACAAGGGCCCTTCCGAATTCACCGGAAACAGCGCCCCCCCTTGTCCGGCCTGACGGATCGGCCATCCCGCCTGCGCGCGGGCCGGCCTGTCACGAAACCTTCTTCTGCCCGAAATGTCCCTGTCACCCTTGCCGGATACAGGCAAAGCGAGCCCGAGCCCATGGGGGATGCCATCAAGTCCGGTCCGAAAGCCCCTGCCCTTGCCCGTCCCGCGCCGGCCGCCGGTCAGGCGGGCGGCAGGGTGGCCGTTTTCTCGGAACACACCCTGCCGTCGCCCCCACGCGTCTGCCACCCCGTTCTTGCCCGAAGGTCCGCGCCATGACCAATACCCTGATGTCCGAAGCCGGCACCGCCCCCGCCTTCACCTATTCCCATCCCGGCCAGTCGCCCTTTCGCCAGCGCCTGATCCGCGCGGTGGAGCGCATCAGCGGCCAGCCGATGCTGAAGAGCCTCTACCTCGACTGGGCCGCCGGCCCCCGCGCGGACGAGCCCGTCTTCGACGCGGCGCTGCGCCTGCTCGGGATCGAGGCGCGCCCCGAATGGCAGGTGCCCGCCGCGGCGATCCCGCGGACGGGCGGGCTGCTTCTGGTCGCGAACCACCCCTTCGGCATCGTGGACGGGCTGGCGCTGGGCCAACTGGGCATGCGCCTGCGCGGCAATGTCCAGATCATGACCAACAGCGTCCTGTGCCAACCGGCCGAGGTGACGCCGCATCTTCTGCCCATCGACTTTTCCGGCACGGCCGAGGCGCGCCGCACCTCGGGCCAAAGCCGCAGGCTGGCCGGAGAGCTTCTGTCGGCGGGCAAGGTCGTCGCCGTCTTTCCGGGGGGCGGCATCGCCACGGCGAACGCGCCCTTGCGCGGGCGGGCCCATGACGCGGAATGGCACAGCTTCGTCGGGCGGCTGGCCACGATCCCCGGGGTCACGACGCTGCCCGTCTTTTTCGGCGGCCAGAACTCGCGCCTGTTCCAGATCGCAAGCCACCTGTCCTATCCGCTGCGCGTCGCCATGATCTTCCACGAAACCCGCCGCCTGATGGGCCGCCGCCTTGTCCTGCGGATCGGGGCGCCCGTGGCGGCCGAAGACCTGCGCGACCTGCCCAAGGCCGCGGTGGCACCGCATCTGCGCCGCCTGACCATGGCGCTGGGCGGGCAGCCCGACGAAACCTTTGTCTGGCCCGCCCATGTGAAGTGGTAACGGCGCGTCAGGCGACGCGCCGTCCCGTGACCCATGTCGCGCGCAGCATGCCCGCATCGCCGAAGCGGCGGATGCGGATCAGGTCGGCGCGCTTGCCCGGCGCGATCGTGCCGCGGTCGGAAAGGCCGGCGGCGGCGGCGGGGGCCGCCGTGACGGTGGCGATGCCGCGCGCCACATCGCCCCAGATGTCGCCCAGCATCAGCGCCGCCGACAGCAGCGAGGACGGCACATAGTCGGACGACACGATGTCCAGAAGATCGGCCTCGGCCAGCGTCCGCGCCGCGACATTGCCGGAATGCGACCCGCCGCGGATCAGGTTGGGCGCGCCCATCATCACGGCGATGCCGTGGTCGCGGCAGGCGCGCGCGGCCTCGACCGTCGTGGGGAATTCGGCGAAGGACGCGCCGTGCCGCGCCGATTGCGCGACATGCCCCCCGGTCGTGTCGTCATGGCTGGCCAGGACCGCGCCGTAGCGCCGCGCCTCGGCCACCGCGGCCGCCTCGTGCGCGGCGCCCACCATCGCGGACAGCGCCTTCTGCCCTTCGACATGTTCGATGAATTCGGCGTCCGAGAAGCCGTGCTTGCCGCAGACGTAATTCCTGAGCTGCGTCATGTCGCGGAACTGGCGCTGGCCCGGCGTGTGGTCCATCAGGCTGACGATGCCCACCCCGTCCTCGGGGCCGAATTTCGCCATCTCGGCGATCAGGGTTTCGGAACAGACCTCGGCCCGCAGATGCAGCATGTGGTCGATCCGGAGCGCCCCTGCCTGCCGCAGCGCCCTGATCTCGTCGGCCAGCGCGCGGGCGTATTCGCCGTAATTCGACTTCGACTTCGACACGACAGAGCCGACGCGCAGCGCATCGAAAACGGTGGTGATGCCCACGCTGGACAGTTCCGCATCATGCGCGATGATCGCTGCCGCATGGGGCCAGTCGACCTTGGGCCGCGGCTCCAGATGGCGTTCGAGGTTGTCTGTATGCAACTCGATCAGGCCCGGTGCCAGAAGGTCGCCGTCCATGTCCTCGGCCCCCGCGGGCACGGCGCGGCCTGTGTCGATGGCCGCGATGCGCCCGTTGCGGATCACGACCGAACCTTCCACAGTCTCGTCGCGCAGGATCAGGCGGGCATTGGCAAGAATGGTTTCGGTCATCTTCATCGTCCGGTCATGCGGTCAGGGGTTTCGTCTATGGCCCGCGCGTCACAGGGCTGTGACGAAGGGGCGCTAAGGGCGGCGGCATGACAGGATTTTCCCGCTACGCGATCTATTACGCCCCCCGCGCGGGGGCCTTCGCCGCGGCCACCGCCGCATGGCTGGGCTGGGATGCCGCAGCCGCCCGCGCCGTGCCGCACCCCGCGCTGGAGGGCCTGCCCGCGCCCGTGGCCGACCTGACCCGCGCGCCGCGCAGATACGGCTTCCACGGCACCATCAAGGCCCCCTTCCGTCTGGCCGAGGGCGTGGGCGAAGGGGCGCTTCGGGCCGAACTTGCCGCGCTGGCCGCCCGTCTGCCGCCCGCGCGGGCCGAGGGGCTGGTGCTGGCAAACCTGAAGGGCTTCCTCGCCCTGCTGCCTGCGGGCGACGATGCCGAGATCATGGCGCTCGGGGCCGGGGTCGTCAGCACCCTCGATCCCCTGCGCGCCGGTCTGACCGCGGCCGAGATCGCCCGCCGCGCGCCCGAACGGCTGACCCCGCGCCAGCGCCACCTGCTGGACCAGTGGGGATACCCCCATGTGATGGAGGAGTTCCGCTTCCATCTGACCCTGACCGATGCGCTGGGCGGGGATCAGGCGGCGCAGACCGCCCGCGTCCTTGGCCCGTGGCTGGACCCGCATCTGCCGCGCCCCTTCGTGATCGAGGACCTCTGCCTGTTCGGCGAGGACGCGCAGGGCCGCTTCCATCTGCTCGCCCGTCATGCGCTGACCGGCTGAAGCGCGGCGAGGAAGCGGGCCACGCCCTCGGCCACCGTGCCGTCGTTGCGGACATCGGTGACGGGCAGGCCGTCGGGCACGTCATAGCTTGCGCGCAGGACCCGCGCCTCGATCTCGGCGCGGGTTTCCCGCCCCCGCGCGACCAGCCGTTCGACCAGCACCGCCGACGGGGCCGAGACGCGGATCACCCGCAGGTCGGGCAGCACCGTCACGGCGCGCTCCAGCGCGGCGCGCGATCCGTTGAAGACCACGTCGCGCCCCGCCACGGCCAGCGCGGCGGCGGGGATGCCGTAGCGCAGGCCATGGGCCTTCCAGTCCAGCGCGAATTCGCCCGCCGCGCGGCGGGTCAGGAAGTCGGCCTCGGTCACGCCCTCGAATTCCTCTCCCCCCGCGCTTTCGGGGCGGGTGATGACGCGGCGCACGATGGCCAGATCGGGCCGCGCGCGGCGGGCGGCTTCGATCAGCGTGTCCTTGCCCGCCCCCGAGGGGCCGACGACGGCAAAGACGCGGCCCGATGTCGCGATGCCCGATGTCCCGATGCCCGTCATGCCGCGGCCCGCGGGGTAAAGGCGGTCACATCGACCAGCCGGTCGCAGACCCGCGCGCGCGCCCCCTCGTCGTGGAAGATGCCAAGGATCGCCCCGCCGCGCGCCTTGGCCTCGTCGATCAGGTCCAGCACCACCTCGCGGTTGCCGGCGTCAAGGCTGGCGGTCGGCTCGTCCAGAAGCAGGGCAGGGTAGGGATGGGCAAAGCCCCGCGCGATGTTCACGCGTTGCTGTTCGCCCCCCGAAAACGTGGTGGGCGACAGCGCCCACAGCCGCCGGGGGATGTTCAGCCGCGCCAGCAGGTCCGCCGCCCGCGCGCGGGCCGCATCTTCGGCCATGCCCACCACGCGCAGGGGTTCGGCCACCACGTCAATCGTCGCCACGCGCGGTACGACGCGCAGGAACTGGCTGACATAGCCGAGTGTGGTGCGCCGCAGGGCGATGATCTCGCGCGCCTCGGCGCGGGCCACGTCGGTGTCGCCCACCATGATGCTGCCCGATGCGGCAAGGTAATTGCCCCAGACCATCCGCATCAGCGTGGACTTGCCCGCACCCGACGCGCCGACCAGCCCCACGCATTCGCCACGCGCGACCTGCAGTTCCGCCCCCGCCATCACGGGGATCACCGCGCCGCCCTGATTGTGCAGGATGAAATTCTTCGAAAGGCCGGAAATGCGGATCATGTCACACCTGCAGGACGGACGAGACGAGGAGTTGCGTATAGGCGTGCTGCGGATCGTCCAGCACCTGATCGGTCAGGCCCTGTTCCACCACATGGCCGCCCTTCATCACCATCAGCCGGTCGGCCAGCAGCCGCACCACGGCAAGGTCATGCGTCACGATGATCGCCGACAGCCCCATCTCGCGCACGAGGCCGCGCAGCAGGTCCAGCAGCCGCGCCTGCACGCTGACATCGAGGCCCCCCGTCGGTTCGTCCATGAACACCAGCCGCGGCCCCGTGATCAGGTTCCGCGCGATCTGCAGGCGCTGCTGCATCCCCCCCGAAAAGGCCGTGGGGCGGTCGTCGATGCGCTCTGCCGCGATCTCCACCCGTCCCAGCCAGTCGGTCGCACGGGCGCGGATGTCGCCGTAATGGCGCGCGCCCACGGCCATCAGCCGCTCGCCCACATTGCCGCCCGCCGTCACGCCCATCCTGAGGCCGTCGCGCGGGTTCTGGTGGACAAAGGCCCAGTCGGTGCGCGACAGCCTGCGCCGTTCGGGTTCGGTCATCGCCAGCACGTCGCGCGGACCATCCGCCGTGGCAAAGACCACCCGCCCCGCATCGGGGGCCATATGGCCCGCAAGGCAGGACAGCAGGGTCGATTTTCCCGATCCGCTTTCGCCCACGATGCCCAGCACCTCGCCCGGCCAGAGGTCGAACGAAATCTGGGCGCAGCCGATCCGCGCGCCGTAGCGCTTGGTCAGCCCCTCGACCCTGAGCAGGGGTGTCATCGTGTCGATCCGGGTCATTCCGCCGCCTCCTGCATGCCAAGCCGCCCGACATGGCCCGCCGCGCGGCGGGTGCGGCAGTGATCGGTGTCGGAACAGACGAACATCCGCCCACCCGCATCATCCACGATCACCTCGTCCAGATAGCTGTCGCCCGCACCGCAGAGGGCGCAGTCATGCGGGGCCTTGCTGGCCTGGAACGGGTGGTCGTCGAAATCGAGCGATACGACACGGGTATAGGGCGGCAGCGCATAGATGCGCTGCTCGCGCCCCGCGCCGAACAGCTGCAGGGCAGGGCAATCCGACAGTTTCGGGTTGTCGAATTTCGGGATGGGCGAAGGGTCCATGACATAGCGCCCCTCCACCCTGACCGGATAGGCGTAGGCCGTGGCGATGGCCCCGTGCCGCGCGATATCCTCGTAAAGCTTCACATGCATCAGCCCGTATTCCTCGAGGCTGTGCATCTTGCGCGTCTCGGTCTCGCGCGGCTCGAGGAAGCGCAGGGGTTCGGGGATCGGCACTTGGTAGACGAGGATCTGCCCCTCGGTCAGGGCCTGTTCGGGGATGCGGTGGCGGGTCTGGATCACGCTCGCCCTTGCCGTCGCTTCGGTCGTGGCCACGCCTGCCGTGCGTTCGAAGAACTTGCGGATCGACACGGCATTGGTGGTGTCGTCGGCACCTTGGTCGATCACCTTCAGCACGTCCGCGGGCGTAAGGCAGGCCGCCGTGACCTGCACGCCCCCCGTGCCCCAGCCATAGGGCATCGGCATCTCGCGGCTGGCGAAGGGCACCTGATAGCCGGGCACCGCGACCCCTTTCAGGATCGCGCGGCGGATCATCCGCTTGGTCTGTTCGTCCAGATAGGCGAAGTTGTAGGCGTGGTCGGTCATTGGCTTGGCCCTTTCGCCCGTTCGGCGATGACGGTCAGGACGCCGGTCAGGTTGTGCAGGATGTCGGGGTTGGGGAAGCGCAGGACGGTCAGGCCCGCCCGCCGCATGGCATCGTCGCGCGCCGCATCGCGCGCGGGATCGTGCCCGCCGCCATCGCATTCGACGACGAGCCGCGCCTCGGCGCAGTAGAAATCGGCGATATGGGCGCCAAAGGGCACCTGACGGCGGAACTTCAGCCCGCACAGGCGGCGGTCGCGCAGGGCGAACCACAGGATGCGCTCGGCCGCGGTGGGCCCGTGGCGCATGTGACGGGCAAGGGCTGTCAGGCGGGGGGATTGGCGCATCGCGGCCTCCGTACGGGAACGGAGGTCAGGCTGGCGCGGGGATGGTTTCGGGCCGGTTAACCGTGTTGGGGCGCGGCCCCTCACCCCTCCCTCTCCCCCGAGGGGAGAGGGGGTGGCCATCTGGCCGCGGGCTGGTCGTGAACGCGCCGCAGTCAGGATTGCGCGCTTCCCTCTCCCCTCGGGGGAGAGGGCAGGGCGAGGGGGCGTGGCACCGTGCCGCCCAACCGCCGCATCAGGACCCGCATCGCCC
>JBEEOG010000107.1:0-8215 GCA_041191745.1 Pseudomonadota bacterium | reverse complement strand
ATGTCCTGCGGCGGCTGGATCAGGCGCTGGGTCTGGACCCCGAACCCGTCACGCCCGCGGGCGCGCCGCTGCATTTCGCCGCGCGGTTAAGCCTGCCCGACCCGATCGGCCTGCTGGCGGATGTGGAGGCGGGGGTGGAGCGGCTTCTGCACGCTCTTTGCGCCCGCCTGCAATCGCGCGGGCGGGGCGCGCGGCGGGTCAGGCTGCAGGCCTTCCGCACCGATGGCTGCGTGGAACTGGCAGAGGTGGGGCTGGCCCGCGCCGCCGATCAGCCCGACCGCATCCGCCCCCTGCTGTGGCAGAAGCTTGAGGCCATCGACGCGGGCTTCGGGATCGACATGCTGCGGCTGGAGGCGGTCGAGACCGAACCCCTGACCCCCGTGCAGCATCGCGGCCATCTGGATGCCGGCGCGGCGGCGGCGGCCCGCCAGACGGCGGACGAGGCGCTGCCCGACCTGATCGGCAAGCTGGGCGCACGGCTGGGGGCGGAAGCGGTCACCCGCCTGCATCCGGGGCATAGCCATATCCCCGAAAAGGCGGCGGTGGTGCTGCAGGCGGCATGGTCCGACCCCCACCCTGCCCCATGGCCCGATGCCCGCGCGCCGCGTCCGATCCTGATCTTCCGCCCCGAAGCGGTGGCGGCCCCCGAAACCGACCCCACGCCCCCCGCCCGTTTCCGCTGGCGGCGGCGCGAGATGGCGCTGCGCGTGGCGACGGGGCCGGAACGTCTGGCCCCCGAATGGTGGCTGGACGATCCCGACTGGCGGTCCGGCCCGCGCGATTACTGGCGGGTGGAAACCGAAGGGGGCGAAAGGCTGTGGCTTTTCTATGCCCACGGGGGCGAGGTGTCGGGCGGCTGGTTCTGTCAGGGAATCTTCGCCTGACGGGTCACAGCCCCCCGATTACAGCCCCGCCTCGGCGGCGATCTCGCGCGATGACTTGCGCGCGCGTTCGGTCGCGGATTTCAGCTGCCCGCAGGCGGCCATGATATCCTCGCCGCGCGGGGTGCGGATGGGGCTGGCGTAACCGGCCTTGTAGACGATGTCGGCAAACGCCTCGATCCGTTCCCAGTCCGACCGTTCATAGGGCGCGCCGGGCCATTCGTTGAAAGGGATCAGGTTGATCTTGGCCGGAATCCCCGCGATCAGCTTGACCAGCCGCTTGGCATCGGCGTCGCTGTCGTTCACGCCCTTCAGCATCACATATTCAAAGGTGATGCGTTCCGAATTCGACAGGCGCGGGTATTCGCGCAGCGCATCGAGCAGCGTGGCGATGTTCCACTTCTTGTTCACCGGCACCAGACGGTCACGCACCTCGTCCGTCGTGGCGTGGAAGCTGACGGCCAGCAGGCAGCCGATCTCTTCCGCCGTGCGGGCGATTTCGGGCACGATCCCCGACGTGGAAAGCGTGATGCGGCGGCGCGACAGCGACAGCCCCTCGCCATCCATCACGACCTTCATCGCGTCGCGGACATTGTCGAAGTTGTACAAGGGCTCGCCCATGCCCATCAGCACGACGTTGGACACAAGCCGCGTCTCGTCCTTCGGCTCTCCCGGCACGGGCCATTCGCCCAGATCGTCGCGAGCGAGCATGACCTGCCCCACGATTTCCCCCGCCGTCAGGTTGCGGACCAGCTTCTGCGTGCCGGTATGGCAGAAGGAACAGGTCAGCGTGCAGCCGACCTGGGATGAAATACACAGCGTGCCGCGCGATTCCTCGGGGATGTAGACGGTTTCCACCTCGTGCCCGCCCGCGATGCGGACAAGGTATTTCCGCGTGCCGTCGGCGGAAATCTGGCGGCTGACGACCTCGGGCACCTCGATCGTGAAATGATCGGCCAGAAGCGCGCGGTACTCCTTGGCGAGGTTGGTCATCGCGGCGAAATCACGGATGCCGAAATGGTAGACCCATTGCCAGATCTGCCCCAGCCGCATCTTGGCCTGCTTTTCCGGCGTGCCGGCGGCGATCAGGGCGTCGCGCAGCTGGTCGCGCGTCAGGCCCACGATATTCGTCTTGCCCCCTTCGGGCAGCTTGCGCGGAAGGGTCAGCACGTCCTGCGTGATGGGCGCGGTGGCGGTCATGGGCGTATTCCTGATGCGGGCAGAGCGCGTCATATAAGGGATTCGCGGGCAAAACGGAACAGGGCCAAGGAAAAAGGCCCCGCGCGGGGGCCTTTTGCATGCCAAGGGCGGGCGCGGCTTACTTGCAGCGCGTCTCGGCCTCGGTCATGGCGGCGGTGAAGCCGCGCAGGCTGAACGTGTCCTCGGTCTGGGTGCCACGGCCCGAACGGGCGGTGATGACGGCCTGCGCCCCGCCCTTCATCGCGGCCAGAAGCTGCGCGTCGGCTTCGGGCGAGGCGGGCCACGCCCATTCGCCCTGCGTGAACATCTCGTAATTCGTGCCGTCGATGGCGACCTGCACGGTCGACCCTTCGGCAAAGGGATAGCCGCCCGTGTAGCTGATCTCGCCCGCCGCGCCGGAACCCGGGCGGAAGGTCACGAACAGTTGCACGTCGCCGCGACGCACCGAAACCTCGGTCCCGTCGCGGGTGGCGCGGGTGGATTTCGGCGCGGTGACGCCCCAGCATTCCTTGGGCGTTTCCTCGGTGAACACGCTCCAGTCGCTTTGCACGGCGACCTGATTGGTGGATTCCTGCGCGGCTGCGGGCGCCGCGAGCGTCAGCGCCGCGATCACGGCCAGAACGCGCCCTTTGGTGGAGATCATGGGACCTGTGCCTCCGACTGCCAGTGCCTCGGCCCGTCCCCCCTTCCGCTTTGTGGCTGGCGCGGGTTTTCCGGTGGATCGGGCGGTTTCAACTCGTTATCAGCTTCATAACGCAGATTGCCGCAGGGGCGAAAGCCCCAAGGGCGGAAAATCGCGCAGGCGTGACGAAAGGAACGGAAGATGGCGCAAGCGGTGCCGATGGTCGAACTCTGGCGCGGGGGGATGCTGGAAAGCACGCATCTCGGCCATGCCGTGATCTGCGACGAGCGGGGCGAGATCGTCGAGGCCTGGGGCGACCCGCAGGCGGTGATCTTTCCGCGTTCATCCTGCAAGATGCTGCAGGCCCTGCCGCTGATCGAGACGGGGGCGGCGGCGGATGTCGGCCTGACCGACCGCCAGCTTGCGCTGGCCTGCGCCAGCCACGAAGGCGCGGCGCTGCATGTCGGTGCCGTGCGCGACTGGCTCGAGACGCTGGGCATGGCCGAACCCGACCTGCGCTGCGGCGCGCATGAACCGAATGACCGCGCCGAGCGCAACCATCTGGTCGAGGCGCATGAGCGCCCCTGCCAGCTGCACAACAACTGCTCGGGCAAGCATGCGGGCTTTCTGACCGTGAACCGCCATATCCGTGGCGGGGCCGAATATGTCGAGGTGGACCACCCGCTGCAGAAATCCATCAAAGACGCCTTCGAGGAGGTGACGGGCGAAGCCTCGCCCGGTTACGGGATCGACGGCTGCTCTGCCCCGAATTTCGCCACCTCCGTCCATGGCCTTGCCCGCGCGATGGCCCGTTTCGCCGCCGCGCGCGAGGATGGCGACGCGCGCGAACGCGCGATGCACCGCCTGACCCGCGCGATGGCGACCCACCCCGAGATGGTGGCGGGCGAAGGCCGCGCCTGCACGGAACTGATGCGCGCGATGGGCGGCAAGGTGGCCATCAAGACGGGGGCCGAGGCGGTCTTCGTCGCCATCCTTCCCGAACTGAAGCGCGGCATCGCGCTGAAGGTGACGGATGGCGGCACGCGCGGATCGGAAGGCGCGATCGCGGCGCTTCTCGTCCGGCTCGGCGTGCTGGACCCCGCCCACCCCGCCACGCTGAAGCGCCTGAACGCGGTGCAGCGGAACTGGCGCGGGATCGAGACGGGCGAGATCCGCGCCGCCGCGGGATTTCCCTGACGGATGCCGCAAGGCTTGATCTGGCGGGGGCGGCTGGCCTAGACTTCGCACATGACGGTCCAGCCACCGACCCCTTTCCCGCTGAACGAACGCCTGCAGGAACAGGTCAGCTTCGACCGGCACGAGCTTTCCGCGATCCTGACGCTGTACGGCCGCATGGTCGCCATGGGCGAATGGCGCGATTACGGCATTTCCAGCCTGCGCGATCTGGCGGTCTTTGCCGTCTTCCGCCGCACGGCGGAAACGCCGCTCTACCGGATCGAGAAGCGCCCGAAGCTGCGCGCCAAGCAGGGCATGTATGCGGTCGTGGGCGCCGACGGTCAGGTGCTGCGGCGCGGGCATGACCTGCCCGCCGTGCTGAAGGTGCTGGAGAAGAAGCTGATCCGTCCCGTGGACTGAGGCCGCGCAAGGGGGGGCTTTTGCAGCCCCCCGCCGCCCGTTCCGGGCGCCTCCCCCCGCAGGATATTTGGACGAAGAGGAAGGCAGGGTCAGGGTTCGGGCCTGCGCCGCGCCGTGACGGGGCCGCCGCCCTGCGCGGCGATGCGGGGGATGCATTCGGCGATGCCTTCGACGGCGACCGACATGCTGTGGCCGTTGGCATGGATCAGGCGCGCCCCGTCCAGCGCCAGCGCGACATGGCCTTTCCAGAAGATCAGGTCGTTCCGGCGCAAGGGCGCATCCTCCGGCAGGGGCGCACCCACCGCCTGTTGCAGGTCACTGTCGGCGGGGCAGTCCTTCCCGCAGGCATGGAAGGCAAGCTGCACGAGGCCCGAGCAATCCATCCCCGCGCGGCTGTTCCCGCCCCAGAGATAGGGCGTGCCGAGCAGGCCTTCGGCCACCGTCGCGGGATCCGCGTGCCAGTCGCCCAAGGGGCGCAGATGGGCGCGCGGGATGAAGCCCTGCGGCGTTTCGGAGAAAGCGCCGCTCTCGCCCGTCACCGTCACGCGGGCGGTGAGGGGCAGCGACGCGCGTTCCGGTGCCTGCACCCGGGGCGCGGAATAGAGATGCGTGGCGGGAGCGGCGACCCAATGGGTGGGCGCAGGCGGCGGGCCAAGCGCGGCCTCGGCCAGCCAGCCGCAATAGCCGTCCTTGGCCGCCTGCACGAAGGCATGGGCCGCGCGGCGTTCGATCACCGTCACCGCATCGCCCATCAGCACCTGCCGGTCCCGCGCCCCATCGGGGGCGGCCAGCAGATCGGCCACGGGCAGCGCGACCCCTGCCGCCTCGCCCGCCACGAAGGCGGGCGCGTCGAGCCTGCCGCGCAAAGACTCCAGCGCCACGCGTCCCGAAAAGGGCGTCAGGCGGCGGTCCATCTACAGCCCCAGCATGGCAGGCAGGCCGAGGAGGACCGCCCGCGCGCCCTGCCCCACGCCACCCTTGGGCCGCGCGGGCGCGTCCGATGGCGAATGGCCATAGATGTCGAAATGCATGTAGCGCGCCTCGCCCGCGAAGCGGCGCAGGAACAGCGCCGCCGTGATCGCCCCCGCGAAACCGAAGCCCGGCGCGTTGTCGAGATCGGCGATGCCGGGTTCGATGACCTTGTCGTAAGGGTCATGGAAGGGCAGCCGCCAGACCGGATCGAAGCCCGCCTTCGCGCCGCCTTCGACCGCTGCCGCCATCGCGTCGTCATCGGTGAAATAGGGCGCGAGGTCCGGCCCCACCGCCACCCGCGCCGCCCCCGTCAGCGTGGCCATCGAGATCAGGGCATCCGTCTCCTCCTCGACCGCCCAGGCAAGGGCATCGGCAAGGATCAGGCGGCCTTCGGCATCGGTGTTGTTCACCTCCACCGTCAGGCCCTTGCGCGAGGTCAGGATGTCCTGCGGGCGCATGGCGTTGCCCGCCACCGCGTTTTCCACCGCAGGCACGATCACCCGCAGCCGGACGGGCAGGCCCAGCGCCATCACCATCTGTGCAAGCCCCATGACGGTGGCGGCACCGCCCATGTCCTTCTTCATCAGCCCCATGCCGGAGGCGGGCTTGAGGTCGAGACCGCCCGTATCGAAGCAGACCCCCTTGCCCACCAGCGTCAGGCGCGGGCCCTTGCTGCCCCAGCGCATCTCCATGATCCGCGGCGCGCGCGGGCTGGCGCGGCCCACGGCGTGGACCATGGGGAAATTCCGCGTCAGCAGGTCATCGCCGCGGATCACCTGCGTCGCCGCGCCGAAACGGGCGGCGAGCGACAGGAAGGCGTCCTCCAGTTCCTGCGGGCCCATGTCGGCGGCGGGGGTGTTGATCAGGTCGCGGGTCAGGAATTCGGCCTCGGCCATGGCCAGCAGGCGGGGGGCGTCGCAGCCTTCGGGGCAGACCAGCCGCGCGACGGGCTTGGGGTCGGCCTTGCGGTAGCGGTCGAAGCGGTAGCCCGACAGCAGGAAGGCCAGCGCAGCCTCGTCCCGCTGGGCGGGCGTCAGGTCGCCGTCGATCCGCCAGTCGCCCGCCGGAAGCCCCGCAGCCGCCTTGGCCAAGGCAAAGCGCTGGCGGCGGCGGGCCTTGTCGCTGCCCAATCCCGCCACGGCAGCGGCCACCGTGCCATCCGGCGCGGGCAGAAGCCGCACTTCGCCCAAGCCCGCATCAAAGCCCGATGCCGTCAGCCATTCCCGCCACGGGGCGGGCTGGGCGGCCAGCCAGTCCGGCAGGGCATCGGGTGCCACGACATGCAGGACGCGGACTGTGGCAGAGGGGGCGGCAAAGGCGGGCGGCATCGGCAACTCCGGCAGGTCGGGGGCAGATCATGTCGGGGCCGAGCCTAGCGCGCCCCGTCGCCGCCGCAAGCCTCCATCCCCAGCGCGAGTTCGGCGACACGGCAGAGCCGCGCCCAGACCGCGGCCGAAGCCGTGGCATCGCCCCGTTCGACGCAGCGGTCCAGATCGCCGCAGACGGCGACCAGCGTCACGAAGCCCAGCCCGTTGGCCATCCCCTCGACCCGCCGCAGCGCGGGGCGCACCTCGGCCGGCTGGCGGCGCGACATGCGGTCGGCCAGAACCGCCAGCGCCAGCCCCAGATCGCTGAGCGCCCGCTGCACCACCGAGGCACCGGAATCGGACCCGAGGTTGCGATAGATCGACACGATCGGTTCAAGATCTTCCTCGACCCGCTCGCGCGGGACCAGCACGCGGACCGTATCCGCAGCGTCCGTTCGCATCGCGGACACTCCTTCCTTCACACACCCGCCATGACTCTGATCGGATGGGCTGAAGAAAACATTAGTGCCGTTGCATATGACCCCTCGAATTTTCCGCATCCGGGGCGTAAGGGGCGGGAACGCGACCGCAGGAGCGATGATCCATGCAACAGGCCCGTCCCCTTCCTGCCTATCTGGCCAGCCGCTTCCACGGCTGGCGCGCGACGACCTATCAGGACAACAAGGCGTGGTACCGCCGTCTGGCCGAAAGCGGGCAGCATCCGCGCGCGATGGTGATTTCCTGCTGCGACTCGCGCGTGCATGTCACCTCGATCTTCGGGGCGGACGAGGGGGAATTCTTCATCCACCGCAACGTGGCCAACCTCGTCCCCCCCTACAATCCCGACGGGCAGTATCACGGCACCTCGGCCGCGGTGGAATATGCCGTCACGGGGCTGGGCGTCGCGCATATCGTGGTGCTGGGCCATTCGAACTGCGGCGGCGTGAAGGGCTGCCACGACATGTGCTGCGGCGCGGCACCGGAGCTGGAGGCGCAGTCCTCCTTCGTCGGGCGCTGGATGGACATCCTGCGGCGGGGGTTCGAGCGGGTGAAGGATCTGGCCCCCGCCGACCGCCTGCGCGCGCTGGAAAAAGAGGCGGTGCTGGTCAGTCTGGAAAACCTGATGACCTTTCCCTTCGTCCGCGCGGCGGTCGAGGATGACCGTCTGACGCTGCATGGCCTGTGGACCGATACGGGCGAGGGCGGGCTGGAGCAGTACGAACCCGGGCGCGGCGGCTTCGTCCCCGTCTGAAGGCGCGGCCTGACGGTCAGCATGACGGGGCGCGGGGCGCGATGCCCGCCACGGCTTTTCTGCGCTGCGGCGGCTTCACATCGGCGCGTTTCGCGTTATACCGCGCACAACAAAGATGGGGGACAGCATGGGCGACATCCTGGCGTTGGCTTCGGCCAACCTGCTGACACCGATGATCCTGTGTTTCGCGCTGGGCCTGTTCGCCGCGCTGGCACGGTCGGAACTCAGCGTGCCGGAGGCCGCCGCCAAGGCGCTGTCGATCTATCTGCTCTTCGCCATCGGCTTCAAGGGCGGCGTCTCGGTCGCCGATCACGGGCTGGACGGCAGCCTGATCGCGGCGCTGGTGGCCGGCGTGATCCTGTCCTTCGCCCTGCCCTTCGCGGCC
>JBEEOG010000106.1:0-3132 GCA_041191745.1 Pseudomonadota bacterium | reverse complement strand
GAGATGGGTGAGAGTTTCCAGCGCCTCGGGGAAGGGGGGAAGGCGGTCGAAGAGGGCGAGGAGGCGCGGGGGAAGCGCGGGGTCCGTGAGGCCATGGGTGGTGAGGGCCCAGTCCAGCGACTCGGCCGTCACCTGATCGAAGGGGGCGTATTGCCCCGTCATCGTGCGCTGCCAGGTGTATTCCAGCTGCTTGCGGCGCCAGTCATCGGCCAGCCGGGGCCAGACCGCCGCGAGGGCGGGAAATTCGGCGGCGACGTGACGCGCGGCGCCTGTCACGTCGAAGAGTGTGCCATAGGCATCGAAGACGAGGGTGGTGACGGACATGTGATCTCCTGTTGCGGGCAGTCTGGCACAGGGATGGGGGAAGGGACAGGGGTGCGCGGCGATGCCGCCCTTGCCGCTGCGCCGGGACTTGCCTAAACCCCATGGCGCGGAACAGGAAGAATTCATGGCCAGAGACGAGAAGGCGGAAGAGCGCGCGGCATCCAAACGCGTTGGCGCATTGCGCGGGTTGGCCCCGTTCCTGTGGCCCTATCGCGTGATGACGGCGCTGGCGCTGGGCGCACTGGTGATCACGGCGGGGATGAGCCTGATCCTGCCCTTGGCCGTGCGCCGGGTGGTGGACGGGTTCAATCAGGATGTCGCCATTCTGGACCGTTACTTCGGCGCGGCGCTGCTGATCGCGGCGCTTTTGGCCATCGGGACCGGGGTGCGCTACTATTTCGTTACCAAGCTGGGCGAACGGGTGGTGGCGGACATCCGCCGCGCCGTGTTCGACCGGGTGATGGGGATGAGCCCGGCCTTTTTCGAGCGGCTGCTGACGGGCGAGGTGCTGTCGCGCATCACCACGGACACGACGCTGATCCTGTCGCTGATCGGGTCGTCCATCTCGGTCGCGCTGCGCAACGTGCTGATGCTGCTGGGGGGGCTGGTGCTTTTGTTCCTGACCTCGGCCAAGCTGACGGGGCTGGTGCTGCTGATCGTGCCGGCGGTGGTGGTGCCCATCGTGATCCTCGGGCGGCGGTTGCGGGGGCTGAGCCGCGAGGCGCAGGACTGGATCGCGAATTCCTCGGGGTCGGCGTCGGAGGCGCTGTCGTCGGTGCAGACGGTGCAGGCCTTCACGCACGAAGGGCTGACCAAGGCCGCCTTTGCCGAGGTGACGGAGAAATCCTTTGACGTGGCGCGCATCCGGACACGGGTGCGCGCGATCATGACGGTGATCGTGATCTTCCTGACCTTTACCGGGATCGTGGGTGTCCTGTGGATCGGCGCGCGCGACGTGCGGGCGGGGGTGATGAGCCCCGGCGAGCTGGTTCAGTTCGTCATCTATGCCGTGATGGTGGCGGGGGCCGTCGGGGCCCTGTCCGAGATCTGGGGCGAGGTGCAGCGGGCAGCGGGCGCGACGGAGCGGCTGGTGGAGTTGCTGAACGCCGAGGATACGGTGCTGGATGCGGGGACGCCCAAGCTGCTGCCGCGTCCGGTGCGGGGGGAGATCGTCTTTGACGACGTGACCTTCCGCTATCCCGCCCGGCCCGAGGTTTCGGCGCTGAACGGCGTGTCGCTCCGCGTTGCGCCGGGCGAGACGGTGGCGCTGGTCGGGCCGTCGGGCGCGGGGAAGACGACGATCCTGCAACTGCTGATGCGGTTCTACGATCCGCAGGCGGGGGCGGTGCGGTTTGACGGGATCGACCTGCGCGATATGGGCCGCGCCGATTTCCGCCGCGCCATCGCGATGGTGCCGCAGGACCCGGTGATCTTTGCCGCCTCGGCGCGCGAGAACATCCGCTTTGGCCGGCCCGAGGCCACGGATGCCGAGGTCGAGGCCGCAGCGCGGGCGGCGGCGGCGCATGAATTCCTGAGCGCCTTGCCGCAGGGCTATGACTCGTGGCTGGGCGAGCGGGGGGTGATGCTGTCAGGCGGCCAGAAGCAGCGGATCGCGATTGCGCGGGCCATCCTGCGGGATGCACGGGTGCTGCTGCTGGACGAGGCGACCTCGGCCCTCGATGCGGAATCCGAGCGGGCGGTGCAGGCGGCGGTCGAGAGCTTGGCCGAAGGGCGGACCGTGCTGGTCGTGGCGCACCGGCTGGCCACGGTGAAGCGGGCGGACCGGATCGTCGTCTTCGATCAGGGGCGCATCGTTGCGGAAGGCACGCATGAGGCGCTGGTGGCCGAAGGCGGGCTTTATGCGCGGCTGGCGCGGCTGCAATTCACCGACGGACAGGCGTGACGTCATTCTGACGTTGCGTTTCGTTTGCCCGGCGGCCTTGCGGTGCGGGGCCACAATCATCACATTCGCTTGAAATCCCCCGGGAGGAACAAGGGGGGCGTCAGGGGAGGATGCGTCATGGGTGAATTCGCCAATCTTGCGGATGTGAAGGCGATCGAGGGCGAGATGCCGTGGGGCGCGCGCGGGGCAGCGCGGTCGATCCACGAATTCCTGAGCCGGACGAAGGCCGCGCACGGGACGCGCCCGGCGATCAGCTATCAGATCCTGTCGGGGCCCAAGGAAAAGGCCGAGACGCTGACGTGGAACGACCTGCATGCGAAGGCGACGCAGGCGGCGAACCTGTTCCGCAGCCTTGGCGTGGGGGAAAAGGACGTGGTGGCCTATGTGCTGCCCAACAGCCTTGAGACGGCGGTGACGCTGCTGGGCGGGTCCATCGCGGGGATCGTGAACCCGATCAACCCGCTGCTGGAGCCCGAGCAGATCAGCGCCATCCTGCGCGAGACGAAGGCGAAGGTGGTGGTCACGCTGAAGGGCTTTCCCAAGACCGACGTGCCGCAGAAGGTGGCCGAGGCGGTGAAGCACGCGCCGTCGGTCAAGACGGTGCTGGAGGTGGACCTTGTCCGCTACCTCGCCCCGCCGAAGTCGTGGATCGTGCCGCTGATCCGGCCGAAGAACCCCGTGTCGCACACGGCCAACGTGTTGAACTTCAACGCCGAACTGGCGCGGCAGCCGAGTGACCGGCTGACCTTTGCAGATCAGACGGCGGATCGTGTGGCGGCCTATTTCCACACGGGCGGCACCACGGGCATGCCCAAGGTCGCGCAGCACAAGGTGTCGGGGATGGTTTATAACGGCTGGCTGGGGCATCGGCTGCTGTTCAAGGAAACCGACTGCGTGATGTGCCC